>NZ_JBHMIV010000159.1:0-201 GCF_048060475.1 Nocardiopsis sp. LOL_012 | reverse complement strand
GGTCGGTGTCGACGCCGGGACCACCTTCCTGGTCACCCTCTCCACGGGGGAGAAGGTGACCAACCCCCGCTACGAGCGGGCCGACCGTGCCCGGCTCGCCCGCGCGATCTCGGACGCGGCGTGGCGGGAGCTGCGGTCCATGCTGGAGTACAAGTGCGCCTGGCGGGGGCGGGAGCTGGTCGTGGTGGGCCGGTTCTTTCC
>NZ_JBHMIV010000158.1:0-202 GCF_048060475.1 Nocardiopsis sp. LOL_012 | reverse complement strand
GTACGCCTGCTGCTGGCCGTACGCCTGCTGCGCGGAGGGGTCGTAGGCCTGCTGCTGGCCCGAAGCGGCCTGCGACGGGTCCTGGTACGCCTGCTGCTGACCGTAGACCTGCTGCTGGTAGGCCTGCTGAGGGTCGTAGGCATAGGCCTGCTGCTGGCCGGAGGCGGCCTGTGCCGGGTCCTGGTACGCCTGCTGCTGGCCG
>NZ_JBHMIV010000157.1:0-210 GCF_048060475.1 Nocardiopsis sp. LOL_012 | reverse complement strand
CGGCGCGAGGAAGCCCTCGCCCCCGCACACGAAGCCGCCGACCTCTACCGCACCCTGGCCGGCCAAGCCCCCGCCGCCGACCTCTACCGCACCCTGGCCGGCCAAGCCCCCGCCGCCTACCTCCCCGACCTGGCCATGGCACTGAACAACCTCGCCAACCGCCTGGCCGAGGTGGGGCGGCGCGAGGAAGCCCTCGCCCCCGCACACGAA
>NZ_JBHMIV010000156.1:0-217 GCF_048060475.1 Nocardiopsis sp. LOL_012 | reverse complement strand
CGACGGCTTCACCGACGAACTCAACACCCGCCCCGCCACCCCGTCAGACGCCCCGGACACCCCCACCCTCCCCTCCTCGCCCCTGCCCCGGACACCCGAGGACGGAACCGGCTCCGACACCTCCTCCCTCCCCGACCTCTACGACCACGACTACAGCCTCTACGACACTCCACCCGCCACACCCCGAACAGCGCCCTCCCCCCTCCAAGGCCCCCTC
>NZ_JBHMIV010000155.1:0-221 GCF_048060475.1 Nocardiopsis sp. LOL_012 | reverse complement strand
CGACCCCCACCGCAACCCGCACGCCCACACACGACTGCCCCGGGAACAGCGGGACGCCCTCAATACCTACATACGCGTCGGCGCAGCGCTCAACCGCCTGCTTCAGGCCACCGATAACGGGACCGCAGAACGCCTGGAAACGATGCGCGCCGCTATCGGGCCGGGCCTGCTCCTGTTCGATCTGGGACGCGACGGCCGCTTCCCCACCCTGGACGACCTCA
>NZ_JBHMIV010000154.1:0-229 GCF_048060475.1 Nocardiopsis sp. LOL_012 | reverse complement strand
CACGGGGATGATGATCTGGTTGCCGCCGGCGATGCTGCCTGAACCGCTCGTGGAGGTGTCGCCGGACTTCTCGGCTTCCTCTTCCAGCACCTCGACGAAGCTGGCGCAGTCCGCCCCGGCGACACCGAGTACGGCGATGGCGTTGCCGCAGATGTTCACGGCCGCGTTCACGGGGATGATGATCTGGTTGCCGCCGGCGATGCTGCCTGAACCGCTCGTGGAGGTGTCG
>NZ_JBHMIV010000153.1:0-242 GCF_048060475.1 Nocardiopsis sp. LOL_012 | reverse complement strand
ACCGACACCGCCCTGACCGGCATCAACACCCTCCGCAACCACCCACCCCACACCACAAACACCAACGACAGCGGTCAGACCCCTGGTGCTCAGAACCCGGCCAGCGCCCGTACCACCCACAACAGCCAGAACCCGAACACTCAAGACCAGAACCACAACACCAACCCCGAAGGCAACCCCCACCTCGACGGCTTCACCGACGAACTCAACACCCGCCCCGCCACCCCGTCAGACGCCCCGGA
>NZ_JBHMIV010000152.1:0-243 GCF_048060475.1 Nocardiopsis sp. LOL_012 | reverse complement strand
CCTCCGGCCCCCCGTGCGCGCTCACCCGCAGCTTCCCCTCGGCGTCCCACACCGCCGACACCTCGGTCAGCGGGGGGCGCACCCTGATCTCTTGGTAGGGCGGGAAGGAGAGCCCGTCCCTGTGGAGGCGCAGGCGCAGGGTGTCCTCGTTCCACATGTAGCTGGGGGGAACGTTCGGGTTCAGGAACGAACCGCCCTGCTGGAAGTCACCGATACTCGCCCACCTGCCGTCCGGCCACTGCG
>NZ_JBHMIV010000151.1:0-248 GCF_048060475.1 Nocardiopsis sp. LOL_012 | reverse complement strand
CGTCGGCGATCCGCCGCACCGTCACCTCGTCGAACAGCTCCACCGCGTACCCGATCCGACCGGTCAACCCCTCGGAGCCGGTCCCGAACCCGATACTCAGGTCGAACTTGGCCGCCTCCAGGTCGTCGCCGAACTCGGGGACGGCACCGGTACCCGCCAGGTCGAGGGTGTCGAGGTCCTCGTGCCTGAGGGTGAGCATGACCTGGAACAAGGGGTTGCGCGCCGCCGACCGCACCGGGTTGACCACC
>NZ_JBHMIV010000150.1:0-249 GCF_048060475.1 Nocardiopsis sp. LOL_012 | reverse complement strand
CACACGGCCCGAACCCGAGACAACTGGTCCTCGCCCGCGGCATCAGCTACCGCATCACCGAGGTCTCAGAACGGGACGGCCACACCTTCCTCACCGCCGAGGTCCTGCCGACACCGCCCACCCCGCCCACAGCACAGGAACCCGCCCCGGAACCGGAACCGGAGGAGACCCCCGCCCAACAGCACGTCCCACACGACGCCCCGGGCCAGATCACCCCGGACGGATACCGCACCTTCACCACCAACAACG
>NZ_JBHMIV010000149.1:0-253 GCF_048060475.1 Nocardiopsis sp. LOL_012 | reverse complement strand
CCCTGCCCCTGCACCCCGCCCTCAGGAACGCCTGGCCCCACCTGCACGAACAGATCACCGCCCACCGAGAGACCCCCACCACCGCCCCGACCCCACCACGAACAGAAGGGGCATCAGACCCCGGCCACACCCCGGCCGGAGGCCCCGACACGGTTCCAGGATCACTGGACCCCAACGGCACCCGCCACTTCGCCGACGACGCCGAAGCCGCCCGCTACGGCGCCCAGATCCTCGACGACCCCCACCGCAACCC
>NZ_JBHMIV010000148.1:0-253 GCF_048060475.1 Nocardiopsis sp. LOL_012 | reverse complement strand
TGGTGGGCCGGGCCGACGCCCAGGTCAAGGTCCGCGGCTTCCGCATCGAGCCCGGCGAGGTCGAAACGGCGCTCACCGGTCTTCCCGAAGTCGCCGCCGCCGCGGTGGTCGCGCACGGTTCCACGACCGGGGAGCTCCGGCTGGTCGCCTACGCGGTGCCCGAGGACGGCACGGAGCCGGAGGCGGTGCGGTTGCGGTCCGCGCTGTCGGAGGTGTTGCCGGAGCACATGGTGCCGTCGGCGGTGGTGGTGCT
>NZ_JBHMIV010000147.1:0-255 GCF_048060475.1 Nocardiopsis sp. LOL_012 | reverse complement strand
ACCGCCGCCTGCAACACCATGTACAGCGTGCACCCGTTCTCCCGGGCCACCCGCTCCAACGCCCCCGACAACCCCTCGGGAACCTCCACCTCGACCGAACCACCCACACCCGACGAACGCACCGGACGCACACGGTCGAACGGCAGCGCCAACTCCTCCGGCACACCCGCCAACACACCACGCCAGTACTCCGACTGGCGGGCCAGGGTGCTCTCTGGGTCCTCCGGGGAGCCGAGCAGTTCACGCTGCCAGAGC
>NZ_JBHMIV010000146.1:0-255 GCF_048060475.1 Nocardiopsis sp. LOL_012 | reverse complement strand
ACCGCCGCCTGCAACACCATGTACAGCGTGCACCCGTTCTCCCGGGCCACCCGCTCCAACGTCTCCTGGAGTTCGGGCGCGAGTACGAGCGGGACCGCGGCCCCCAGGTGGGAGGCCTGCGTCGGCCGGGGCCGGTCGAAGGGCAGCGCGAGTTCCTCCGGCGCGTCCGCCAGCGCGCCGCGCCAGTACTCCGTCTGGCGGGCCAGGGTGCTCTCTGGGTCCTCCGGGGAGCCGAGCAGTTCACGCTGCCAGAGC
>NZ_JBHMIV010000145.1:0-256 GCF_048060475.1 Nocardiopsis sp. LOL_012 | reverse complement strand
CAGACCGAACCGGGCTACCTGTCCACCTCCCTGGGACTGACCCCCGGCTGGAAGAAGGCGGGCTTCACCCTCCTGCTCACGGTCCCGGCCGGCACCCCCAGCCACTGGCTGGGAGCACACAGCGGAGACCCCTCACAACGGGAACTGATCCTCCCGCGCGGCACCAGCTACCGCATCACCGACGTCTCCGACTTCGACGGCCACACCTTCCTCACCGCCGAGGTCCTGCGCACCGCGCCGGTCCCCCTCACAGCCC
>NZ_JBHMIV010000144.1:0-262 GCF_048060475.1 Nocardiopsis sp. LOL_012 | reverse complement strand
TGGTGGGCCGGGCCGACGCCCAGGTCAAGGTCCGCGGCTTCCGCATCGAGCCCGGCGAGGTGGAGAACGCCCTCGTGGCGGACCGGGAGGTCGACCAAGCCGCCGTGATCGCGCACGGTTCCACGACCGGGGAGCTCCGGCTGGTCGCCTACGTGGTCCCGGCGGGCGCCGACATCGACCCCGCCCGTGTCCGTGCCTCAGTGTCGGAGGTGTTGCCGGAGCACATGGTGCCGTCGGCGGTGGTGGTGCTGGAGCGGTTGCC
>NZ_JBHMIV010000143.1:0-263 GCF_048060475.1 Nocardiopsis sp. LOL_012 | reverse complement strand
GTCCCAGAGCACCGTCAGCCGCATCGAGTCCGGACGCACCATGGGCCTGGAACGCTCCCTGACGGTCCTGCACGCACTCCAAGCACCCCTGCCCACCGGACCGAACGGACACCCCTACCCGCCCACCGCCCCCGCCCACGGCCACAACGGCTCCGCACGCAACGGCGCCCCGACCGCCCGCCCCTTCTCCCGACCGGTGGGACTGCGCCCCCACATCGAAGCGGCCTTCGCCGCCGAGCAGGTCACCATCGACTTCGCCGGGT
>NZ_JBHMIV010000142.1:0-275 GCF_048060475.1 Nocardiopsis sp. LOL_012 | reverse complement strand
CCTGGAGTCGGTGACGATCGACGACTCCTTCTTCGACCTGGGCGGGCACTCCCTGCTCGCCGCACGGTTGATCAGCCGGATCGGCACGGCCTTCGGTGCGGCGCCGACCCTGCGCGAGGTCTTCGCCCGGCCGACGGTGTCCGCGCTCGCCGAGCACCTGGTGGAGACCGCTGGTGCCTCCCGTGAGGCCTGGAACCCCGAGCCGCTCCGCATGGAGCGTCCGGAGCGGGTGCCGTTGTCGTTCGCGCAGCGCAGGCTGTGGTTCCTGGACCGTC
>NZ_JBHMIV010000141.1:0-276 GCF_048060475.1 Nocardiopsis sp. LOL_012 | reverse complement strand
CGCCCACATACCCCGCCTCGGTCAGCGCCGTGGCGTCGGCGATCGCGAACGGCACGTTCAGAATCCGCGCCAGCGTCTGCGCCAACAGCGTCTTGCCCGACCCCGTCGGGCCCAGCAGCAGGATGTTGGACTTGGCGATCTCCACACCCTCCTCGCCCGGGCGCTCCCCCGCAGGCCGCACACGCTTGTAGTGGTTGTACACCGCCACCGACAGGGCCTTCTTCGCCGCGTCCTGACCGATCACGTACGAGTCCAGGAACTCGTAGATCTCCCGCG
>NZ_JBHMIV010000140.1:0-276 GCF_048060475.1 Nocardiopsis sp. LOL_012 | reverse complement strand
CACACGGCCCGAACCCGAGACAACTGGTCCTCGCCCGCGGCATCAGCTACCGCATCACCGACGTCTCAGAACGTGACGGCCACACCTTCCTCACCGCCGAGGTCCTGCGCACCGCGCCGGTCCCCCTCACAGCCCACACCACGCCGCACACCCAACAGCCCCCCGCACCACAGGCACCCCCGCAAACACACACCGCCCCCGCACCCCTGCTCGTGCCACACGACGCCCCGGGCCAGATCACCCCGGACGGATACCGCACCTTCACCACCAACAACG
>NZ_JBHMIV010000139.1:0-277 GCF_048060475.1 Nocardiopsis sp. LOL_012 | reverse complement strand
TGGTCGGCCGCGTCGACGCCCAGGTCAAGGTCCGCGGCTTCAGGATCGAACCCGGGGAGGTGGAGAACGCCCTCGCCGCCCTGCCGGGGATCGCCCAGGCCGCGGTGGTCGCGCACGGCTCCACGACCGGGGAGCGCCGACTGGTCGCCTACGCGGTGGCCGAGGACGGCGTGGAGCTGGATCGCAGGGTCGTCGTCTCCGAGGCCGCGCGGGTGCTGCCGGAGCACATGGTGCCGTCGGCGGTGGTGGTGCTGGAGCGGTTGCCGTTGACGGCCAA
>NZ_JBHMIV010000138.1:0-277 GCF_048060475.1 Nocardiopsis sp. LOL_012 | reverse complement strand
GTCCCAGAGCACCGTCAGCCGCATCGAGTCCGGACGCACCATGGGCCTGGAACGCTCCCTGCAGGTCCTGCACGCACTCCAAGCACCCCTGGCCACCGGACCGAACGGACACCCCTACCCGCCCACCGCCCCGCCCACGGCCACAACGGCTCCGCACGCAACGGCGCCCCGACCGCGCCCGTCCCGGACGCCCGCCCCTTCTCCCGGCCGGTGGGGCTGCGCCCCCACATCGAAGCGGCCTTCGCCGCCGAGCAGGTCACCATCGACTTCGCCGGGT
>NZ_JBHMIV010000137.1:0-289 GCF_048060475.1 Nocardiopsis sp. LOL_012 | reverse complement strand
GCCAGGGTGGTGGTGTCCGACGATCCCGTGCCCGGGTCCTCTCCGGAGCGGTCGGTGCCGGGAACGCCTCGGGTGTCATTGGTCGGCAGCCTAGGCCCGTCCTGGTCGGTGGTCGGTTCCTGCTCGTTCCGTTCCCGTGACGCATCGTCGGTGTATTCGGCGATGCCGGGTACACCGGTGTGCATGACCAGGGTGATGTCGTGGCCGGAGGGGTCTGCCCCTGGCTCCGTCGGTGTCGGCGCGGGGGGGAGGACGTCGGCGTGTAGGTGGAGGATGCCCTCGGAGTTGA
>NZ_JBHMIV010000136.1:0-306 GCF_048060475.1 Nocardiopsis sp. LOL_012 | reverse complement strand
CAGTCGGTGCGCACCGCCGCCACGTACTGCGGGGCGGCCTTGTCCGAGATGTCGAAGATCCGGATGCCCTCGAACCCGTCGGGGTTCCTGGTGGACGTGGACGGAGCCCCGCACTCGGTGCCGGCGCGGGCGTAGTCGACGGAGAAGTAGAGCAGGTCGCCGCTGACGCTCACGTCGCCCTGCCCCCCCGGGCACAGCACCTCGGAGACGACCTCCGGCGACTCCGGCTCCGAGATGTCGTAGACGACGAACCCGTTGTAGTTGCCACCGATCACGTAGTCACCGGTGAAAGCCAGGTCCGAGTTG
>NZ_JBHMIV010000135.1:0-325 GCF_048060475.1 Nocardiopsis sp. LOL_012 | reverse complement strand
TCCGGCAACCGACCCGCGCACCCCAACCAGCAACGAGAACACCGCCACCCCACCACACACCCCCGACCACACCGCCGAACCCGCCGCGACCCGCAACGACCCGCCCCCCCACCAAGACGGCCCCCGTACAGCCGCCCCGACCACGTTCACCCACATCGCGACGAACACCACCAGCGGGGCCACCGCACCCGGAACCGACAGCGGCACCACAGACAGCGGCCGGACCCCCGCCACCCAGAACCCAGCCAGCGCCCGCACCACCCACAACAGCCCCAACAGCCAGAGTCCGAACACTCAGAACCAGGACCACAACACCAACCCCGAG
>NZ_JBHMIV010000134.1:0-325 GCF_048060475.1 Nocardiopsis sp. LOL_012 | reverse complement strand
CCACACGACGCCCCGGGCCAGATCACCCCGGACGGATACCGCACCTTCACCACCAACAACGACGGCTACGCCTACGGCGAGCAGGTCCTGGGCCACCCCGGACGCAACCCCCACGCCTTCCCCCGCCTCTCCCCCGAACAGCAGCAAGCCCTCCGGCGCTACACCTCCACCGCCCGCCCCCTCAACCTCCTCCTACGCACCACCAACCCCACCGAACACACCCACACACTCCACCAGATCCGCCAACAGACCGGCCCCGGCTGGCCCCTCTACGAACTCACCCCCCACCACCGCCCCCCGACCCTGGCCGACCTCGGCGACACCG
>NZ_JBHMIV010000133.1:0-325 GCF_048060475.1 Nocardiopsis sp. LOL_012 | reverse complement strand
CGCGTGCATATTCATCGGAGGGCGCTGCGGATACGATATGCATATCCCTTCCCTCGCCCCGAGAAAGCAGCCGATGAACTGCGGAAACTATGGACGCTCCCGGTCCGGTTCCTCCCCTTCCTGTTCCTGTATCCCCCCGGGATTCTGGGACAATACAGAGGTCATGTCCGCATTGTCGGACTACGACGCCGCCGAAGTGATCCGGCTCCTGCGCAGAAGCGCCCACGGCCTGGACCAGACGAGCGTGGCGGCCATGACCGGCCTGTCCCAGAGCACCGTCAGCCGCATCGAGTCCGGACGCACCATGGGCCTGGAACGCTCCCTG
>NZ_JBHMIV010000132.1:0-338 GCF_048060475.1 Nocardiopsis sp. LOL_012 | reverse complement strand
TGCTGGAGTACAAGTGCGCCTGGCGGGGGCGGGAGCTGGTCGTGGTGGGCCGGTTCTTTCCCTCCCCCGGCTGTGCTCGGCGGCGGGCTGCGGGTATGTGAACGGGAAGAGGGCGTTGAACGTGCGTGAGTGGACGTGTGCGCGCTGCGGCGCCGTGCACGACCGGGACGTGAACGCGGCGCGCAATCTGGAGGCCGCCGGGCTGGCGGTCGTGGCCTGTGGAGCCGGTGTGAGACCTCAACGGGAGTCCTCCCGGACGGGGCGGCCGACGGTGAAGCAGGAAGGCCGCGGGGCGACCCGCGACGGGGCCAAGGCCCCCAACCGCCGGTAGGCGGCTG
>NZ_JBHMIV010000131.1:0-338 GCF_048060475.1 Nocardiopsis sp. LOL_012 | reverse complement strand
CTCGGGTCCGTGGTGACCTTCGTGCTGTATCTCGCCGGCATGGTCGGCATCGGCCTCTGGGTCTACAAGAGCACGACCTCGCAGTCGGACTTCGTACTCGGCGGCCGCAAACTCAACAGTTGGGTGGCCGGCCTCAGCGCCAACGCCAGTGACTTCAGCGGTTGGCTGCTGCTGGGCCTGCCCGGCGCCATCTACGTCTCCGGTCTGGGTGAGGCGTGGATCGCGGTGGGTCTGGCCGCCGGCTTCGCGGGAAGCTGGATCCTGCTGGCACCCCGGCTGCGGGTCTACACCGAGCGGGTCACCGACGCCAGGACCGGCGGCGACTCCGACTCGCTGAC
>NZ_JBHMIV010000130.1:0-350 GCF_048060475.1 Nocardiopsis sp. LOL_012 | reverse complement strand
GGTGGGGGGGAGGAGGTGGCGGGTGTTCTGGTAGTGCTGGTCGGCTTGGGCTTGGGCGGTGGCGGTTTCGTCGCTGTGGGGGGCCTGTTGGGTGAGGGTGTGGGCGCGGGTGAGTGCGTGGGCGCTCTCGCGTAGGCGGTGTGCGCGTTGTTGGGCGGAGCGGGCGGCCTCTCGGGCGTGGTCGATGAGGTGTTGCTGGTCCCGGGTGAGGGGGCGGGGGGTGCCGGGGTTCGTCTCGGCGGTGTGGGCCCAGGAGTTGAGGGTGTCGGCGGTGTCCTGGGCCCGGTCGGCCTCGTCGTGGAGGGTGCGGGCACGGGTGCGGAGGCCGTCGGGTGTTGGGCTTGTGGTGG
>NZ_JBHMIV010000129.1:0-353 GCF_048060475.1 Nocardiopsis sp. LOL_012 | reverse complement strand
GAGGGTGAGCATGACCTGGAACAAGGGGTTGCGCGCCGCCGACCGCACCGGGTTGACCACCTCCACCAGATGCTCGAACGGCACGTCCTGGTGCTCCAGATCGGCCAACGACCGCTCCCGCACCCGACCCAGCACCTCACGCAACGACGGCGCACCCGAGGTGTCCACCCGCGCCACCAGCGTGTTCACGAAGAACCCCACCAGATCCTCCAACGCACCATGGCCACGACCCGCCACCGGCACACCCAACGGCACGTCCGTACCCGCACCCAACCGCGTCAGCGCCACCGCCACCGCCGCCTGCAACACCATGTACAGCGTGCACCCGTTCTCCCGGGCCACCCGCTCCAACG
>NZ_JBHMIV010000128.1:0-373 GCF_048060475.1 Nocardiopsis sp. LOL_012 | reverse complement strand
CTCCAGCGGCTCCCAGTCCGGCACCGCGCCCCGCGACCGGTCCCGGTAGGCCCGCCCCAGATCCCGCAGCAGCGGACCCATCGACCACCCGTCACCGGCGATGTGGTGCACCACCAGCACCAGCACGTGCTCACGCTCCGACTCGCGCAGCAGCCACGCCCGCACCGGCACGTCCCGCTCCAGATCGAACGTGTGCCGCACCGCGGCGTCGAGGGCTCCGTCCCACCCGTCCGCGCCGGGTTCGAGCAGGGCCAGACCGGGACGGGCGTCCTGCGGAGGCAGGATCCGCTGGTGGGGTTCGCCCTCGTGGGAGGGGAACACGGTCCGCAGCGCCTCGTGCCGCTCCACCACGTCCCCCAGCGCCGCCTCCAGG
>NZ_JBHMIV010000127.1:0-381 GCF_048060475.1 Nocardiopsis sp. LOL_012 | reverse complement strand
GGAAGCTGGACCGGCGTGCGCTGCCCGAGCCCGATTTCGGGGCGCTCTCGCGGGGCCGGGCTCCGCGCGATGCCCGGGAGGGGGTGCTGTGCGCGCTGTTCGCTGAGGTGCTGGGTGTGGGGTCGGTGACGGTGGACGATTCCTTCTTCGACCTGGGCGGGCACTCGCTGCTGGCGGCGCGGCTGGTGGGCCGGATCGGTGCGGCCTTCGGGGTGGAGGTGGGTCTGCGTGAGGTCTTCACCCACCCCACGGTCGCCGCGCTCGCGCCGAGGCTCGCCGTGGCGGTGGGCACCGCCGACCGTCCGGAACTCGCCCCCCGTGAGCGTCCGGAGCGGGTGCCGTTGTCGTTCGCGCAGCGCAGGCTGTGGTTCCTGGACCGTC
>NZ_JBHMIV010000126.1:0-385 GCF_048060475.1 Nocardiopsis sp. LOL_012 | reverse complement strand
CTCATCACCGCGGCGAGGATCGCCGCGAGCAGCACACCCGCCACCAGCGGATGGGTCAGGGACTCGATGAGCATCGGGAAGACCTGTTCGGCGTTCTCCAGCGGGGTGTCGAAGTAGGCGACGCCCACGAAGCCGACGATGACGGCGAGCGCCATGGCGCTGACCGCCCAGGAGACGCTGATGATCCCGGCCTTGCGGATGTGCTTGACCGAGGTGATGCCCATGTAGCGCGAGAGGATGTGCGGCTGTCCGAAGTAGCCCAGGCCCCAGGCCAGACCGGAGATGATGACCACCCAGCCGAGGGCGTCGGTGGACTCCCAGGCGAGGGTCTCGGCGTTGAGCGAGGTCCCGCCCATCACCGACAGCAGGCCGTCGCTCTTGTCGG
>NZ_JBHMIV010000125.1:0-392 GCF_048060475.1 Nocardiopsis sp. LOL_012 | reverse complement strand
CCGAGCAGCTTGGCGATGGAGGTCACCGAGTACTCGGGGTTGGGGAGCATGTCGCGGGCCGCGCGGATCAGGTCGGCGTTGACTACGCTGGGGCGCCCGCCAACACGGCCTCGGGACTGGGCGGCGGCCAGGCCCTCGTGGGTGCCGGCCACGATGAGCTCGCGGATGAACTCGGCCAGGGCGGCGAAGACGTGGAAGACCAGGCGTCCGCCGGGGGTGGTGGTGTCGAGCTTCTCGTGCAGGGAGGTGAAGCCGATCTCGCGGGTGCGCAGGTCGGCGACCATGGTCACCAGGTCCTGGAGGGAGCGGCCGTAGCGGTCCAGCAAGGGGACGACGAGGGTGTCGCCGGGGTGGAGGAAGGCGTGGCACGCCTTCAGCTCGGGGCGCTCGTC
>NZ_JBHMIV010000124.1:0-396 GCF_048060475.1 Nocardiopsis sp. LOL_012 | reverse complement strand
GAGGGGGCCTTGGAGGGGGGAGGGCGCTGTTCGGGGTGTGGCGGGTGGAGTGTCGTAGAGGTCGGGTGGGGAGGTGGCGCCGCTGTTGGCGGTGTCCGGGGCGTCTGACGGGGTGGCGGGGCGGGTGTTGAGTTCGTCGGTGAAGCCGTCGAGGTAGGGGTTGTCCTCGGGGTTGGTGTTGTGGTCCTGGTTCTGAGTGTTCGGACTCTGGCTGTTGGGGCTGTTGGGGCTGTTGGGGCTGCTGGGGCTGTTGTGGGTGGTGCGGGCGCTGGCCGGGTTCTGGGTGGCGGGGGTCCGGCCGCTGTCTGTGTCTGTGTTTGTGGGGTTCTCTGTGCTGTTTGTGGTGTGGGGTGGGTGGTTGCGGAGGGTGTTGATGCCGGTCAGGGCGGTGTCGGT
>NZ_JBHMIV010000123.1:0-402 GCF_048060475.1 Nocardiopsis sp. LOL_012 | reverse complement strand
CGGTCCGGTACATCCGCTCCCCCGGGCCACCGAAGGGGTCGGCCACGAACCGCTCGGCGGTAGCGGAGGGGCGGTTCACGTACCCGTGCCCCAGGCCGACACCCGCGACGTAGAGCTCACCCACCACACCCGGCGGCACCGGACGCAGCCCCTCGTCCAGCACGTAGGTGCGCTTGTTGGCCAGGGGGCGGCCGACCGGCACCCGGCCCTCGGGCACCTCCGTGACCGTGGCCGCGTTGGTGAACACCATCGCCTCGGCCGGACCATAGCCGTGCACCAAACGCACATCCGGGAACCGCTCCCGGAACCGCCGCAGATGCTCCACCGACGGCGCCTCACCACCGGTCATCACCTGCCGCACGCGGGCGAACGTCTCCGGATACTCATCCAACAGCAGATTGA
>NZ_JBHMIV010000122.1:0-403 GCF_048060475.1 Nocardiopsis sp. LOL_012 | reverse complement strand
ACGACCCGCCGGTGCTGGTGGTGGACTACAACAACAAGCCCGACCAGGTCGACACCGACTCCATGTCCGACTCCCTGGGCGGGGTGTGCTCCACCGACCCCGACAACCCGCGCCTGCTCAACGACACCACCACCACCTTCCGCGCCACCATCCGCGACTACGACGCCCGCGAGAACTGGGGCAACCAGAAGCTGAAGCTACGCGTGGAGTGGCGCATCGACGGCACCGAGCCCCGCGAGTACGCCGACTCCACCTACGCAGACGTGGGCTACTACTGGGACTACGGCTCCGAGCGGTCGGTGACCGCCACCAACCTGCCCGAGAACGAACTGGTGGGCTACAGGGCGATCGCCCACGACAGCACCGAGTGGGGCTACCCCTGGTCGGACTTCTGCTGGATCAC
>NZ_JBHMIV010000121.1:0-403 GCF_048060475.1 Nocardiopsis sp. LOL_012 | reverse complement strand
CGACCCCCACCGCAACCCGCACGCCCACACACGACTGCCCCGGGAACAGCGGGACGCCCTCGACACCTACATGCGTATCAGCGTGGTGTTCAACCAGGCACTGCGGCTCGCCCAGGACGACCGGATCGCCGCGTACCTGCAAGCGCAGCGCGCACACGTGGGCCCGGGGCTACTCCTATTCGATCTGGGACGCGACGGCCGCTTCCCCACCCTGCAGGACCTCGCACACGCCCCGCGCCCTCCGGCCCCCTGGCAGCGACCCATCGTCAACTCCATCCTGAACGCCCCCGACCCCGAACAGGCACGCAGGACCTGGCTCGCCAGATCCGGGATGCGCGGACTGCTGACCGACGTGTTCGGGCGCTTCCCCGACGCCGACGACATCCGCCGCTTCGCCTCCACC
>NZ_JBHMIV010000120.1:0-404 GCF_048060475.1 Nocardiopsis sp. LOL_012 | reverse complement strand
CGGGAGCGGTTCCCGCACGTGCGGCTGGTGCACGGCTACGGCCCCGTGGAGTCGGTGATCTTCACCAACGCCGCCACGATCACCGACGTGCCCGAGAGCGGGGTGCCGGTCGGCCGCCCGCTGGCCAACAAGCGCACCTACGTGCTCGACGGGCAACTGCGCCCGGTGCCCGTCGGCGTGGTGGGCGAGGTGTACGCGGCGGGGATCGGCCTGGCCAACGGCTACCTGGGCCAGCCCGGCGCCACCGCCGAGCGGTTCGTGGCCGACCCCTTCGGTGGCCCGGGGGAGCGGATGTACCGGACCGGTGACCTGGGCCGGTGGACCGCCGACGGAGAGCTGGTGGTGGTCGGCCGCGTCGACGCCCAGGTCAAGGTCCGCGGCTTCAGGATCGAACCCGGGGAGGT
>NZ_JBHMIV010000119.1:0-408 GCF_048060475.1 Nocardiopsis sp. LOL_012 | reverse complement strand
GGAAAGAACCGGCCCACCACGACCAGCTCCCGCCCCCGCCAGGCGCACTTGTACTCCAGCACGGACCGCAGCTCCCGCCACGCCGCGTCCGAGATCGCGCGGGCGAGTTTCCTGTTCTTGACCGTGGTGCGCACGGCCAGGTCCTCGATCACGACCACTTGGTTCTCGCGGACGAGACGAGTGGTGAGCTTGTGCAGGAAGTCCCTCCTGCGGTCGGTGATCCGGGCGTGCACCCGCGCCACCCTGCGGCGGGCCTTGTCCCGGTTCGCGCTGCCCTTGGCCTTGCGGGCCAGCTCCCGCCGCGCGCGGGCGAGCCGGGCGCGGTCGGCCCGCTCGTGGCGGGGGTGGGTCACCTTCTCCCCCGTGGAGAGGGTGACCAGGAAGGTGGTCCCGGCGTCGACACCGACC
>NZ_JBHMIV010000118.1:0-411 GCF_048060475.1 Nocardiopsis sp. LOL_012 | reverse complement strand
ACCACGTGGGCGTTGACCCCGCCCATCCCGAACGCGCTCACCCCCGCACGCAACGGCACACCCTCCGGCGGCTCCCACGCCACCGCCTCGGAAACCGGGTAGAACGGACCGCTCTCGAACCCGATCCGCGGATTGGGACGGCTCAGGTGCAGCGTGGCCGGAATGGTGCGGTGACGCATCGCCAGCACCACCTTGGCCAGACCCGCCAGACCCGCCGCCGGCTCCAGGTGCCCGATATTGGACTTGACCGACCCGATCGCACAGAACTGGCGCCGCCCGGTGTGGGCACGGAACGCCTCAGTCAGCGCCTCCACCTCGATCGGATCACCCAACGGCGTCCCCGTACCGTGCGCCTCCAGCATCGTCACCGTCCCCGCGTCCACCCCCGCGTCCCGCAGCGCCGCCGACACC
>NZ_JBHMIV010000117.1:0-429 GCF_048060475.1 Nocardiopsis sp. LOL_012 | reverse complement strand
TGCGGGTCTACACCGAGCGGGTCACCGACGCCAGGACCGGCGGCGACTCCGACTCGCTGACGCTCTCCTCTTTCCTGGAGAACCGCTTCAACGACCCGTCGCGGCTGCTGCGGGGTATCTCGGCGCTGCTCATCATCGTCTTCTACTTCTTCTACGTGGCCTCGGGCCTGGTGGCCATGGAGGCCCTGTTCGACCAGGTCTTCGGTCTCAGTGGGGCGCCCGCCATCGCGATCGGTGTGGGCATCGTCGTGCTCTACACCGTTCTGGGCGGCTTCCTCGCAGTCTCCCTGACGGACGTCGTGCAGGCCGTGATGATGTGGCTCGCCCTGCTCATCGTGCCGATCATCGCGATCGTCTCCCTGGGCGGCTTCGGCGGCCTCACCGACGGCGTGGCCGACAAGAGCGACGGCCTGCTGTCGGTGATGGGCG
>NZ_JBHMIV010000116.1:0-451 GCF_048060475.1 Nocardiopsis sp. LOL_012 | reverse complement strand
GCGGTGACGGATGGGTACGGCTGCCCGACGGCACCCGACGCTGGGGCCGCTACGGCGCCGCCGGACTCCTGCTCTACTCCCTCCACCCCGACGGAACCCCCCACGTCCTGCTCCAGCACCGTGCCGCCGAGACCGACGGTGGCGGCACCTGGGCCTTCCCCGGCGGAGCCCTCGACCGCGACGAGTCCCCCCGGGAGGCGGCCTTCCGCGAATTCTCCGAAGAAGTCACCGGCGACCTGGGAGAACCCGAACTCATCGGCACCCACGCCGAAGACCTCACCCTCTGGCGCTACGACACCTTCCTGGCCTACGTCCCCGACCTGCCCACCCTGACCCCCAAAGGCCGCGAGAGCAGCGAACTGCGCTGGGTCCCCGCCGCCGAGGCCACCACCCTGCCCCTGCACCCCGCCCTCAGGAACGCCTGGCCCCACCTGCACGAACAGATCACCGC
>NZ_JBHMIV010000115.1:0-474 GCF_048060475.1 Nocardiopsis sp. LOL_012 | reverse complement strand
CGGGGGCGGCGTTCCTGGTGACCCGTGAGGGGCTGGCCGGGCGGGTGGACACGCCGCACGCCCCGGTCCTGGTGGACGCCGACGCGGCCGTGATCGCGGGCCGCCCCGGCGACGCCCCCGGGATCGAGATCGGCCCCGAGGATGGCGTGTGTGTGATGTTCACGTCGGGGTCGACGGGTCGGCCCAAGGGGGTGCTGGCCCCGCACCGCGCGGTGGTCGGCACCCTGCGGGGCCAGGACTTCGCCGACTTCGGTCCGGACCAGGTGTGGCTGCAGAGCGCGCTGCTCTCCTGGGACGGGTTCGTCCTGGAGTTCTGGGGCGCGCTGCTCAACGGTGCCCGTTGCGTCCTCCAGCCGGGGCAGGCCCCCGAGCCCGAACTCATCGAGTCCCTGGCCGCGGAGCACGGCGTCACGACGCTGTGGTTGTCGGCGGGGCTGTTCAATCTGCTGTTGGATGAGTATCCGGAGACGTTCG
>NZ_JBHMIV010000114.1:0-474 GCF_048060475.1 Nocardiopsis sp. LOL_012 | reverse complement strand
CGAACGTCTCCGGATACTCATCCAACAGCAGATTGAACAGCCCCGCCGACAACCACAGCGTGGTCACACCCTCCGCCGCAGCCAACGCCGCGATCCGCCCCGGCTCGGGAGAGCGCTCCGGCTGCAACACACACGCCGCACCCGACACCAGCGCACCCCAGAACTCCAGCACGAACCCGTCCCAGGACACCGGAGCGCACTGCAACCACACCTGATCCGGACCGAAGTCGGCGAAGTCCTGCCCCAGGAACGTGCCCACCACCGCACGGTGCGGAGCCAGCACCCCCTTGGGCCGACCCGTCGACCCCGACGTGAACATCACACACACCCCGTCGGCCGGGTCGAGGACCACCGCCGGCGGTGTCCGGGGCAGGGACGCGATCACGGCCGCGTCGGCGTCCACCAGGACCGGTGCGTGCGGCGTGTCCACCCGCCCGGCCAGCCCCTCACGGGTCACCAGGAACGCCGCCCCCG
>NZ_JBHMIV010000113.1:0-483 GCF_048060475.1 Nocardiopsis sp. LOL_012 | reverse complement strand
GCCCTCCCCTCCTCCCCCCTGCCCTGGGCCAACAGCAACACCGACATCAGCGTCTTCACCGACACCGAACTCACCGGCATCGCACCCGCACCCGCACCCGGCACCACCGCACCACCCCCCACCGGACAGGCCAGCCCCACCAGCGCCACCCCGACCGGCGCACCTCGCGCGCACCCCACCGGAGCTACCGACACCAGCGGACGGAACGGGGGAGGGAGCGAGACCACCGACCAGACCCCAGCCGTGCACGACACCGTCACCCGCCCTGACAGCACCGAGACCGAGGGCAACGACGGAACGGAGGACAGGAGCAACACCCCGGCCAGGGACGAGAACACCGCTCCCCCGACCACCACACAGACCACCGACAACAGCACCGGCACCGCCAACACACACCAAGGCGACAGCACCCGATCCTCCGACCAGGAGGCGCTGGTGTGGCCGCTGGGAGAAACCGAGGACACCCCGCCCGCACCCAACAGC
>NZ_JBHMIV010000112.1:0-494 GCF_048060475.1 Nocardiopsis sp. LOL_012 | reverse complement strand
CAGTTGTGGTTGAGGAGGTCGAGGTCCCCCGCCTCCACATGGTAGGTGTGCAGCCCCGCGACCGTCAGGTTGTGCACCCGGGCGTGCTGCGTGTCGACCTCGACAGCCGACACCTGCACCCACGTGCCCGCCGAGGTCTGCAGCCACATCCCCGGAGCCAGGTCGACCGCCTCGACCCACGCCTCCAGCTCCGGCACCCAGAACGGGTGCCCGCCGGTGGCCACCACCACGTCCCCGACCGCCACCGGCCCCGGAACCTCCGACACACTGTCGGTGCCGGCCGACCCGCCCTCGGGCGGAGCCTGCCGCTCGGTGGTCGCATCCACCGTGATCTCGACCAGGGTCCGGGAACCCTCACCGACGATCGTCGCCGCCACCGTCCGGGCCTCCTGCTCGCCCGTCTCCGGGTCAGTCGCCAGGACCCGGTCCCCGACCTCGACGTCCTCGATCGGCACCCTCGACCCGTCGGCCATCACCACACCCGTACCGGGCGC
>NZ_JBHMIV010000111.1:0-514 GCF_048060475.1 Nocardiopsis sp. LOL_012 | reverse complement strand
GGGAGGACGTCGGCGTGTAGGTGGAGGATGCCCTCGGAGTTGATGGCGGCGCGTTTGATGCGGTAGCGGGTGCCGCGCGGGAGGATCAGTTCTCTCTGGGCGGGGACGCGGCTGTGGCGTCCGGGCCAGAGGCCGTGTGTTCCTGTGGGCAGGGCGAGGTGGAGCTCGATGGGCATCCGGTGGTTCCAGTTGGGCAGGTGGGCGTTTGCGCCCAGGGAGGTGGACAGGTAGCCCGGTTCGGTTTGGGTCGTTCCCACCAGTGTTTGGAGGTCGTCGGGGTCGTGTCCGGCCATGAACCCGATGTGGTCCAGGCCGCGGTGGGCGATGAGGGGTTCGGGCAGGGGGTTGAGGGCCAGGGCCTGGTCGAGGAGGCGGGCCTGTTCGAGGAGTGTGTCGGGGGTGGGGAAGCCGTTGAAGGCCTGGGCGGCGCGGCCCGCGGCGCCGGCTTGGTTCAGCCACAGGGCGAGTCTTTGCCGGGGGTCGGGGGCGAAGAGGACGTCGTGGACCAGGCGTG
>NZ_JBHMIV010000110.1:0-519 GCF_048060475.1 Nocardiopsis sp. LOL_012 | reverse complement strand
GTGAACTGCTCCCCGGAAGTCGGACCGGTAGTTGAGAGGCTAGGCCACGAGGGCCTGAGCCCGGTACTGGACCGGGCTCAGGCCCTCAAGCCGTGTGTGGATGCGCTCGGTGTTGTACCAGCGGATGTACTCCTCGATCGCGGTGACGAGCTGGTCGGCCGTCTCAGGACGGCCGGACTGGAAGATCTCTGACTTGAGGTGGCCGAAGAAGCACGCGATGACGGCGTTGTCGAGGCAGTTGCCCCTGCGGGACATCGACTGAGCCATCCCGTGTGCGTCCAGCAGCATGCGCCGGCTCGCGTGCCGGTACTGGAAGCCCTGGTCGGAGTGGACCAGGGGCCGCTGTCCTTCGGACAGGGTGGTGATCGCCCCCCCGCAGCGAGGACAGGACCAGACCCACGCTCGAGGACGGACCGATCGAGTAGGCGACCACGGATCGGTCGAACGGGTCCAGGACCGGCGAGAGGTAGACCTTCTCGCCGCCGACGGAGAACTCGGTCACGTCGGTGACCCACTTGC
>NZ_JBHMIV010000109.1:0-536 GCF_048060475.1 Nocardiopsis sp. LOL_012 | reverse complement strand
TTGTTGAAGAAGGGGTCGGGGTCGTTCCTTGTGGGGGCGGCTCCGGTCCTTTCTTTTTTGTGTCGGGGCTTGTGAACATGTGAAGCTTCTGGGGCGTGCCGATGGAGATTCATCTCTCGCCGCGTTTGCCGCTGTTCCGCTGCCGTTGCACCGGCCAGGCCGACGATGGTGATGATCTTCGAGTAGATGCCGTAAGCTGTGGAGAAGATTACTGACGCGCTGCCACTCATCACGGTGGTGGCGCTTTTGAGTGTTTACGGGCGGGTTGATGACTGAGGACAGCCGATCGGAAGACCGCGAGGACTCCGCACGCGACCGAGGCCGCTCCGGGGGGACGGGCGGTCGGAGTGGTGACCGGTCCCGATCCGGCTACAGGAGTTCGGGGGACCGGGGAGGCCGTGACCGCGACGATCGCGGTGGCTATCGGGGTCGGCGTGACGACCGTGATGGCCGTGGTGGTTTCCGGGGCCGTGACGACCGCGGCAGCGGTTACCAGCGGCGCGACGACCGTGACCAGCGGGGCCGTGACCGGCGCG
>NZ_JBHMIV010000108.1:0-537 GCF_048060475.1 Nocardiopsis sp. LOL_012 | reverse complement strand
GCGAACAGGTCCTCCTCCCCCAACCGCCACGCGCGGCCGATCACCATCCCGTGCGGGGAGTGCCAGGCGCTGTCCCAGGTGCCGGTGGTGCTTTGGCGGATGCCGTCAACGTAGAGGGCGAGTTCTTGGCGGGTGTGGTCGTAGGTGGCGGCCAGGTGGGTCCAGCGGCCGAATTGGGCGGCGTGGTTGGAGATGGCGCGTGACCAGGGGCCGGCGGCGGATCCGGCGACGTCTGAGGCGGTGGTCTCCAGGACCCAGTGGTCGTTGAATCCGGACTGGTGGCCCAGCAGGAAGCCGGACTGGTGGGCGCCGGTTTGGGAGACCATGGTGCCGTTGCCCGAGGCCTCGTCCAGGCGCACCCAGGCGGCCACGCTCCAGGAGCGGTCGGTGCGGATGGCCGAGGGGGCGCTGATGTACTCTCCGGCGCCGTCGAAGGTCACGCCGGGCATGAACGTCACGTCGTTGAAGGCGCGGTTCCAGGCGGTGGCGGGGTCGGCGTTGAGGGTGCCGTCCAGGCCGTGGTCGGAGGAGTCGGCC
>NZ_JBHMIV010000107.1:0-574 GCF_048060475.1 Nocardiopsis sp. LOL_012 | reverse complement strand
CCCCCCGAGGAGCCACCGTGCGCCTTCGACCCCCCACCCACCGCACACGGCCGGGGCCCGGCATCGCCCGCCGGACCCTGGCCCTGCTCACCGCCCTGGCCACCGCCCTGGCCCTGACCACCCTCGCGGCCTCCCCCGCCCAGGCCGTGCAGATCGACACCGACGCCTACTACCTGCTCCAGAACCACCGCAGCGGCCTGGTCGCCGACGTCCCCGACGGCTCCACCGCCAACGGCACCGAACTGGTGCAGTGGGAGCGCAACGACAGCGCCGCCCAGCAGTTCCGCTTCGTGCCCGCAGGGGACGGCTACTACCGCATCGTCAACCGGGGCAGCGGCAAGGCCGTCGACGTGTGGGAGTGGAGCACCCAGGGCGGCGCGGAGATCCGCCAGTACGACGACCTGGGCGGCGCCAACCAGCAGTGGATGCCAGTGGACCGGGCGGGCGGGGTGCAGCTGGTCAACCGCCACAGCGGCATGGCGCTGGAGGTGTGGGCCTGGAGCACCCGCCAGGGCGACCGCCTCTCCCAGTGGGACCCCCACGACGGCGCCAGCCAGATCTGGGACCTCATCGA
>NZ_JBHMIV010000106.1:0-576 GCF_048060475.1 Nocardiopsis sp. LOL_012 | reverse complement strand
GAGCGTCCGGAGCGGGTGCCGTTGTCGTTCGCGCAGCGCAGGCTGTGGTTCCTGGACCGTCTTGAGGGGCCGAGTGCGACGTACAACATCCCGTTCTCTCTGAGGGTCGACGGTGGTGTGGACGCCGGTGTGCTTGAGGGGGCGCTGGGGGACGTGGTGGAGCGGCACGAGGCGTTGCGGACGGTGTTCCGTGAGGCTGAGGGTGAGCCCTACCAGCACGTCCTCACCCCCGAGGAGGCACGGTCCGCCCTGGTCTTCGAGCGTGTGGTTGCGGGGGACGAGGAGGGGGCTCCGCTCGCCGGGCACCGTTTCGACCTTTCGGGGGAGCTGCCGATTCGGGCGCGCCTGGTGGAGGAGGGGGGCGGGTGCGTGCTGCGCCTGCTGCTGCACCACATCGCCGGCGACGGCGCCTCCATGCGGGTGCTCATGACCGGTCTGGAGGAGGCCTACCGGGCGCGGGCCGCCGGGCACGCCCCCGCCTGGCCGGAGCCGGCCGTGCAGTACGCCGACTACACGCTCTGGCAGCGTGAACTGCTCGGCTCCCCGGAGGACCCAGAGAGCACCCTGGCCCGCCAG
>NZ_JBHMIV010000105.1:0-589 GCF_048060475.1 Nocardiopsis sp. LOL_012 | reverse complement strand
GGCGGCCATGGCGCGCAGGGTGTCGATCACCATCCGCCCGTTGCCCTCGTCCAGGGCGCCGGTGGGCTCGTCGGCCAGCACCAGGGAGGGGCGTTTGACCAGCAGGCGGGCCAGGGCCACCCGCTGCTGCTCGCCGCCGGAGAGGTGGTGCACCCGCTCCTTGGCGCGTCCGGCCAGGCCCACCCGCTCCAGCGCCTCGGCCTGGGCCGGGCGGTCGCGGCGGGCCACGTCCAGGTTCTCGCGCACCGTGGCGTTCTCCATCAGCGCGTAGTTCTGGAACAGGTAGCCCAGGTGGTCGCGGCGGAAGCGGCGCCGCCCGCCCGCGCGCAGGCGGGTCAGGTCGCGGCCCTGGTAGGCGATGGTGCCGCCGGTGGGGGACTCCAGCAGGCCCAGGCAGTTGAGCAGGGTGGTCTTGCCCGCCCCGGAGGGGCCGGTCAGGGCGAGAACCTGCCCGGGGGGCAGGTCGAGGTCCAGGCCCTGCCACAGGGTGCGGGGGCCGAAGGACTTGGACAGGTCGCGGACGGTGATCACGGCGGGGGTCCCTTTCAGGCCTGGGCGGCGCCCTCACGGACGATACGGCGGTGGAAGT
>NZ_JBHMIV010000104.1:0-600 GCF_048060475.1 Nocardiopsis sp. LOL_012 | reverse complement strand
GGGTTGGGGGTGTCTCCCCGAGGTTGACGGGTTCTCCGGTGGTGGGGTCGATGGGGAGGACTTGGCCGGTGTCGGGGTCGTAGGTGATGGGCAGGCCGGTGTCGGGGTCGTAGGGGATGCCGGTGCCGGGGTCGACCGGGTAGGGCTGGCCGGTGTCGGGGTCGATCGGCAGTCCTGTGGCCGGGTCCAGATCCAGACCACTTCCGGGGAAGTTGGTGCCCAGCCCCGCGTTCGGCTGCCGTGGGCGGTCGTTGTTCCCGGTTCCTCCTCCGGTACCGAGCGGGGGAACGGGCAGGTAGCCGCCCCCCGTGCCTCCGGGGGTGAAGGTGTTGTCCAGGGGCGGCGGGGTGTAGTCGCCCCCGCCCCCGCCGACGCCGGTGCCGTCACCCGTGCCGAAGGGGTTGTCGAGGCCGGCTCCGGGGGTGAAGGTGTTGTCCAGGGGCGGCGGGGTGTAGTCGCCCCCGCCGACGGTGGCAGGGCCGTCACCTCCTCCTCCGGGGGTGAAGGTGTTGTCCAGCGGAGGCGGCTGGTAGCCGCTTCCGCCGGGGCCGTCTCCGCCGTAGAGGTCTTCCAGCCAGTCGGGGACGCCGTCTCCGTTGC
>NZ_JBHMIV010000103.1:0-717 GCF_048060475.1 Nocardiopsis sp. LOL_012 | reverse complement strand
TCATCAGTTTGTTGGGCGTGGAGACCCGGTCCTTCAAGCCGGGAAGGAAACGCCCTCTCCTTCCTGCTGCGTGCTTACCAACGAACCAGTAGAACGTGAACCATGGCGAGGAAGACCGTGAAGCGGGCGTTCAAGTACCGCTTCCACCCCACCCCAGCGCAGGCAGCGGAGCCGTCGCGCACGTTCGGGTGCCTCCGCCTCGTCTGCAACAAGGCCCTCGCCGCCCGCACCCAGGCCTGGTACCAGCGCCGGGAGCGCGTGAACTACAACGCCACCTCGGCCATGCCCACCGCCTGGAAGAGGACCGACGAACTCTCCTTCCTCACCGAGGTGTCCAGCGTCCCGCTCCAGCAGGCGCTGCGCCACCTCCAGGGCGCGTTCGCCCACTTCTTCGCCGGACGCGCCCGCTCCCCCCGGTTCAAGTCGCGCAAGAAGTCCCGCGCCAGCGCGCAGTACACCCCCGGCGCGTTCCGCTACCGCCAGGGCCGCCTCACCCTGGCCAAGATGTCCGACCCGCTCGACATCGCCTGGTCGCGGCCCCTGCCCGAGGGCGCGCGGCCGTCCGCCGTGACGGTCTCCCGTGACGGCGCGGGCCGCTGGTTCGTGTCCCTGCTGTGCGAGGACACCGTCCACGCCGCCCCCGCGCTCCGCGAGGCGGTCGGTGTCGACGCCGGGACCACCTTCCTGGTCACCCTCTCCACGGGGGAGAAGGTGACC
>NZ_JBHMIV010000102.1:0-789 GCF_048060475.1 Nocardiopsis sp. LOL_012 | reverse complement strand
CAAACGCCCCTACGACCCCAACGGCCTGCTCGACCTGCCCTTCCCCGAAAACCCCCGCCCCCGCACCGAAGCAGCACCGGACACCACCCCCGAACAGCACACCGCCCCCACCACCCACACCACGCCCTGGCCAACGCCCCCCCACTGGGAACCCGCACCCGACAACGACACCACCCAAGACCCCCAGACCTTCACCACACCCGGCACCGGCGCCATCTACCTCTCCATGAACATGGCCCCGCCCCCCACCGACGACACCACCACCGCCACCCTCCGCGACCTGGCCACCCACACCACCACCAACCTCAACCACACCCTGCGCCACGGCCCCGACCACGCCCCCACACACGACACCGCCACCGTCACCGAACTCGACACCCTCATCCACACCTCCACCACCCCCGCACCCCTCCAAGTCCACCACCGCCCCGACCCCCAACTCCTCCACCGCCTCCTGGGCGCCGACCCCACCAACCCCGCCTCCATGCACGCCCTGACCGGCCGCACCTACACCGACCCCGGCTACACCACCGCCACCACCACACCCACCGACCCCGACCACCACCACCCCATCACCCTCACCACCACCCTCCCGGCCGGCTACCCCGCCCTCAACACCGCCGACCTCACCCGATCCCCCCTCGGCAGCACCACCGACCTCCTCCTACGCCGCCAGACCACCGTCCGCATCACCAACGTCCGCCACACCCCCGACGACCTCTACGGCAACGACCACTGGCACCTCCACGCCGACATCATCCCCACACCCCCACCCGACACCCACAACAC
>NZ_JBHMIV010000101.1:0-791 GCF_048060475.1 Nocardiopsis sp. LOL_012 | reverse complement strand
TGGTCGGCCGCGTCGACGCCCAGGTCAAGGTCCGCGGCTTCAGGATCGAACCCGGGGAGGTCGAGACGCACCTGGCGGCGGCGCCCGGTGTGGCCCAGTGCGCGGTGGTGGTCCGCGAGGACCGGCCCGGCGACAAGCGACTGGTGGGGTACGCGGTGCCCGAGGCCGGGGCCGACCTCGACCCCGTGGACCTGCGCTCGTCGCTGGCTCGCTCCCTGCCCGAGTACATGGTGCCCGCCGCGGTGGTGGCGCTGGAGGCCCTCCCGCTCACCGGCAACGGCAAGCTGGACCGCCGTGCCCTGCCCGAGCCCGACTTCGGCGAACTGTCCCAGGGCCGGGCGCCCCGCGACGAGCGCGAGGAGGAGCTGTGCGCCCTGTTCGCGGAGGTGCTGGGCCTGGAGTCGGTGACGATCGACGACTCCTTCTTCGACCTGGGCGGGCACTCCCTGCTCGCCACCCGCCTGCTCGGGCGCATCCGGGGCGCGCTCGGGGTCGAACTGACCGTCCGCGAACTGTTCCACGCCCCGACCGTCGCCGGTGTCGCCGAACGCATCGGCTCCGGGAACGCCGCCCCCGCCAGGGCCGCGCTCACCGTCCAGGACCGTCCCGAACGGATCCCCCTCTCCTACGCACAGCGCAGACTGTGGTTCCTGGACCGCCTTGAGGGGCCGAGCGCCACCTACAACATCCCGGTGGTGCTGCGCCTGCGCGGCGGTCTGGACGCCGGTGCCCTGGAGGCGGCGCTGGGGGACGTGGTGGAGCGGCACGAGGCGCTGCGGACCGTGTTCCCC
>NZ_JBHMIV010000100.1:0-821 GCF_048060475.1 Nocardiopsis sp. LOL_012 | reverse complement strand
ATCGTCGGATTCACGTTGTCCACCACCGTCTCCCCCGTAATGATCACCCGACCCACATCCTCACGCGAAGGCACCTCATACATCACCGACAACAACACCTCCTCGATGATCGCCCGCAACCCACGCGCACCCGTCCCCCGCACGATCGCCTGATCCGCGATCGCCTCCAACGCCCCCTCCGTGAACTCCAACCCCACATCATCCAACTCGAACAACCGCTGATACTGCTTCACCAACGCATTCCGCGGCAACGTCAGAATCCGCACCAGCGCCGCCCGGTCCAGATCATGCACACTCGTGATCACCGGCAACCGACCCACGAACTCCGGAATCATCCCGAACTTCAACAGGTCCTCCGGCATCACCTCACCCAGCAGCGCCGACTCCGCCACCTCCGACCGCGGCCGCAGCACCGCGTTGAACCCCATCCCCTGCCGACCCGTCCGCGACTCGATCAACTTCTCCAAACCCGCGAACGCCCCACCACAGATGAACAGCACATTGGTCGTATCGATCTGAATGAACTCCTGGTGCGGATGCTTGCGCCCCCCCTGCGGCGGCACCGACGCCGTCGTCCCCTCCAGGATCTTCAACAGCGCCTGCTGCACCCCCTCACCCGACACGTCCCGCGTGATCGAGGGGTTCTCGCTCTTGCGCGCGACCTTGTCCACCTCGTCGATGTAGATGATCCCCGTCTCGGCCTTCTTCACGTCGTAGTCGGCCGCCTGGATCAACTTCAACAGGATGTTCTCCACATCCTCGCCCACATACCCCGCCTCGGTCAGCGCCGTGGCGTCGGCGATCGCGAACGGCACGTTCAG
>NZ_JBHMIV010000099.1:0-841 GCF_048060475.1 Nocardiopsis sp. LOL_012 | reverse complement strand
GCGGCGCTGGAGGTCGGCAGCGATCGCGTGCTCGCGTCGGTACTCGTCGCGGTGGCCGCCCCGCAGCGGCAGCCGCTGGGCGCGGCGCCGCCGGCAGGAGGGGTGGACACAGGCCGGGCAGAACGGCCCCACGAGAGGGGTGCGCCGGGGCAGCGGCGGCGGGGTGCGGTACAACCGGTCGCTGGCGGGCCGGGGTGCGGGGATAGGATGCGTCATCGATCCTGCTTTCTCACTATGTCAGTGGTGGTTTTCGGGATTGGAGGGTCCGGGAGAAGCGCTGCAACGCTCTCCTGGACCCGTTTCACGTCGTGGCCGTGATGCGCTGCGTCTTCTATGCGGTGGTGTTCCAGGGGTTGTCGGTCAGGTCGTAGGCGAGGAAGAACCAGACCTGGCGGTAGTCGCTCTGGCCGTTGTCGCCCCACGCGCTGGCCAGGGTGTCGAGGAGGGCCAGGCCGCGTCCGGACTCGGCGTGCGGGTCCAGACCTGCGGGGTCGGGGGCCAGGTAGGAGCGCTGGCCGACGGCCGTGGTGCGGTGGTTCCTGGCGCCCTGGTCGCGGCAGGTCAGGCGCAGTCCGTCGCGGCTGCGGGTGCAGGCCAGGGTGTAGGTGCCCAGCCGCTCGCCCGACCGGGAGTGGGTCAGCGCGTTGGCGGCCAGTTCGGAGCCCAGCAGGGTGAACAGGTAGCGGTAGTCCCGGTCCCTCTCGGCGGCGCAGGTGTCGAGGAAGGCCCGCACCAGCGGCAGGTGGCGGGGCGAGCCGATGAAGTCGTAGCGGCGGGTGCGGTAGTGGGCGCGGTCGGCGCGGCCGGTGAAGTAGTGGCGACAGCGCGGCGGCACCAGCGC
>NZ_JBHMIV010000098.1:0-1037 GCF_048060475.1 Nocardiopsis sp. LOL_012 | reverse complement strand
GGGGAACACGGTCCGCAGCGCCTCGTGCCGCTCCACCACGTCCCCCAGCGCCGCCTCCAGGACACCGGCGTCCAGACCACCGCGCAGCCGCAGCACCACCGGGATGTTGTAGGTGGCGCTCGGCCCCTCCAAACGGTCCAGGAACCACAGTCTGCGTTGAGCGTATGAAAGGGGAAGCATGTCGACCCACCTGTCGTCCCGCCTTGACCGGCGCTCGTGTTCTTCTTCTCGTCTCAGCCGACCCTAGGAAGGGGGGACGCTCCCGACGGGCAGGTCCCGGAGGAGGGTCGGCGGCAGTTGGGGATCTGGGCGGGCACGGAAACCGCCGGGTACGGCGGTCGGCCGTGCCCGCCCGGGACGGACGGGGACGGCTCCGGGTCAGAGCCGTGCGCCCGCCCGTGTGCGGCGGCTCAGCTTGGGGCGTGAGCGCCGCGCCGGGGTCGCCTGGGAGACCTTGTGGGCCAGTTCGGCGACCGTCGGGGCCCGGAACAGGTCCTTCAGCGTGATATCCACGCCGTGGGAGGCCCTGATCCGTGTCGTGAGCCGTGCGGCGAGCAGGGAGTGCCCGCCCAGGTCGAAGAAGGAGTCGTCGACGGTCACCGACTCCAGGCCGAGGAGCTCGGCGAACAGCGCGCACAGCTCCTCCTCGCGCTCGTCGCGGGGGGCCCGGCCCCGCGAGAGCGCCCCGAAATCGGGCTCGGGCAGCGCACGCCGGTCCAGCTTCCCGTTGGCCGTCAACGGCAACCGCTCCAGCACCACCACCGCCGACGGCACCATGTGCTCCGGCAACACCTCCGACAGCGCGGACCGCAGCCCGATACCGCCGCGCTCCTGCACGTCCGGTGCCGCCCCGTCTGTGAACACGGCGTAGCCCACCAGGCGCCTGTCGCCGGGCCGGTCCTCCCGGACCACGACGGCCCCCGCAGAGATCCCCGGCAGGGCGGTGAGCGCCGTTTCGACCTCGCCGGGCTCGATCCGGAAGCCGCGGACCTTGACCTGGGCGTCGGCCCGGCCCACCACCACCAGCTCACCGCCGG
>NZ_JBHMIV010000097.1:0-1079 GCF_048060475.1 Nocardiopsis sp. LOL_012 | reverse complement strand
CGTGCTCCGCGGCCAGGGACTCGATGAGTTCGGGCTCGGGGGCCTGCCCCGGCTGGAGGACACAACGGGAGCCCGACATGAGCGCACCCCAGAACTCCAGCGCGAACCCGTCCCAGGACACCGGAGCGCACTGCAACCACACGTGGTCCGGCCCCAGGTCCACGAAGTCCTGCCCCAAGAACGTGCCCACCACGGCGCGGTGCGGTGTGAGCACGCCCTTGGGGCGGCCGGTGGAGCCGGACGTGAACATCACACACACGCCGTCCTCGGGGTCGAGTTCCACGTCCGGAGCCCGGTCGGCGCACGCCGCGATCGTCTCGGCGTCGGTGTCCACGCACACCAGGGGGTAGATCACCGGTATACGCTCGGTCCACTCGGAGCGGGTGACCACCAGCCGTGCCCCCGCGTCCTCGGCCATGCCGACGATCCTGTCCTCGGGGAAGCCGGGGTCCAGCAGCAGGTAGACCGCACCGGCCTTGGCCGCCGCCAGCACCGCCACCGCCAGATCGATACCCCGCTCCAGCAGCACACCCACCACGTCACCGCGGCCCACACCGCACCCGACCAGATGCCGCGCCAACCGGTTGGCACGAATGTCCAGCTCCGCGTAGGTCAGACGCTCACCGCCGAACACCACCGCCACCGACTCCGGAGCCCGCCGCACGTGCCCCTCGAACACCTCCGGCACCGTCAGGTCCGGGACCTCCCGGTCGCTCGCGTTCCACCCGTGGACGACCCGCCCGTACTCCTCCTCCGACAGCACCTCCACCTCACGCAGACCCGTGTCCGCGTCCTCGGCGAAACAGCGCAGCACCCGCACCAGCACGTCGGCGATCCGCCGCACCGTCACCTCGTCGAACAGCTCCACCGCGTACCCGATCCGACCACGCAGTCCGGAGCCGTCCTCAGGACGTTCGAAGATCATGTCCAGGTCGAACTTGGCGACGCCGGAGTCCCGGCCGAGCTCCGGAACGGCGGGGGTCCCGCCCAGGTCGACCGTGCCGAAAGTGGCGTGTTCGAGGGTGAGCATGACCTGGAACAAGGGGTTGCGCGCCGCCGACCGCACCGGGTTGACCACC
>NZ_JBHMIV010000096.1:0-1082 GCF_048060475.1 Nocardiopsis sp. LOL_012 | reverse complement strand
CATCAACTCCGAGGGCATCCTCCACCTACACGCCGACGTCCTCCCTCCCCCCACCGACCCGCTCCCCGGCCCCGAAAACGAGGAAGCCGGTGCCGACGCCCTTCCGCCGCAGGACACCGACGACCGCACCCTGGAACAACGCTTCGCCGATGCCCTCCAGGGCCCGAACGCCCCCGGCCCCGTACCCGAAGGGGCATGAAGACACCAGGCCCGGGGCCGACCCCGGAACCGCTGCCGCACTCCGCCGTCCCCGAGGGAACCGACGAGGGCGACACCTGCTCCATCCCCGGCGGTGCCCGCGACCGTGACGAGACCACTCTCCAGGCCGTTGTCCGCGAGTTCAGGGAAGAGGTCACCGGCGGGCCGCCCGCTCGCCCTGGCCAAGACGCACGGCCTCGACTTCTGGCGCCACGACGCCCACACCGCCCCCGTCCCCAGCCTGCCCGGCCTCACTCCCGCAGACCATGAGAGCAGTGAGCTGCGCTGGGTACCCCTCCACCGAGTGGAGTCCCTCGGCCTCCGCCCGACTTCCGCACCACCTGGAACCGGGAACGGGTACGGCAGAACGCGGACCCGAGCGCTGCACCGCCTCGGGAAGGGGTCGCCCCCACCGGCGAACCGTAGGCCCGCGCGTACGCCGCACGGACAGCGATCGAACACACGGCCCACGACTTCCAGAGGATACGCGCGTCGGTCCAGCACGCGGCGTGCCCTGACCACTCCGCTTCCAGTCTCTCCGACCCCTTCCCTGTCCGGGAGAGGATCGCAGCCGTCCGAAGCCAGTTGCGGGCCGGGGCTTCTCCTCCACCCCCGCGCGAAGCCGACCCCGGTACGCCCTGCCAGAGCGTCACCTCTCACACACCGAAGGACCTGCGGTGGAACACCAACCAGCCCCATCAACTCACGGATGTGACACTCACCCGGTTTGCTAAGGTTCACTCAATTTCAAAGCCACACAAACAAACTTAAACGGGCGTAAAAATAGGGTGAAGCGGAAGATCGTCCCACCGTTGATCCGAGCGTGAAGGGGGGTGACTTGGTGTGCCTCTAGCCCACGACATGGACCACGGCCCCCGCTACCT
>NZ_JBHMIV010000095.1:0-1084 GCF_048060475.1 Nocardiopsis sp. LOL_012 | reverse complement strand
TTGAAGCAACGCCCTCGCCCTGGCCCTCCAACAGCTGCTTGTGGAACACCTCTTGCGGTGTGTAGAACCCCAAGCACGCCCGAGGACGGGTGTTGAGCTCCTCAGCGATCGCGGTCAGGTACGGCTGATGCTGCGGGATGTCGGTGCCCCTGGGCAGATACTCCCGGATCAGGCGGTTCGTGTTCTCGTTCGTGGGCCGCTGCCACGGCGAGTGCGGATCAGCGAAGAACACCGGCAGGTCGGTGGCCACCGTCACCGCGGCGTGGCGCCCCATCTCCGTTCCCTGGTCCCACGTCAGCGACTTGCGCACCAACTCCGGCAGCCCCGATACGTGGCCGATGAGCACATCGGCCACATGATCGGCCGCCCGCCCCTGGGGCAGGGCCAGGATCACCGTGAACCGGCTCTGGCGGTCCACCAGCGTGATCACCGCGCTCTTGCCTTCCCTGCCCACCACGAGATCGCCCTCCCAGTGTCCGGGGACCCGGCGGCCCAGAGCCTGTTCGGGGCGCTCGCGGATCGAGCGCATCCCGACGATCCGCGCACCGGACAGACCGTTCTTGCGGCGGGGGCGGCGGGCCCCGCGCTTGGAGGCCAGCATCACCCCGAGCCGGGCCAGCTCGCCCTTGGGCAGGGCGTAGATCCAGGTATAGAGCGCTTCGTGGCTGATGCGGGCACCGCCGGTGGGGAGGGAGCCTTCCATGGGCTCCACGCTGGCATCGTCGGCCTCCAGCTTCAACCGGCCCGCCACCTGGCGGGGTGTGCGTCCCCGTCCCAGGTCGGCCAGGACCCGTTGGCGGATCACCTGGTCGGTGTCCATCAAGCGCTGTTGGGGGCGGGCCCGGCGGGCCTTGGCGCGTTGGTGGGCGGTGGTGGCCCGGTAGCCGCGCTTGCTGGTGTTGCGGGCCAGTTCGCGGCTGATGACCGACTGGTCCCGGCCGATCAGGCGGGCGATGGCGCGTACGCCTTCTCCTCGTGTGTGGGCGAGCGCGATCTCCTCGCGTTCAGCCAGGGTGAGCATTCGTCGTTCTTGCATGAGCAACCCCTGTGACCTGCGGTGTTGCTACGACGGTATGACACCACC
>NZ_JBHMIV010000094.1:0-1096 GCF_048060475.1 Nocardiopsis sp. LOL_012 | reverse complement strand
GCCTCGTCGTGGAGGGTGCGGGCACGGGTGCGGAGGCCGTCGGGTGTTGGGCTTGTGGTGGTGCCGCCATCGGTGGCCGCCTGGGGGAGGAAAGCCGCTTCCACGGTCCAGTCTGTCTCTGTCGGCAGTCCCGGGGTGTGAGGGGTGGTGGCGTGGTTCTGGCCGCGTGGCAGGAGAAGTTCGGCGTCGAGGCGGACGGTGTGGCTTTCCCGGGTGACCTTGGTGATCTGGTACCGGCTGCCACGGGGGAGGAGGAGTTCGCGCTCCCTGGGATAGGCGCTGTTGCTGCCGAGCCAGAGTGCTGTGGTCCCGGGGGGCAGGGTGAGGTGGAGGTAGAAGGGGTGCTGGGCCGCTTTGGGGCGTGTGACCCGTGCGCCCAGGGAGGTGGAGAGGTATCCGGGGTCGGTTTGGACGGTGCCTTCGAGCGCTGTGGGGTCGCCGGGGGTGAAGCCCTCCATGAAGTCGATGCCGAACATGTAGCGGTGGGCCGTGAGGGGTTCTGGGAGGGGGTTGGCGGCGATGGCCTGGTCGATGAGGGAGATCTCGTGTTCCAGGCCGGCCAGGTGGGGGAAGGTTCCGTGGGTTTCGATGAGGTAGGCAGTCTTGCCCGACTGCTGTTTGAGGTTGTGGAGTGCTTGCGCGGGGTCGGGCGCGGTCATGATGTGTGTGACTAGATGGGCCTGCTCGGGGGTGAGGTGGTGGGTTCCGTCGTGGTGGGCGCGAGCGATGTGGCCGAGGGTGAGGGGGGTGAGGCCGGTCATCTCATAGAGGGGCCAGAGGGGTCCGCGTAGGGCGGGGGTTTCTACGACTTCGAGTTTCTTGTGGAGGGTGCGGGCGCGCAGGATGCCGTTGTGCAGGTCGGAGTTGCCGCTGTAGTTGCTTAGGGCGTTGCGGTGTTCTCGGGACAGATTGGTGAAGGCATAAGGGTTGCTGTGGGGGTTGCCGAGGATGGTTTCGCCGTAGGTCTCGCCGTCGTTGTTGGTGTCGAAGTGGCGGGTGCCGTCGGGTGCGGTTCGGCCGGGGCGTGGGTCGGGCAGGAGGACGGGGAAGGCGTGGATGTCGGTGGTGGTGGGTTCTTGGTGGCTGGTGTTGTGGG
>NZ_JBHMIV010000093.1:0-1131 GCF_048060475.1 Nocardiopsis sp. LOL_012 | reverse complement strand
GTTGCGGCGCGGCGCATCCAGGTGTGGAGGGTCTCCAGGTCGGTGCAGCCGGTGATCCTGGCGCGGACGCCGTCGGTGACGGTGAGGCGGCGCGCCTCCAGGAAGACCAGCAGGCTGCTCGCGGCCTCCTGGGCACGGCCCTCTTCTCGGCCTTCCTCAAGGCCCTCTTCTCGGCCTTCTTCGCGGCCGATGCCGACGTACGTGCGGGCGAAGTCGCTCTGCCACTGGTAGGTTTCCACGGCCATCATGCCCTCCAGCTCCTTCCGGGCGGCCTCGTTCAGGCCGGCCAGCACATAGTCATAGTAGAACGCGCGGTTGGCGCCTGCCGTGGAGTCGAGTGCCTCCACGACCGCGCGCAGGGTGCGGGGGTCGGTGTCGCCGTGCGCCCGGGCGGAGAGCACGGCGAGTTCGGGCAGGGCCCGGGCCTGGTCCGGGTCGGTGACCACGGGCATGCGTTGGGGGCCGATGGCCAGCGGTACCAGGTCGAACCCGGGGTGGCCGGTGCGGATGGGTGCGCTGCACCAGCGGGCCAGGGCCTGGGTGGGGCACAGGACCACCAGCAGGGTCGGGCACTTCAGGCGCGTGTGCAGGTTGACCAGGTAGGCGGGCCAGGTGAGGCGCTTGTCGAGGTCGCGGCCCATCTGGCGTTCGACGACCACGGCCATCACCTCGCGGGTGCCGTCGCGGAGGAGGACGGCGCCGTCGCTGTTGAGTTCCCTGGGGTCGCAGTCGGTGAGGACCGAGCTGGTGTTGAGGACCTCGGTGTGCGGTGGCACGTCCATGCCGAGTGATTCCAGCAGGGCGGGGGCCAGGGCGGGTTGGTTCTGGATGATCCGTAGCGGGATTTCGTGTTCGCGGGTGGGCAAAGGTGTCTCCTGTGTTCCTTCGGGGGCGGGACGCGGCTGGTTCTGGGGTCAGGCGGCCGCTGTGGCGCGGTCTGGCCGGTCTTGTCAGCGGCGGACGAGGCGCGCGGGTTCGTCGGGCTCGCCGGGGCGGGGCTCCAGGGGCGTGGCGAGCAGGTCCCCGGTGAAGGCCGGGCGCGGCGCGGGGAGCTGTGGATAGGCGGGTGCGGTGGTCTGCGGGGACTCGGGCTCGGGGGCGGCCGGTGCGGGTGCCGGTGTGTAGGGGCGG
>NZ_JBHMIV010000092.1:0-1205 GCF_048060475.1 Nocardiopsis sp. LOL_012 | reverse complement strand
GGGCGATCGCCCACGACAGCACCGAGTGGGGCTACCCCTGGTCGGACTTCTGCTGGATCACGGTCGACACCGCCGCACCCGAGGTCGGCCCGCAGGTGGCCTCTACCGACTACCCCGCCGGTGACACCGCCCACGGCGGCCTCGGCCACACCGGTGAGTTCACCTTCACCAACAACGGCGTCACCGACGCCTCGGCCTACCACTACAGCCTCAACGACGCCTCCTGCTCCACCGAGACCACCCTGGACACCCCCGGTGCGGACGCGACCGTGCCCATCACCCCGAACCGGGTCGGATCGAATCTGATCCATGCCCGGACGGTGGACGCTCACGGGAACGCCTCTGACTGTGTCCTGGCGTACAGGTTCACGGTGGCGCCACCAGCCACCTCGGTCGCACACTTCCCGCTGGACGAGGGGCAGGGTTCGACCGTCACCGATGCTGCGGACACCTCCCGCACCGCCACGACCACCACGGCTCCGTCGTGGGTTCGCGGCCGGATCGGTGAGCGCTCGGGCCAGTCCTACCGGCTGGAGGGCACCGCCGCCGACCTGGACGGGACCGCCGCACTGACCACGACCGGACCCGTGGTGGACACCACCGGCTCCTTCACCGCCTCCGCCTGGGTCAGACTCGACTCCACCCCCACCGGCAACGCCACCGCCCTTAGCCAGACGGGCGACTTCCAGTCCGCCTTCCACCTGGGCTACCAGAGCTCCTCCGACTCGTGGGTGTTCAAGATGTCCCCCCACGACGACTCCCCCACCTCCGGCAGCACCGGCTGGACCTACACCTACAGCCAGAACCCGGTCCAGCTCGGCGTGTGGACCCACCTGCTGGGCACCTACACCCCCGACACCGGACGGCTCGACCTCTACGTCGACGGCCTCCACCAGGCCAGCGCCCACCACCCCACCGCCTGGAACGCCGGCGGCCCCCTGGCCATCGGCGGCGCCCAGCACAGCGGCAGCCCCGACTACTTCTGGCCCGGCGCCATCGACGACGCCCGCGTCTGGGACCGCGTGGTCCTCGACGAACCCCTCATCGAGGACCCCGACGCCCGCTCCCAGGTGTGGGAACTGGCCAACGAACCCGCAGCGCTGGAAGGCCGCTGGAAGCTGGACGAGACCAGCGGCACCACCGCGGCCGACTCCTCCGACCACGGCCTGGACGGCACCCTCAACGCCGACCCCGCCACCGCCTGG
>NZ_JBHMIV010000091.1:0-1205 GCF_048060475.1 Nocardiopsis sp. LOL_012 | reverse complement strand
GGGCGATCGCCCACGACAGCACCGAGTGGGGCTACCCCTGGTCGGACTTCTGCTGGATCACAGTCGACACCTCCAAGCCTGAGACCGGGCCGACAGTGACTTCAACGGACTACCCCGAAGGTGACACGGCACATGGAGGGGTTGGACATACGGGTGAGTTCACCTTCACCAACAACGGGGTGGGCAACGCCAGCTCTTACTACTACAGCCTGGATGACACTTCGTGCGCGACCGAAGTGGAGCTGGATAATCCCGGTGACGAAGCGACGATTCTTCTCACGCCCCGACACCAGGGTGCGAACATGATCTACGCTCGCACTGTCGATGCGCATGGAAACTCATCCGAGTGTGAGCTCGCCTACTACTTCCTCGTAGCGCCGGCTAGCGGTCCCGTTTCGCACTTCCCGTTGAACGAGGGCCAGGGAGACACTGCGGCAGACACGGTCGATACGACACGAGTGGCCAGTGCTGACAGTGGCCTGGATTGGACTCGGGGCCGTGTCGGAGGTGCGTCTGGCCAACCCCACCGTCTCGAAGGCGCGGCGGTCGAAACCTCCGGCAACTCCTACCTGGAGACGGTGGACCCGGTGATCGACACGACTGACTCCTTCTCCGTCTCCGCCTGGGTCAAACTCGACCAGACCCCCACTGGAAATGTCACTGCTGTCGCCCAGACCGGTGACTTCCAGTCCGCTTTCCACCTGGGTTATCAGTACCACTCCAACCCGGGGTGGACCTTCAAGATGGCCCCGCACGACGACGGGCCGGCCGGGGCCAGCGGCTGGACCTACGCCACCGATGCCACACCCGCCCAACTGGGCGTGTGGACTCACCTGCTGGGCACCTACACCCCTGACACCAACCGGCTTGACCTCTACGTCGACGGCGTACACCAGGCCAGCGCCCACCACCCCACTACCTGGAACGCCGACGGCCCGCTGGCTATCGGCGGCGCCCAGCACAGCGGCAGCCCCGACTACTTCTGGCCCGGTGCCATCGACGACGTCCGCGTCTGGGATCGCGTGGTCCTCGACGAACCTCTCGTCGACGACCCCGACGTCCGTTCTGAGGTCTGGGAGTTGGCGAACCGCCCGATCGCGTTGGAAGGCCGCTGGAGGCTGGACGAGACCAGCGGCACCACCGTGGCCGACTCCTCCGACCACGGCCTGGACGGCACCCTCAACGCCGACCCCGCCACCGCCTGG
>NZ_JBHMIV010000090.1:0-1230 GCF_048060475.1 Nocardiopsis sp. LOL_012 | reverse complement strand
CCCTGCCCCTGCACCCCGCCCTCAGGAACGCCTGGCCCCACCTGCACGAACAGATCACCGCGGGCCCAGTGCAGGATCCCGGTTCGGTTCCGGGCTCACTCGGCCCGGACGGGTTCCGACGCTTCGCCACCGACGCTCAGGCGACCAGGTATGCCGAGCAGTTCCTCAACGCCCCGGAGAGGAACCCGCACGCTTTCGCCAACCTTCCGGAGGAACAGCGCGAAACCGTACGGGAATACATCGGAGGGAATCTCCTCTTTGAGGATCTGGAAAGGAAACTCGACCTGGTCGACCAGGCGCTGGACCGCCCCCTGCCCGAACCCCTCATTGCATACGGACGGTTCATATTTCCCCAGAACGACAATGAGAACTTCTTCGAGCGCTACTCCGCGTACCTGTTCAAGGACTCCGCTCCGGCCGCCCCCTTTGCCCTGGACTTTGAGCTGAGAAGGAGCACCGAGGAACCCCTGTTCGGCGCCGAACTCGTCCTTTCGCTGCCGGCCGGGAGCCGGGGACTCTGGATCGGGGAGATCAGCGGAAACTCCGGCTACCGGAATCTGCTGCTGCCCCGCGGCACCCGCTACGTGATCAACGGATTTACCGGAAACGACACCTGGCAGCGGTTCAACGCCGAGGTCCTGCCCCCCGGCACCGCCACAAGCACTCCCGGTGTCCCCGACACCGCACCCGGCGTTCGCGCACCGGACGGGACCCGCCGCTTCACCGACGACGCCGAAGCCGCCCGCTACGGCGCCCAAGTCCTCGACGACCCCGACCGCAACCCGCACGCTTTCGCCAACCTTCCGGAAGAACAGCGGAAGGCAGTCGACGCCTACACGCTCACCAGCATGGTGTTCAATCACGTGCTACAACTCGCCCAGGACGAGCGGATCTCGGCGTACCTGCAAGAACAGCGCGCGGACGTGGGCCCAGGCCTGGCCCTGTTCGGGCTGGGGAGCGACGGGCACTTCCCTACCCTGGACGAACTCAAAGAAGCCGAGCGCCCCCTTCCCTCCTGGCAGCAGCCCCTCGTCAACTCCATCCTGAACGCCCCCGACCCCGAACGGACACGCAGGCGCTGGCTCGACAGGTCCGGGATGCGCGGACGGCTGACCGACGTGTTCGGGCACTTCCCCGACGCCGACGACATCCGCCGGATCGTCCCCGTGCTCGACCAGGCCTTCGGCCCCCGCACCCTGCCCGAGACCGTCTTCACCCGCCGCAGCCTGA
>NZ_JBHMIV010000089.1:0-1235 GCF_048060475.1 Nocardiopsis sp. LOL_012 | reverse complement strand
TGGCGAGGAGGTAGCGGGGGCCGTGGTCCATGTCGTGGGCTAGAGGCACACCAAGTCACCCGCCGTTCATTTCGATTTGGGGCGGGGAATGCGCAAGCGCCATTGCCAGTTTCCTGCGCCCGGTACAGCCGAGGCCGATCTCCGGAGAAGTTAGCAACCCTTGGGGCGTGGGAAACTAAACAGAAATGACCTCCCGTTGAAGGAAGCATGTCTGTTTCTCGCCTTGTGGGGGATCGGACTTTCGGAAGAGCTCTCGTTCGTGGAAGGGGACGCCGATTCTGAAGAGGTGCGTTTACTACCGAAAATTCGTTGTGGTGAACCGTGTACTTAGAGTTCATCTCAAAAGCCATCAGCATGCTTGGCCAAGTGCTTGTAGCAGATGAGGATGCAGGCGGTGCCGAGCATGGCCAGGAAGGTGGAGGCCTTGCGTTCCCAGCGTTCGATGTCGTTGACGTTGGTCGCGGAGACCGCGCAGGTCAACGGGAGGCCCTGGTGGTCGCACAGCAGGTAGGGCTTGGAGCCGGGTTTGCCGCGATCAGTGGGGTTTGGCCCCGTGCTCTTGCCCTCTCTTGGCACGGATCGACTGGGAGTCGACGGTGGCGCGGGACCAGTCCGACAGGGCGCGTCTGCCCAGCTCATCCAGGATCGTGCGGTGGATCGTGGGCCACAGGCCCATCTCGGTCCAGGTCTGGAACCAGCGGTGGGCGGTGGCGCGGGTGACGCCGAACAGGCCGTCGGCCTTCTCCCAGGAACACCCGGAGGCCTGGACGAACAGCACCGTGGTCAACATGGCTCTCTGGTCCACACGGGGACGGCCGGTCCTCGGCGCGGGAGGCAGGAGCGGCTGGACGATCTCCCAGAGCCCATCGGGCAGCACATCACTCACAGGTTGTGATCATGCCAGGCACAGGAGCATCTCGCAGCGCTTTTGGGATGAGCTCTTAGTTCAGTGCCCGCTGTATCACCCAGCCTCGTCGGACCAGCGCAGGGGAAAGGCACCGAGAGGGGTTCGCCGCCTTCGTGGTGTTCGTTATCGAGGAGCCGCCGGTGGGGCCCGCACACCAGCGGTGGTGCTGTCGGTGGGGCGGGACAGGCACTGCCCCTTCCGGTTCAGGCCCGGTGCCTGGCCGTCTACGGTTGCTCCGCCTCCGGCCCTGTCGGTGTCGGCGCGGGGGGGAGGACGTCGGCGTGTAGGTGGAGGATGCCCTCGGAGTTGATGGCGGCGCGTTTGATGC
>NZ_JBHMIV010000088.1:0-1330 GCF_048060475.1 Nocardiopsis sp. LOL_012 | reverse complement strand
GACGAACCCGTTGTAGTTGCCACCGATCACGTAGTCACCGGTGAAAGCCAGGTCCGAGTTGTAGGAACTCATGACCTCGGTCTTGGGGACATTGGCGACGTGGGTGACATTTTCGCTGGTCATAGCGTCACTGACGAATTCCTCGTCAGCGGCGGCGGCCGTGGGGCCGAGCAGTCCGGCGATCAGGGCCGCAGTGGACGCGAGGGCGAGCCCGACGGCTCCGCGTCTCACGCTCGGCTGGGGGATGAGGGACATCTACACTCCAAGTTCCGTTCAGGCGAAACATGAGGAATGTACACATTAGGGCGTAGGGATGTATAGAGGGACGGAAAAGAAACCTCTCTTCTTAACAGAAACGCAGCTTTCACCCCTCGAACTGCACATAGTGACTAGGGAACGGACAGTGACGGCGGTGGCGGCTGTGACTGCGGGTTGAACTCGTCCATGCGGACGCCCTCGGCCGGGGTGAGCCGCGGGTCGGTCAGCCGGAGCACGTCCAGGCCCCGCTGGATGCCGTTCGAGTACACGTGGCCGTTGTAGTGGTAGGCCGACCACGAACCCGCGGTGCGCAGCGCCGCGGAGTCCCAGGGGCCGCGGTCGAAGAAGGCGATCTCCCGGGGCTCGTCGGGGTCGGTGAGGTCGACGACCGACACCCCGCCCTGGTACCAGCCCTGCACGAAGTAGTCGCCCCCGGGAACCGGGATCAGCGAGCCGTTGTGCGCCACGCAGTTCTCGGTGTCCGCCTGGTGGCGGGGGATCTTGTAGTAGCTGCGGAAGGCCAGGGCCGCGCCGCCGCCGACCGAGTAGACGGCGTCCGCGCCCCGTTCGGGACCGGTCTCGGCGTCGCACACGGCGGCCGAGCCGCCGCCCAGCTCGTCGGTGAAGAGCACGTTGGAGGCGTCGGCGGTGAAGGTGGCCGAGTGCCAGAACGCGAAGTTGTCGTCGCGGACCCGGTCGAGCACGACGGGCGCGAGCGGCTCGGAGATATCGAGCAGCAGCCCGTCGCCCAGGCATGCCGCGGCGGCCAGGCCGCGCTCGGGGTAGGCGGTGATGTCGTGGCAGCCCATCGCCTTGGGGTCGTCCTCGGGGCCGAAGAGCACCGGGGTGGCCGCGACCGCTGCGTCCTCGGGCGCGTCGTGGGGCACCTCGACGATCGACAGGCGCTCGTGCGGTGGCCGGCAGTTCGGGAACTTCTCCGAGGGCGAGTAGGACGATACGTAGACGTAGTCGCGGCCCTCGCCCGGGACGAGGGTGTTGGTGTGCGAACCGCAGTCGGTGCGCACCGCCGCCACGTACTGCGGGGCGGCCTTGTCCGAGATGTCGAAGATCC
>NZ_JBHMIV010000087.1:0-1392 GCF_048060475.1 Nocardiopsis sp. LOL_012 | reverse complement strand
GACGAACCCGTTGTAGTTGCCACCGATCACGTAGTCACCGGTGAAAGCCAGGTCCGAGTTGAGGGCGGCCGCGCCACCGAGGATGGCGGGCTTGGGCACGTGGGCCAGGTGCTCGACACCCTTCAGCACGGCGGCGTCGTCGGTCGGCGCTTCGGTGGCGGCCCGCGCCGGGGGCGCGAGTCCGGCCGCGAGCAGGACCATCCCCGCACCCAGGGCACCCCAACGCACCGGACCGCCGCGCTCAGCCGCCATCATCCGCACCCCCGAAACATAAAGCAGTCATTCAACTACTCATTGTTCTACTCTGCGCAGACGACTCACACCAGACGAAACACTGAGATCGGACATACAAACCAGAACAACCAGATCGATCCCAGGAACCCTCAGGACACGCCCTGACATCAAAACGCTCGCAACGCTGGACAGAACACGCCGAAAGTCAGTAGAAAATCGACAAGGTGTCACTGTGGCGCCCCGTGCGGACCCCCGTCCGCCCACCCCGTTTGGAGGAATCGTGCGCCGTCTGGCACTCGCGACCGGAACCGCTCTGGCCCTGCTCGGAGCCACCGCATGCGCCGATGGCAGCGGGGTACTGGAGTCCACGAACGTCATCGCGCCCGGCGCGCCCGGGGAGTCGTCCAGCCCGGCCACGGCCGAACAGCTCGCGGCCCTGGCCGAGGAGCAGGGGCACAACGCCGCCGACGTCAACTACCTCGTACTCATGATCGAGCACCACCGGCAGGCCCTGGAGATGACCGACCTGGTCGAGGATCGCCACCAGCGCGAGGACATCGACCGCATCGCCGGACGCATCGCCTCCGCGCAGGGGCCGGAGATCGAGGTCATGGAGGGCTGGCTGGAGGAGAACGTCCTCGGTCCGGCGCGGGAGAACCCCGCCTACGCGAACTTCTGCGGCCTGGAGGGCGGGGTGTCCCACCACGGCGGCGACGGCGACCTCCCCGGATGCGACCTGGAGGTCGACCACGACGACATGCCGGGGATGGCCTCGGAGGAGGAGATGGACGAGCTGGCGGCGGCCGAGGGCGACGCCTTCGACCGGCTCTTCGTCGATCTGATGACCACGCACCACGAGGGCGCCGTCACCATGGCGGAGGAGGTCCTGGAGGAGGGGCACGACCGGACGGTGCGGCAGATGGCCAACGACGTCATCGTCGAACAGCGTGCGGACATCACACGGATGGCGGAGATCCTCGAAGGGGACTGAGCCACCAGGGGAGCCGGCCCTCCCCCTGCGGGGAGGGCCGCACGGAGCGGGGACCGCTCAGGCGGACTTCTCCTCCGGACCGCCCTCCGACAACCCCCGACGCACAATCGTCGGATTCACGTTGTCCACCACCGTCTCCCCCGTAATGATCACCCGACCCACATCCT
>NZ_JBHMIV010000086.1:0-1483 GCF_048060475.1 Nocardiopsis sp. LOL_012 | reverse complement strand
GGGTGACTTGGTGTGCCTCTAGCCCACGACATGGACCACGGCCCCCGCTACCTCCTCGCCACCCTCACCGGCATCGTCCTACCCAGCGCCAACCCCACCGCCCTACGCGCCCTCGCCGACCTCTACGACCACCTCGGCCACCAGATCACCCACGAACTCACCCACACCCTCGAACGCGTCCGCACCCACGTCCACACCCACCTCTCCGGCCGCGCCGCCCGCCACTTCGACCGCTCCCTCACCCAGTTCACCACCGGCGAACGCAACTACATCGGCCACGCCGGCACCACCGCCGCCACCCTGGCCACCGAACTACGCAAAGCCGCCGCCAACGCCGAATACATGGCCGCCATGGTCCTGGGCCAACTCGCCCAACTCCTCATCGAGATCGCCTGGGCCATCGCCTCCGCCTACTGGACCTTCGGCGCCTCCCTGAAGATGATCCCCGTCTTCACCGCCATCCGCAGCGCCCTCATCCGCCGCATCCTCGCCTGGTTCCTGCTCACCGTCCCCGGCCACCAGATCATCAGCCAACTCTTCGCCAGCCTCGACAGCATCATCCAACGCGCCCAGATCAACACCGGCACCCGCAAGAAGTGGGACCGGAACATGACCGACATGGCCCACAAAGGCGCCTTCATCGAAGGACTGCTCTCCGCCGGCCTCTCCGCAGGAGTCGACACCCTCCTCGCCAGCCAGATCCGCGCCCTCATCCGCACCAGCCTCGACGACCTCGCCCGCCTCCCCGACCCCCCCGGCCTCAAAACCGGACCCGACCCCCTCCCCACACCCACCACAACACCCCGCACCCCAGACACCACCACAACCAGCACAGGCACCGGCACAGACACAGGAACAGGCACCGGGACAGGAACCAGCACAGGCACCGGAACCAGCAGCCTCAACACCGACCTGGCCGCCCTCCTCTCCCGCCACACCGACGAACTCGCCCTCCCCCACCGCCCCGACACCCCACCCGGCACCACCCCCTGGAACAACCCCGCCACCCTGACCGCCCTCAAAGACGACATGGGCGCCCTCTTCACCCGCCACCTGGCCCACCACCTGGGCACAGACACCGCCCGCACCCTGGGCCAGAACTACGCCACCACCCTCGCCCGCCACTGGGGACAGCCCGACCTGCCCACCCACCTGACCCGCACCCTCGACCACACCCCCCTCCCCCCAGCCCTGCACCACCACCTCTCCACCACCCTGCCCACCACCCTGACCCGCGACCTGAACCGCTTCCACACCCAAACCACCACCCGCGCCCAACACCTGGGCCTGGCCGCCGCCACCGGCGCCACCGAGGGCTACCTCGGCGAAGGCCTCACCAACACCGCCTTCGCCGACGGCTGGAAAGCCTCCGGCTTCTCCGCCCTGGGCGGAGCCGGACAAGCCACCACCCAAACCCTGGCCACCGACACCGCCCTGACCGGCATCAACACCCTCCGCAACCACCCACCCCACACCACAAACA
>NZ_JBHMIV010000085.1:0-1507 GCF_048060475.1 Nocardiopsis sp. LOL_012 | reverse complement strand
GGAGGCCACCGAGCCCGAGACGCCGGTCGAGACCCCCTCCGAGGAGCCGATCGAGGAGGCCACCGAGCCCGAGACGCCGGTCGAGACCCCCTCCGAGGAGCCGATCGAGGAGGCCGCCGCGACCGACTTCGTTCCGCTGGACGAGACCAACAGCGAGACGGTCGACAACAGCGGCGAGCTCCTCATCCAGGAGGACTTCTCCGCAGAGGTCTCCGTCGACCAGACGTGGGACCTGGAGGTGACGCACGGCGCCACCCCCGGCGGCCCCGTCGACCTGGGAAGCTTCTCGGGTGAGATCAAGGGCCAGGAGACCGAGATCACCGTCGGACTCTTCCCCTACGGTGACACCGAGGAGACCACCGACTCCGGCTACCACTGGAACGACGCCTTCACCGAGCTGATCCTGGTCTTCGTGGTCGACGAGGAGATCGTGGAGTACGCGCCCTTGGCCACGGCCATCGCCGGTATCACCACCGGCTCCGTCGGCGAGGGCGACGGCGGCGACGGCGGCGAGGGCGACGGCGGCGAGGACCAGAACACGCCGGAGGAGACCGAGCGCGACGAGGAGACCCTTCCCAAGGCCGACCCCATGACCGACGAGCCGCTCGCCCAGACCGGTTCGCCCATCGGCGGCTTCATCGCGGCCGGCGCCGCGATCGCCGTCGGCGGTGGCGCCGCGGCCTTCCTGGCGCGCCGCCGGAAGGCCGACAACGCCTCTGTCTCCTCCGACGAGGAGAACAGCGAGAGCTGATGCGGGTGAGGGTCGGTTGACCTGAGACCCAGGGCCCGGGACGCCGTTCCCGGGCCCTTTTCTGTTGCTTTCTCCGCAATGGCCGCCGTCCTGGAAGCTCCGCCACGGGGCTTCGGTGGAAACGGAACTCTCGCCGGGGCCCGGCCGTTGTCGGGGCACAGGGGAGTCCGGTGTGGCGCCTGACCCGTAGTCACAGGGGCCGGGTCGGGCCCTCCCCGGCCGGTTCGCCCCCGGCCCTCCGGCGCCGTGACCGTGCCGGTGGACCGGTCGGACATCCCCCATCGAACCAGCAGGAGTGTCGTGGTGTCCCCCTCACGATCGACCGTTCGCCGCTTCCTCACAGGCGTGGTCCTGTCCGCCGCCTTGGGCGTGCTCGGAGCCGCGCCAGCGCCCGCCTTGGACGACGGCTCCGCGGCGGTGCCACGGCACGGGGAGCCGTCCGCGCGGGCCGAGGCCGAAGAGTCCCCCGAACCGGTGCCGAGGCATGAGGGGGCCGACGAGCGGGGGCACCGGCTGTCGCTGGCCGGTGGCTCCCTTCCCCTGCTGGCGACCGCGGCCACGGTGGCCGTCGGCGGCGGGGCGGCCGCGGTCTTCCTCGGCAGGAAGCGGACGACCGCCCTGGATTACCGGATCGAGGACTGATTCTCGCGGACGTCCGGCCCAGTCGGGGTGGCGGGTCGTGTTGCGCCGTGAGGCGACGTTTGAGGGTGGTGGAGGGTGACGTGGGATCGGGTGTGCGGCCGGAGGCCGACGTTT
>NZ_JBHMIV010000084.1:0-1528 GCF_048060475.1 Nocardiopsis sp. LOL_012 | reverse complement strand
GTCTCCAACCGGTGGGGACGATTTCGGCTTGGACGGTCCAGGCCGGTGTCGCGGGGCCGTCGCCCGAACGGTGGTGGATGTCGTGGATGAGGAGGCTGGTGCCGCGGGGGAGCAGGACCGTGGTGCCGCCGGTGTGGAGGACCGGATGGTCCATCGGAACGCGGAGGATGAGTTCGACCGGGTGGTTCTCGGGGGCGGCGTTGTGCAGGGACGCCGAGAGGAAACCGGGTTCGGTGTGTACGGTGCCCACGAGCTGGTCGGGGTCGGTTCCAGGGTTCAGCCTGCGCAGGAAGTCGTCGCCGGCACCGGCGTGAGCGATGAACGAGAAGCGGCTGCCGGTACCGGTGAAGGCGGCGTCGAGGCGGTAGACGAGTGAGACGAGGGCTTCGCGCTGGTCCGGGGGGACACTGCGGCCGAGGAGTGCGCTGTCGATCAGGTCGCGGTAGGTTCCGGTGTAGTCGGCCACGGCCTGTCGGTGGCCGGGGTCGGCGGGTTCGGGCATGAGGGTGCGGGCCTTTTCCAGGGCCGTCTCGTGGTCCGGGCCGAGTCGTATGCCCTTCATGCCGTTGCCGGCGTTCTGCCAGTGCTCCGGGCCGGTGCGGGGGGCTGTGCGCAGCCAGCGGCGGAGGTCCTGGTTCCCGAGGTCGAGTTCCTGTCGGGGCTGGGTCTGGCTGGGGGGGAGGGCCTCGGCGTGGATGTGGACCTTCTGGTCGGGGCGTTCGACGACGCGTGTGATCAGGTACTGGAGACCACGCGGCTGGATGATCTCCCGCTGTTCGGGGAAGGCACCGTGATCGCCGACCCACAGGCCCCGGGAACCGGCGGGCAGTGTGAGGCGGAGCTGGAAGCGACGTCCGGTGATAGAGGACGCTGTGCCGAGGCTGGCGGACAGGTAGCCGGGTTCGGTCTGGACCGTCCCTTCGAGGCTGCGAACGGCCTCCCGGTCCAAGCCCTGCATGAAGTCGACCTCTTCCAGGGCCCGGTGGACCAGGATCGGCTCCGGGAGGGGGTGGTCCAGGGCCCGGTCGATGAGGTCGAGGCGCTGCTCGATGTCGTTGAGGGTGGGGAAGGTCCCGAACGAGTTGACCAGGAGTTCGGCGATATCTGGTTTCCTGATGAACCGCGCGAGTTCTCTGTCCGGGTCCTCTGACTCCATGATCCTCTGTACGAGGTCCCGCTGTTCCGGGGACAGGGTGTCGAGCCTGGCTGCGGCGTTGGCGATGTCGTCCAACGTCGGCTTGCTCGGATACGCCGGGCCCGCCAGTTCGTACAGGGGCCAGTTCTTGCCTCGGTTGAAGAGGAACAGCTCTCGTAGGTGCTCCAGCTTGGCCTGGATTCCTGCGGCGCGCAGTACTCCGTTGTACGGCACTGCACTATTGGTGTACGCGTGGACCGCTTCCTGCTGGTCTTGTGGCAGGTTCGTGAACCCGTGGGGGTGGCGGGGCGCGTCCAGGACCTGCTCGCCGTAGATCTCGCCGTCGCGGTCGCTGGTGAAGTAGCGGACACCGCGCGGATCGAGGGCGCCCGG
>NZ_JBHMIV010000083.1:0-1529 GCF_048060475.1 Nocardiopsis sp. LOL_012 | reverse complement strand
GCCGGACTCGCCCGGTTCGGAGCCGTGGTCAGAGCCGGACGAGCCGGTGCCCTCAGCGGGGTGGGTCCAGGTGTTGAGGGTGTCGGCTGTGGTGGGGGTGGGGCCGTCGTTTGTTGCGGTCTCGGGTAGGAGGGCCGTTGCCACGGTCCAGTCTGTCCCTGTCAGTGATACTGCGGTGTTCTCCGCGGGGGCCGGGGGTGTGTTCTGCTCGTCGGGGAGCAGAACGGTGGCGTTGAGGTGGAGGATTCCGTCGCCGTCGGTGGTGACGTCGGTGATGTGGTAGCGCGTGCCTCGGGCCAGGACGAGTTCGCGTTCCTGGGGGTGCCGGCCGTTGTAGCCCATCCATCGGGCTCTGGTGGTGGCGGGCAGGGTGAGGTGGAGGTGGAAGGGACGGGGGTCCCATCCGGGGACGTGGGCGCTGGTGCCGAAGACGGTGGACATGTAGCCGGGTTCGGTCTGGAGGGTGTCGATGAGGGAGCGGGGGTCCTTCTGGGGGTGAGGGTTGTTCGGGTTGTTCCTTTCCATGAAGGTCACGTCGCGTAGGGCGCGGTGGGTGATGACGCTCTCGGGTAGGAGAGCGGGGGCGAAGGCGAGGTCGAGTCTGGCGGCACGGTGCTCGATGTCGGTGACTGTGGGGATGTGGCCGAACATCTGGAGCAGGGTGCCGGCCGTGTCGGCATAGCTCTTCCAGTTGTCGAGAGCGTGCATGGGGTCGGGGGAGTTCATGATCCGGCCGACGATGTCGGCCTGGTCCGGTGTGATAGGAGTCCGCTTGGGGGTGGGAGCGACGCGGTTGCGGTAGGCGTACTGGATGTCTTGGAGGTGGACCGCACGCAGCCCGACCATCTCGTAGAGGGCGAAGCCGGTGCCGCGCTGGGAGAGCCAGTTGGAGAGGAGGTCCTGTCGACCCTGATGGTCGGGGATGCGCAGGATCTCGTTGTAGACCCAGTCGTGGGTGCTGTACTCGCGGAAGAGGTGGTTCTGCTCTTCGGGCAGGTTCCAGAAGCCGCGTGGGTGGTCCAGGCTGTCGAGGACGTTCTCGGCGTAGTTTTGCGCGTCCAGGTCGGTGCCGAAGCGGCGGATGCCGTCGGGTCCGACGATGCCCGGGGGCGGCGAGACCGATGAGGTATCCGATTCTGGCTCCGAGATGGGGGCCGGGGTCGGTTCGGGGGCGGGGCTCCAGGTGCCCTGGTCGAGCCCGTCTGCATGGAGGCCGCCCTGTGAGACGGATGCGTCGTTTTCGAGGTCTTCGTTGGCGGGGGGAGCGGCCTGCGGTGTGTCGCCAGAGCGGTTTTGGGCGGTGAGCAGGGCGGGGTCGATGGTGTCGCTGTCGGGTGGGGCGGGCTGTGGCAGGCCCTGCTGCATCCAGACCAGGTCGGGCATACCGTCGGTGTCCAGGCTGATGCCGGTCTCGGGGAGGAGGACGGGGAAGGCGTGGATGTCGGTGGTGGTGGGTTCTTGGTGGCTGGTGTTGTGGGTGTCGGGTGGGGGTGTGGGGATGATGTCGGCGTGGAGGTGCCAGTGGTCGT
>NZ_JBHMIV010000082.1:0-1596 GCF_048060475.1 Nocardiopsis sp. LOL_012 | reverse complement strand
CGGAGTGTGTCAAGTCGAATCGGACAGGGGTAAGTGATCGTCAGGCCGCTTCGCACAGGTCAGCGCCGTGCTGTGCGGCAGGTGCGGTGTCCGGCTCCTCTGGTTCGTTGATCCACGCGGCCTCGGGAAGCCCGGGAAGCACAGGTCGACGCGTGAACCGCCCAGGATTGGCCGCCCGGAAGGCCTCGATCACTTCCGCGCGCTTGTCCTGGACCGCGTGCGCGGTGCCGATATGCACGGTGAAGGGAGTATGCAGCCCGATCCCGGAGTGGTAGTGCTCGTGGTTGTAGTACTGGAAGAAGCGGCGGCAGAACCGCCGGGCGCCCTGGATGGACCCGAACCGGTCGGGAAACACCGGGCAGTACTTGAGCGTTTTGAAGGCCGCTTCGCTGTAGGGGTTGTCGTTACTGGTCTTGGGCCTGGAGTGCGATTTGGTGATGCCGAGCACGGACAGCAGTTCAGCCACGGGCTGCGAGGTCATCGCGGTGCCCCGGTCGGAATGGATCGTGTCGGCGGCGATCCCGTGATTGGCCTTGATGGAGTTGGTGATGAACTGCTCGGCGATCCGGCCTGATTCGCTGGTATGGACTTCCCAGTGCACTACGCACCGGGAGTAGATGTCGATCATGACGTACAGGTCGAAGAACGTTCCCGGTCCGGGCCCGCGCAGTTTCGTGATGTCATAGCTCCACACCTGGTTCGGGGCACGGGCCACCAGCTCGGGTTTGGTCTTGGGCGGGTGGGTGGCCTGGGCGCGCCGCTCCCGGCTCTGGCCGCGTTCGCGCAGCAGGCGGTACATCGTGGCCACCGAGCACAGGTAGGTGCCCTCGTCCAGCAGGGCCGCCCACACCTGCCGGGGTGCCTTGTCCCGGAACCTCGCGCTGTTGAGGACGGCGATGACCTGCTCGCGTTCCTCGGGGCTCAGCCGGTTGGGGGGAGGTGCCCTGTCCGGTTCTTTGGGGGCGGGTCGTTTCTGGGTCCGGTTGCGGTAGTGGGTCGAGCGGTTGATGCCCGACAGGCGGCAGGACTCCTTGATGCCGGTATGCGGTTCGAGTGCGCCTCGTGTGTCCTGGCGGATCTCGGTTACGAGTTCTCCGAGTCCGCGCTCTCGGAGACGATCTCCAAGAGCGCGTGTGCTTTTCCCAGGATCTCCATGGCCGCCTCGGTCTGCTGCAGCTTCTTGGACATCCGGGTGTTGTCCCGCTCGAGCTTCGCTTTTTCCCGGCGCAACTGTTCCAGTTCAGACTGTTCGGGTGTCTTTTTCTTGGCGGTGGTCGTCTTGGCCGTCTGTGAGGTGCTCAGTTGGCCGGCCTCGCGCTGTTTGCGCCAGAGTTGGATGCTGGAGTCGTAGAGGCCTTCTCGGCGTAGTAGTGCGCCCTTTTCGCCGGTGGGGGCGGTGTCGTATTCCTCCACGATCCGCAGTTTGTAGGCGGTGGTGAAGGTCCGGCGCTTGGGCCGGTGGGCTCGTGGTCCCTCGTCTGTGGCCTGGAGGTCGTGGTTGGTCATCGTCACCGTCGCTGCTGCCTGCTCTCGCCCTGCTTGTCTTAGTTAGTGAACTTTAGCCCCTTGTGTCCCACTTGAGCCTGACACAGAGGG
>NZ_JBHMIV010000081.1:0-1844 GCF_048060475.1 Nocardiopsis sp. LOL_012 | reverse complement strand
AGATCACCGACTCCACGGGGCCGTAGCCGTGCACCAGCCGCACGTGCGGGAACCGCTCCCGAAACCGCCGCAGATGCTCGGGGGAGGGCGCCTCGCCGCCGGTCATCACCTGCCGCACCCCGGAGAACACCCCCGGGTACTCGTCCAGCATGAGGTTGAACAGCCCCGCCGACAGCCACAGGACCGTCACCCCGTGCTCCACGGCCAGGGACTCGATCAGTTCGGGCTCGGGGGCCTGCCCCGGCTGGAGGACGCAACGGGCGCCCGACAGCAGCGCGCCCCAGAACTCCAGGACGAACACGTCCCAGGAGAGCAGCGCGCACTGGAGCCACACCTGGTCGGCGTCCAAGTCCACGAAGTCCTGGCCCAGGAACGTCCCGACCACGGCGCGGTGCGGTGTGAGCACGCCCTTGGGGCGGCCGGTGGACCCGGACGTGAACATCACGCACACGCCGTCCTCGGGGCCGAGTTCCACACCGGGGGCGTGGCCGGGGCGGCGGGCGACCGCGTCGGCCTCGGCGTCGAGGCGGATCGGCGCGGTCCCGGTGGTGAGGCGGTCGGCCCACGCCGCCCGGGTGACCAGGCGGCGGGCGCCCGCCCCCTCGACCAGGCTCCGCAGGCGGTCGTCGGGGAAGTCGGGGTCGAGCAGGAGGTAGGGGGTGCCGGCCTTGGCCGCCGCCAGGACCGTGACCGCCAGGTCGATCCCGCGTTCGAGGAGGACGGCGAGCACGTCGCCGCGTTCGGCCCCGCTCGCGACCAGGTGGTGGGCGAGCCGGTTGGCGCGCGTGTCCAGTTCGGCGTAGGTGAGGCTCTCGTCGCCGAACACGACCGCGACCGCGCCGGGGACGCTCCGCACGCGGTCCTCGAAGGCCGCGGGCACGGTGTCGAACGCGATCTCGCGGTCGGTGGCGTTCCACGACTCCAGGGTCCGCCGCTCCTCCGGCGAGAGGAGGCCGATGGCGCCGATGCGCGTACCGGGGTCGGCGGCGACCGCGTCCAGGACCCGGGACAGGCGCTCCACCAGGGCGACGGCGGTCCCGTGGTCGAACAGGTCGGTGGCGTACTCCAGACCGCCCGTGACACCGGCCGGGGAGCCGTCCGGCGCATGGTCCTCGCTCACGATGAACGTGAGGTCGAACTTGGCCATACCGGTGCGGAAGGGCTCCTCTACCACCTCGATACCCGGGAGCCCAATGTCGCCGCGGGCGTTGTTCTGGAGCACCAGCATGACCTGGAAGAGCGGGTGGTGCGCGGTGGAGCGGGCGGGGTTGACCACCTCGACGAGGCGGTCGAAGGGCAGGTCCTGGTGGGCGAAGGCGGCCAGGTCGGCCTCCTTCACGCGGGCCAGCAGCTCGTCGAAGGCCGGATCGCCGGAGGTGTCGGTGCGCAGGACCAGGGTGTTGACGAAGAACCCCACCAGGTCCTCCAGGCCCTCGTCGTCCCGGCCCGCCACGGGGGTGCCGAGGGGGACGTCGGAGCCGGCGCCCATCCGGGTCAGCAGCGCCGCCAGTGCCGCCTGCACCACCATGAACAGGGTCGCCTCATGGTCGGCCGCGATCCGCAGGAGCGCGCGGTGGGTCCGCGCCGAGAGGGCGATGGGCGCGACGCCGCCCCGATAGGACGCGGCGGCGGGCCGGGGCCGGTCGGTGGGCAGGTCGAGGACCTCGGGGGCACCGGCCAGGGCCTTGCGCCAGTACGCGATCTGCTCGGCGGCCAGGCTCTCGGGGTCGTCGTCCTCGCCGAGGACGTCCTCCTGCCAGAGCGCGTAGTCGGCGTACTGGACCTCCAGCGGCTCCCAGTCCGGCACCGCGCCCCGCGACCGGTCCCGGTAGGCCCGCCCCAGA
>NZ_JBHMIV010000080.1:0-1897 GCF_048060475.1 Nocardiopsis sp. LOL_012 | reverse complement strand
CGCACCCGCTCGTCGGTGGCGTGCAGCCCCTCGTAGACCGGACCGAACCCCGCCGTGGCCGCTATCCCCAGCCCGGCGAGGTAGTTGCCGATGTTGGACGGCCCCGCCACCTTCGCCTCCACCTCGATGCCGTGCGCGGCAGCGGCCCCCGCCAGAGCCGCCCGCAACGGCGCGTCCTCGGCCAGGGCGTAGGCGGGCCAGCGCGTGTGCGCCTCCACCAGCGTCGGGGCTGTGCCCGGCCACTGCGCATCGACCTTGGCCACCACCCGGGCCACCAGGTCCGCCGCCTCCTGGTCGGTGAACACCTTCGTGGTGCGCACGTCCACGTTGACCGTGCACACATCCGGCACCACCGAGAACCCCTCACCCGCCCCGATCGCGGTCACCGTGAGCTTGCCCGGACCAAATCCCGCAGCCGCCCCGGGCAGCGGCTCACACTCCAGGGCCTGGACGATCTCGGCCGCCTTGCCGATGGCGTTGGGGGTGGAGCGCGAGCCGCCCGAGTGGGAGGCGACCCCGTGCACCCGCAGCCGGACCCGGTACACCCCGCGTCCGCCCACGACGAGCTTGTCCATACCGGGGTAGCCGATCATCACCCCGCCGATGTCGGCGGGGGTGTCGGCGGCGTCGAAGAACCGTTTCGCTCCGCCGAAGCCGCCGGTGTGCTCATCCAGGTCGAACAGCACCACCAGGTCCCCCCGCAGGGAAGAAGCGTCGGCGCGCAGGTGGGCGGCCAGATGGCAGAACACGGAAACCGCGGCCTTGGAGTCGGCGGCCCCGCGCCCCCACAGCCACCCGTCCTCGACCGCGCCGCTGGTGGGCGGGTGCCGCCAGGCGGCCTCGTCGCCGAACGGCGCGGTGTCCAGGCAGGCGTCCAGCACCCAGGTCGGCCCCGGCCGGGCGCCGCGCACGGTGGCGGTGAGGGCGAGGGCCGCGCCGGTCCCATCGCGCAGCACCCGGGGCCGCAGGCCCTGTGCGGCCATCCACTCGTGCAGGTGGTCGACGGCCGGGCCGTAGGGGTCGATACCGCCCCGGGTGGGGATGCGCACCAGGTCCCGGGTCAGGGCCAGGACCGAGTCGAGGTCGTGGCGAGCCCGGCGTAGGGCGGGGGTGCTGTCGTAGGTCATGCGGGGTCCCGGTGGTGTGAGGCGGTGGGGTCGAGCCCACGCAGGGCATTGGGGGTTTCTACCCGTGTGGCGGCGGCGTAGCACTGGCGGGCGTGGTCCAGCAGCCGTTCGGCGGCTTGCGGTCCCAGCCTGACCCCGGAGTCGAACCCGTAGGCGCTGGTGAGTGAGGGGATGGGGACTACTGCGGCCTGTTCGGAGGCGACGAAGAACCGTTCGGGCATGTCCTGTTCGGGGCGGATGAGGCCGATATGCAGGGTCTTCATCCCCAGCGATCGGTCGTCGGGGTCGCGGATCTCCAGCAGCCGCCGAAGGTGGGCGTGCAGTGCCGTGTTGCGGGGCGGTCCGAACAATAACCGGTAGTGGACCAAGCCGGGGCGGTCGGCCAGGGCGTGTTCGATGGTCTCCAGGTACGCCACGTCCCGGGAACGTGAACCGGCCACGGCCAAATGGGCTTGCGCGGATCGGACCACGTCGATCATGGCGGTGCGCAGGTCGCGGGGGCCGCTGACGAGCTGGGGCGAGTCCTGGGCGGTGGCCGTCCCGTCCTGGTGGGTGAACAGCTCGTCGACCGGGCGGTCGTAGTAGTCGGCGAGCAGGGTCCGGTAGCGGCGGGTAGTGGTGTGACGGCCGCGTTCCCAGCCGGAGAGCATGCTGGGCGTGACTCCGCTGGAACCGGTTGGTGAGGCGTGGTCGAGGTCGGCACATACCTGTTCCAGGGTGGTGCCGAGGTCGAGTCGGGCTTGACGTAGCGGGCTCGGGTGGGTGGTGGG
>NZ_JBHMIV010000079.1:0-1914 GCF_048060475.1 Nocardiopsis sp. LOL_012 | reverse complement strand
GCGGCGCCGTAGCGGCCCCAGCGTCGGGTGCCGTCGGGCAGCCGTACCCATCCGTCACCGCGTACGGGCCGATCCTCGTGGCGTGCCTCGCCCGCGCCATCGCGGGGGGCGGTGCCGCTGGGACCGCCCGTGCTGGTGCGCCCGTCGCCCTCCACCGCGGAGGGCTCGGCGCTCGTGCTGCGGAGGGGGGCGATCGGACGTGCTCTCCAGTGGAGACCGGGTCTCCAACCGGTGGGGACGATTTCGGCTTGGACGGTCCAGGCCGGTGTCGCGGGGCCGTCACCCGAACGGTGGTGGATGTCGTGGATGAGGAGGCTGGTGTCACGGGGGAGCAGGGCCGTGATATCGCCGAGACGGAGGGCCGGGAACTTGGTGGGGACGAGAAGGATGAGTTCGACCGGGTGATCCTCGGGGGCGATGGGGAACAGGGACGCCGAGAGGAAACCGGGTTCGGTGTGTACGGTGCCCACGAGCTGGGCGGGCCTGGCCCCACGAACCACCCTGTCCAGGAAGCCGATGTCGACACCTGAGTGGAGGATGAGTGGTCGGCTGACCCTGGTGTGGACGAAGGCGAGATCGAGGCGGTGGATGAGTGAGACGAGGGCTTCGCGCTGGTTCGGGGGGACGCTGTCGCCGAGGAGTCCGCTGTCGACCAGGTCGCGGTAGGTCTCGGTGTAGTGCGCCAGGGGCTGCCGGAGCCAGGCGGTAGCCGGTTCTGGTAGGAGTCGGGGGGCCCGCCGGAGGGCCGAGCGGTGGTCTGGAAGTCGCAGTCCCCGAGGCATACCGGTGCCGGTGTCGGCGTTCTCCGGAGCCGCCGGAGCGGTCCAATGAGGTGTTGGGCGCAGCCAGCGGCGGAGGTCTTGGTCTCCGAGGCCGAGTTCCTGCCGGGGCTGGGCCTCGTTTGGTGGGAGGGCCTCGGCGTGGATGTGGACCTTCCGGTCGGGGCGTTCGACGACGCGTGTGATCAGGTACTGGAGACCACGCGGCTGGAGGATCTCCCGCTGTTCGGGGAAGGCGCTGTGCTTGCCGATCCACAGGCCCCGGGAACCGGCGGGCAGGGTGAGATGGAGTCGGAAGCTCCATCCGCGTGCGATCTCGGGCCCTGCTTCCGTGCCCAGGCTGGCGGACAGGTAGCCGGGCTCGGTCTGGACCGTCCCTTCGAGGCTCCGAACGGCCTCCCGGCCGAAGTCCTGCATGAAGTCGACCTCTTGCAGTGCCCGGTGCACCAGGATCGGTTCCGGGAGGGGGTGGTCCAGGGCCCGGTCGATGAGGCCGAGGCGCTGCTCGATCTCGTTGAGCGTGGGGAAGGTCCCGAACGAGTTGACCAGGACTTCGGCGGGTCGTGCTTCCCTGTCGGTGAACCGCGCGAGTTCTCCGGCCGGGTCCGTCGACTGCCTGATCTTCAGCACGAGCTTCTGCTGCTCCGGGGAGAGGGCCCCGAGACTGGCGTTGGCGATGTCGGCCAACGTCGGCTTTCTCGGGTACGCCGGGCCCGCCAGTTCGTACAGGGGCCATCCCGGGCCGCGGGAGGAAGTCAATCGTCGCAGAATGTTCAGCTTGTCCTGGATTCCTGTGGCACGCAGCATCCAGTTGTACGGCACTGAATTCTTGGTGTACGCGTAGACCGCTTCCTGCTGGTCTTGTGGCAGGTTCGTGAACCCGTGGGGGTGGCGGGGTGCGTCCAGGACCTGCCCGCCGTAGATCTCGCCGTCGCGGTTGCTGGTGAAGTAGCGGACGCCGCGCGGATCGAGGCCCCCCGGTACGGGTGCGGGTTCGGCAGAGTCCAGGAGCTGGAGGGCCCGCCGGGAGAGGTCGGCGAAGAAGGGGAAGGTGTGGAGGTCGGTGGTGCCGGAGGTGGGGGGGAGGAGGTGGCGGGTGTTCTGGTAGTGCTGGTCGGCTTGGGCTTGGGCGGTG
>NZ_JBHMIV010000078.1:0-1966 GCF_048060475.1 Nocardiopsis sp. LOL_012 | reverse complement strand
TGCGGGTCTACACCGAGCGGGTCACCGACGCCAGGACCGGCGGCGACTCCGACTCGCTGACCCTCTCGTCCTATCTGGAGAACCGCTTCAACGACCCGTCGCGGCTGCTGCGGGGTATCTCGGCGCTGCTTATCATCGTCTTCTACTTCTTCTACGTGGCCTCGGGCCTGGTGGCCATGGCCGGCCTGTTCGACCAGGTGTTCGGCCTGAACCCGGTGCTGTCCGTCGCGATCGGTGTGGGTATCGTCGTGCTCTACACCGTTCTGGGCGGCTTCCTCGCCGTCTCCCTGACCGACGTGGTGCAGGCGGCCATGATGTGGCTGGCCCTGCTCATCGTGCCGATCATGGTGATCGTCTCCCTGGGCGGTTTCGGCGGCCTCACCGACGGCGTGGCCGACAAGAGCGACGGCCTGCTGTCGGTGATGGGCGGGACCTCGCTCAACGCCGAGACCCTTGCCTGGGAGTCCACCGACGCACTGGGCTGGGTCGTGATCGTCTCGGGTCTGGCGTGGGGGCTGGGCTACTTCGGACAGCCGCACATCCTCTCGCGCTACATGGGCATCACCTCGGTCACCCAGATCCGCAAGGCCGGGATCGTCAGCGTCTCCTGGGCGGTCAGCGCCATGGCGCTCGCTGTCCTCGTCGGCTTCGTGGGAATCGCCTACTTCGACACCCCGCTGGCCGACGCGGAGCAGGTCTTCCCCCGGCTCGTCTCGGCCCTGACCCATCCGCTGGTGGCGGGTGTGCTGCTCGCGGCGATCCTCGCCGCGGTGATGAGCACCGCCGACTCCCAGCTCCTGGTCGCGGCCTCCGCCCTGACCGAGGACGTCTACAAGGGGTTCATCGCACGTGACGCCGACAGCAAGGTGCTGCTGTGGATCAGCCGTGTGACCGTGATCGCGGTGGCTCTGGCGGCGGCGGGCATCGCGCTGTGGGGCAACAGTTCGGTCATGGACCTGGTGGGCTACGCCTGGGCGGGCTTCGGTTCGGCCTTCGGCCCGGTCCTGCTGCTCTCCGTGTTCTGGAGGCGCATGACCTGGACGGGCGCTCTCGCGGGCATGGTGGTCGGCGCCACCGTCGCCATCGTGTGGGAGAACGTCGCCGCCTGGCTCACCGCTCTGGGCATCTACGACACCCTGCCGGTGTTCCTCCAGGACTTCTTGAGTGTGTACGCCATGGTCCCGGCCGCCGCCCTGAGCTTCGTGGCGGTCTTCGCCCTGAACTCGCTCGGCAGGGTCAGTGACGTGATGGAGTCCGACTTCGACCGCGTGGAGCACGAGGTCAGGCACCTGCGCGCGGAGGCTCCGGTCGGCTGATCCGGCTTCGCACCACAGGTACCTCCGGGCCCGTACCGCAGAGCGGTACGGGCCCTCCGCCTCCCGGTCGGGTGGGCCCGCCTCCGGGTTCCTCGGCGGGCCGTGGGATATTTCCCGTGCGGACTCCCCTCACGTGCGCTGTGCCCGCGTGTTTCTGTCCTCCTTATTTCGGTTAACCGATTAACCGATATAGAGATGGCCTTTTTGGTGCGGTGTAGCACGTCGGTGCTCGTTGTGGCGCGCGTGTTTCCTGGCCGTATCCAGGTCATCGGGCCGCGGGCGCGGTGCGGGCGCTCGTCATGGCCCGTGGTGTCCCCCTTTCCTCGTGTGAACGGGGACGACGATATGCCCGATGATCGGATGTCTTGTATGTCGGGGTGAACAAACGGTCCGGTTCTTATGTGGAGGAGGGAACAGTTGTATACGGCTAAAAACTCGAAAGAGTCTCGAAGGGGTGTTGTTCCACAAACGGGCATTGTGGTGGGCCGCTGATCGCCGCAATGATCACCTTCATGGCTTATAAGAAGCGCGTAAAGGCAGAGCCTTCGCGTGTCCAGGAAGGGAGGGGGCGGCTTTGAACGACTCCATGCTCGGGTCCGTGGTGACCTTCGTGCTGTATCTCGCCGGCATGGTCGGCATCGGCCTCTGGG
>NZ_JBHMIV010000077.1:0-2096 GCF_048060475.1 Nocardiopsis sp. LOL_012 | reverse complement strand
CACCGCCCAAGCCCAAGCCGACCAGCACTACCAGAACACCCGCCACCTCCTCCCCCCCACCGGGGACACCGAAACCACCGTCTTCCCCGTCCATCTGCCCGACGCCGCCACAGACGGCGCCCCCAATGCCGGACCCGCCCCGACCCCACCACCCCTCCAGACGGACGCCTCCTCCGAAGCAAGCGGGGACTCCTCCGGCAGCGAAAGGACCGACCACGCCAAAACGGCCGACGAACTGGAGGACCGCGCACGCGTCGTACGGGCGGAAGCCGAGAGGACCGACCGCCAGGCCCAGAAACACCGCGAGCACGTCCAACGCTTGGAAGAACGCATCGCGGCCGACGAACCCGACGCCGACCAGGCCCGGCAGCAGATCAGGACCGACCGGTTCGCCATGGAGATCCTGGAGCGGCAGACGGAAGACCTGAATGCAGCCGCCGACGCTCTGGAGGAAGCCACCCAGGCCCTCCGTCAGGACCCCGACGGCATCGATGCGGACATCGCCCTCACCGCCGCCGAGGAGTACTACGAAAAGATCATCTGGCACCTGGCGCACACACACGACGGTCCTGCCACGGCGGAAACGGACTCGGTGACGGACGAGGTGTCGGATTCCGACACTGATGCATCGGGCGCGGAGGAGGATCCCGACGCGGTTCCGGGGTCGCTCGGCCCGGACGGGTTCCGGCGCTTCGCCACCGACGCTCAGGCGATCAGATATACCGAACAGTTCCTCGACACCCCGGAGAGGAACCCGCACGCTTTCGCCAGCCTCCCAAGGGAACAGCGTGAAGCCGTCCGGAAGTACATCAAACTAGATGAATTCTATCAATATTTTCCACGAATCAAAGAAGCGGACGACGGAGAACCCGGCTCCACCTGGGCATGGGAGGTCTACGAAACGCACGAATGGGAATGGCTTCTTTACGAGCTGACGGGATTCCAGCCCCTGACACCGGAATCCGTAAAGGAGATAAAGAACGACTCGGAAACGCTGTCATACGCTCATCACAAAGCCCTGGCGTGGGCAAGGTCGATGAGCGACCGCCGACTCGAAAGAGAGATAGCGAAAATCAAGGAGTCGGACATCGGCCGCTTGGTCGAGGCGTTCGGGGGTATCCCCTCCCTTGACGATCTGGAACGGAATCTCGATCTGGTCGACCAGGCACTGGACCGCCCCCTCCCCGAACCCCTCACGATGCGTCGCCTCCTCCCCCTTCCCGGGAATGAGAAGACATTCTTCGGGTACTACTCCCGATACCTGCTCAAGGACTCCGTCCAGACCTCCCCCGATGTCCTGGCCGTCGATCCGAGAAGGGACGTGGAGGACCCCCTTCTCGAGTCCGAACTCGTCCTCGCCCTTCCGAGCGGAAGCCGGGGGCTCTGGGTCGGGGAAAGCAGCGGAATCCCCGGCTACCGGAAACTGCTGCTGCCCCGCGGCACCCGGTACCTCATCAACAGGGCCTTTGCGGACGACACGCACTGGGAGAGGTTCGACGCCGAGGTCCTGCCCCCCGGCACCGCCACAAGCACTCCCGGTGTCCCCGACACCGCACCCGGCGTTCGCGCACCGGACGGGACCCGCCGCTTCACCGACGACGCCGAAGCCGCCCGCTACGGCGCCCAGATCCTCGACGACCCCCACCGCAACCCGCACGCCTACACACGACTGCCCCCACAGCAGCGAGAGGCGGTCGACACCTACATGCGCATCGGCGCGGTGTTCAACCGTGCCCTGCGACTCGCCCAGGACGACCGGATCGCCGCGTACCTGCAAGCGCACCGCGCAGACGTGGGCCCGGGCCTGCTCCTGTTCGATCTGGGACGCGACGGCCGCTTCCCCACCCTGGACGACCTCAGGTCAGCGGAGCACCCCCTGCCCCCGCGCGATTCCATCGTCAACTCCATCCTGAACGCCCCCGACCCCGAACAGGCACGCAGGACCTGGCTCGTCAGATCCGGGATGCGCGGACGGCTGACCGACGTGTTCGGGCGCTTCCCCGACGCCGACGACATCCGCCGCTTCGCCTCCACCCTCGACCAGGCCTTCGGCCCCCGCACCCTGCCCGAGACCGTCTTCACCCGCCGCAGCCTGA
>NZ_JBHMIV010000076.1:0-2203 GCF_048060475.1 Nocardiopsis sp. LOL_012 | reverse complement strand
GCATCAAACGCGCCGCCATCAACTCCGAGGGCATCCTCCACCTACACGCCGACGTCCTCCCTCCCCCCACCGACCCGTCACCAACGGAACCGGCGACGGATGAGCACTACAATCGGTAGATATCACGTCACATGAGGCTTTGGCCTGGTCAAACGTTCTTCGGTGTCCGATCGCCACGCTGGACCGTCGATCCGTACCGCCCCGGGGATCTCGGGCGGGAGGAATCGCGATCCGGTAATTCTCAGTCCCCTCGGCAGTGCCTGAGCACCGGTGCTCCGCCCCGGCCGTGCGGGCGGTTTCTTTCAATCAGGTGCGGCCAGGGTCAGCGTCAAGCCGTTATCCCCAGGCGCCTGAACTTCCCCGGAGAGCCGGTCTTGGGGATCATGCGTTCCCGGACCGGCAGTGGGGTGAACGTGCGGGCTTTGAGCTGCTCGCGTGTGTCATTCAAGAACGCCGTGAGATCGGCTTCGTTGGAGATGAAGGCCGGGATGACCCGGTCCACTCCAGGGGTGCGCGCGCCCTTGTTGCCCCTCACCCGGTCCCACGCGACGGTGAGGAAGTCCGGGCGATGGATGAGGTTGTACAGATCATCGAACCGGCGGCCGGGATCTTCGGCCGCCCACAGGTGCAGCTTGGTCTGCATCCGCCGTACCCGCACCCCGGCCCCGGACGGGTCGGGCCACGGTTCACCGGTATTCACCAGCGTCTCCGTCCATTGCAGTACGTCGCGTGCGTGAACTCACTGGACCCCTTCGCCATGTGCACGGGCTTTCCCCGGCTCGGACTACTACGGGTCCTCCGCCCCACCTCGGGATCGTCGGCGGACAACGCGCCAACCCGCTCCACCGGGCCTGGATGACCTGACGGAGACGGGAACCCCGGGCTGGTTCCCACGTTCACCATGAACCGATCGTCGGGTGAGGTGGCCAGCTATACCCCTGCGGTATCGCCGCGACTACGCCGCAGGCTTTCGTCGCGGCCTCCCTACCGACGACCTCAATACCGGTTCGGGAGTTCCCCACCCCTGGCGGGGTTGGGTGCGCACCGCTATCCAGCCCGTATCCACCGGATTTGAGCTGGCGGGAGACTTAAGGGGCGTGATGGCGCTGGTTCCTCTCGTCCACCTTCCCGTCTTGCTTGCCGGACCCGGGCCATCCGGTCGTGCTGGCCCGTCCCGTCGTTGTCGGGGCTGCTTGCCGACCTGACCGGCGTTTCCCGGATCGGTCTGCCCCCAGCTTCACCGGGCTGCTGCGACAGCCCAGCGGCGGAGTCCTTGCACCTCCGCTCGGTTACATGGCGCCTCGTGGCGCTCCAGGTCGCCTTCCCAGTGCCCGGGGACGCGGCGCCCCTCGGCTTCTGCAGGGCGTTCACGGATCGAGCGCATCCCGACGATCCGGGCGCCGCACAGGCCGTTCTTTCTCCTGGGGCGTCGGCCGGTCTGCTTGGAGGGGAGCATGACGCCCAGGCGGGCGAGTTCGCCCTTGGGCAGGGCGTAGATCCAGGTGTAGACCACCTCGTGGCTGATGCGTTCGCCGCCGGCGGGGAGGGAGCCTTCCCTGGGCTCCACACTGGCGTTCTCGGCCTCCGGCTTCAACCACCCCGCGATCTGGCGGGGTGCGCGGCCCCGGCCCGGGTCGGCCAGGACCCGCTGGCGGATCACCGGGTCGGTGTCCAAACGGCGCTGTTGGGGGCGGGACCAGCGGGTCTTGGCGCGCTTGTGGGCGGTAGTGGCCCGGTAGCCGCGCTTGCCGGTGTTGCGGTCGATCTCGCGGCTGACCACGGACGGGTGGCGGCCGAGCAAGCGGGCGATGGACCGCACGCCCTCACCCCGTGTGTGCGCGAGCGCGATCTCCTCGCGATCCTCCAGAGTGAGCGTCCGTCGTGTCCCCATCGGCAACCCTTCTGAACTGCGGTGTTGCTACGACGGCATGACACCACCCTCCTTTGTCTTCACTGTCACCGACGGTCGAGTGGTGGTCGTTACTTATGCAGGGGAAACGGTCAGGTCAGCACAATGGGACTTTCCCACTCCCGGCTCACAGCCACTGGCTAGAACGGTCCAGTTCTCTGCCTGAAGTACCATGCATGAAGGCGAGAACAAAGAATTCTCCGGGACTTCCACATCAAGACACGTCACTGCTGAGTTCATCAACTCTCTGGCCTCATCAGTGCTGGTGCCAACGGAGACGACTGACCGCAGGAT
>NZ_JBHMIV010000075.1:0-2559 GCF_048060475.1 Nocardiopsis sp. LOL_012 | reverse complement strand
GAGGGGGCTGCGGCCGTCAGGCCGTCCGCTGAGGGTGGTGGTGGGCTGGCGGGCACCGCACGGTACCGGGATCCCCGTTTCGACCAGGAACACAACGCCGTGTGGGGGCGCACCCTGGCCGAGGCCGCCGACTCCATCGAGGAGGAGGTCCGGAGCCACGGGGCGGACCTCCTGTGCGTGCTCCTCGGCGTCAACGACCTGCTGTGGCCGGTGCCTGCGGCGGAGATGGAGCGCCGCCTGCGCTCCTACGCGGCGGCGGCCCGCCGGGGCAACCCGGATCTGCGGATCGCCGCCGCCGAGTCTCCGCCGATCGCGCTCGCCGGTGCGGACCCGGCGTTCGCGCTGCGCCTGCGCGGCTACAACGCGCTCGTGCGGGGGGTGGCCGCGGACCTGTGCACGGACCGCTCACCGGTGGTCAGTCTGAGTGTCGCGGACCGGGAGGGCTGGGACCCGGCGGCCGACACCCGCGACGGTACGCATCCCAGCGCGCGCGGCGAGGTGAAGATCGCGGCGGCCTTCGCAGACACCCTCTCCGAGGAGTTCGGCATGGGTCCCGCCCATCCCCGTCCGCTGACCTCGCCGGACTGACCGTCGCCGCTACGCTGGGTCCCGTGACTGAGACTCCTATTCGCACCCGATTCGCCCCGTCCCCCACGGGCATGTTCCACGTCGGCGGCGCGCGCTCCGCGCTGTTCAACTGGGCGCTGGCACAGCAGCAGGCCGAGGGCCGCATGGTGCTGCGCATCGAGGACACCGACGCGGCTCGCAACCGCCCGGAGTGGACCGAGGGCATCATCCGCGCCCTGGCCTGGCTCGGGATCGGCGCCGACGACCCGCACTTCGAGGGGCCGCACTTCCAGTCGGAGCAGGCCGACCAGCACCGTGAGACCGCCCGGAGCCTGTACGAGAGCGGCCGGGCCTACTACTGTGACTGCACCCGTGAACAGGTGCAGGAGCGCCGCGACAACCCCAACCTCGGCTACGACGGGTTCTGCCGCGACCGTGGTCTGGAGGCCGGTCCGGGCCGTGCCCTGCGCTTTCGCGTTCCCGAGGGCGGTCCCACGGTCGTCGACGACCGGATCCGCGGTCGTGTGGAGTTCGAGCACGCCGCCATCGAGGACTTCGTGATCGCGCGCGCCGACGGCTCCCCCCTGTTCGTCCTGGCCAACGTGGTCGACGACGTCGAGATGGGCATCACCCACGTCATCCGCGGCGAGGAGCACCTGTCCAACACGCCTAAGCAGCAGTTGCTGTGGGAGGCCCTGGAGCTGGCACCGCCGGTGTGGGCGCACCTGCCCGTCATCGTCAACGAGCAGCGCAAGAAGCTGTCCAAGCGCCGCGACAAGGTCGCCCTGGAGTCCTACCAGGAGGAGGGCTACCTGGCCGAGGCGATGGTCAACTACCTGATGCTGCTGGGCTGGGCCCCGGGCGACGACCGCGAGATCATGCCGTGGTCGCAGATGCAGCCGCTGTTTCGGGTGGCAGACGTCAACAGCTCCAGTGCCTTCTTCGACGAGAAGAAGCTGCGCGCCTTCAACGGCGAGTACATCCGCGCGCTGGGGGCCGACGAGTTCGTGGAGCGCTGTCGGCCGTGGCTGACCGGGGAGGCCGCGCCGTGGGACGACGCCGCCTTCGACGAGGACGTGTTCCGGGCGGTCGCCCCCCTGGCGCAGAGCCGTGTGGCGGTCCTCGGCGAGATCGTGCCCAACGTGGACTTCCTCTTCCTCGACACACCTGTCGAGGACGACAGGAGCTGGAACAAGGCCATGAAGCCGGGCGTGGGCAGGGAGATGCTGGAGGCCGCCCAGGCCCGCTTCGCCGACCCGGGTCTGGCGTGGGCCGCCGAGCCCCTCAAGGCCGCCACGGAGGAGGCCGGCGCCTCCCTCGGCCTCAAACTCGGCAAGGCGCAGGCCCCCGTGCGGGTGGCCGTGACCGGGCGCACCGTCGGTCTGCCGCTGTTCGAGTCGCTGGAGCTGCTGGGGCGCGAGCGCGTCCTGGCCCGTGTCGGTGCCGCTCTGGAGCGGCTCCGGGCCCAGGAGAAGGAGACCGCGCAGGGCTGAGGGAGCGGGGCGACCGGTTCGACAGGCCGGTCGCCCCGTTTTCCGTTCGCGAGGACTCCGAATGTCCGCTAGAGTTAACGACGTCGCCGAGAGGGGCGGGGCGGTGGGAACCGCCGGGCCCTTCCGAAGGCCATGGGCTATGGTGTAATCGGCAGCACGACTGATTCTGGTTCAGTTAGTCTAGGTTCGAGTCCTGGTAGCCCAGCTCTCGGTCCCGCGGTGTTCCGCGGGCCGTGCGGGTCTGTGACCCGTGTGCGCCCCCGTCGTCTAGTGGCCTAGGACGCCGCCCTCTCAAGGCGGTAACGGCGGTTCGAATCCGCTCGGGGGTACCAACAGGGAGAGGTTTCCACGGTGTGGGTCTCTTCTTGTTCGGCGCATGTCGTCGATGTCCGGTTCGAGTAGTTGTGGTAGTGATCACCGCGATGGTCGAACCCGTAGGCCCCCGTCGTCTAGTGGCCTAGGACGCCGCCCTCTCAAGGCGGTAACGGCGGTTCGAATC
>NZ_JBHMIV010000074.1:0-2722 GCF_048060475.1 Nocardiopsis sp. LOL_012 | reverse complement strand
TGGTTTTGTTCGTGAGAGCCGACAGCGTTTGTCGATCAGTCTCGACAGCGCCCCGGAACACCGCATCGGTGTATCGATGAGTTTTGACAGCGCACAGGCCCTTGCAGTGGCACCATCGAGGTGGTAGCCGCTACGAGGGAGCGCTGATGCCACCGTCGAAGGTCGAGCTGTACGCCGCCATCCGGCGCGACATCAGAGCAGGACTGTCGATCCGCAAGGCCCAGCGCAAACACCAGGTCGGCTTCCGCACGGTCAAGAGCGCCATGGACTCGGCCTGGCCCGAACCCCGCAAGAAGCTCCCGCCCCGCCAGACCCGACTGGATGTCTACAAGCCGTTCATCGACGAGATCCTCCGCCAGGACCTGGACGCACCCCGCAAGCAACGCCACACAGCCAAGAGGATCTTCGACCGCCTCCTCGACGAACACCAGGCCACCGATCTGTCCTACGGCATCGTCCGCCGCTACGTGGCCCAGCGCCGCGATCAGATCCGTATCCAGGCCGGCCGCGGTCCGAGTGCCGAAGCCTTCGTGACCCAGACCCACCGGCCCGGAGCCGAAGCCGAGGTCGACTTCGGTGACGTGACCGTGCGCCTGGGCGGGGAACAGGTGGTCTGCTTCCTGTTCAGCTTCCGCCTGTCCTACTCGGGCAAGGCCGTGCACCGCGTCTTCGCCTCCTGCGGCCAAGAGGCGTTCTTCGAGGGACACGTCCATGCTCTGAGTGTGCTGGGCGGAGTGCCCTTCGGCAAGGTCCGCTACGACAACCTCAAAGCCGCGGTCGCCCAGGTCCTGGGCTTCGCCCGCCAGCGGGTGGAGACCGAGCGGTGGACGGCGTTTCGCTCCCACTACGGCATTGAGAGCTTCTACTGCCGCCCCGGCATCCAGGGCGCCCACGAGAAAGGCGGGGTGGAGGGCGACGTGGGCTGGTTCCGCCGCAACCACTTCGTCCCCGTCCCCGAGGTCGACTCCCTGGCCGAGCTGAACGCCCTGGTCGAGCAGTGGGACATCACCGACGGGGCCCGCCGGATCGGGACCCGTCCCCGCACCATCGACGAGCACTTCGCCGCTGAGCAACCCCATCTGAAGCCGGTCCCGGACGAGCCGTTCGAGACGGGCCGGGTGTTCTCCCTGCGGGTGGACCGCTACGCGCAGATCAGCGTGCGCACCAACCGCTACTCGGTGCCGGTGAGGCTGATCGGCCGCCAAGTGCGCGCGGTCCTGCACGCCTCCGAACTGGTCGTTTACGAGGGTCGCACCGAGGTGGCCCGCCACGAGCGACTGATCGCCAAGGCCGGATCCCGCCTGGTCTTGGACCACTATCTGGAAGTCCTGCTGCGCAAACCCGGGGCGCTACCCGGATCCACCGCGCTGGAGCAGGCCCGGGCGGCCGGGAAGTTCACCCCGATCCATGACGCCTGGTGGGAGGCGGTCCGCAAGGCCCACGGGGACGCGGCGGGCACCCGGGCGCTCATCGAGGTGTTGCTGTTGAGCCGCCACATGGCTCACGAGCACGTGGTCGCTGGGATCGCCGCGGCGCTGCGGGTGGGGGCGTTGACCGCTGACGCGGTGGCGTTGGAGGCCCGCAAGGCCGCCGAGTCCGAAGAGCCCACCGCCCCCGCGGCCCCGGTGCCCGAGCCTTCCCCGGTCGTGTCGTTGACCGAGCGGCGGCTGGCCCAGCTACCGCCCGACAACCGCCCGCTGCCTTCGGTGGCTGCCTACGACGACCTGCTCCGCTGCCGCACCAGCGGCACGTCCCGCCCTGCAGATGACTAGGAAAGGCACCGCTCTATGACTACCAGCCGACCCCGCGGGCTGACCGAGCAGGCCGCTGAAAGCGCGACCGACTCGGCCTGCCGGATGCTCAAGCTGCCCACGATCAGGACCAAGTTCACCGACATGGCCGAGACCGCGGCCCGCGAGCAGATGACCTACACCGGTTTCCTCGCCGAGTTGTTGATGGCCGAGTGCGATGACCGGGCCCGCCGCCGCTCTGAGCGGCGGATCAAGGCCGCGGGCTTTCCCCGGCAAAAGTCCCTGCGCGAGTTCGACTTCGAGGCCAACCCCAGTATCGATCCCGCCGTCGTTCACACGCTGGGCTCGTGTGAATGGGTGAAGAAGGGCCAGCCCCTGTGTCTCATCGGTGACTCGGGCACGGGCAAGTCCCATCTGCTCATCGCGTTGGGCACCGAGGCGGCGATGAACGGCTTCCGGGTCAAGTACACCCTGGCCACCAAGCTGGTCAATGAGCTGGTCGAGGCCTCCGACGACAAGCAGCTCGGCAAGACCATCGCCCGTTACGGGCGGGTGGACCTTCTCTGCATCGACGAGCTCGGCTACATGGAGCTGGACCGGCGCGGAGCCGAGCTGCTGTTCCAGGTCCTGACCGAGCGAGAGGAGAAGAACAGCGTGGCCATCGCTTCCAACGAGTCCTTCGGCGGATGGACCAAGACTTTCACCGACCCGCGGCTCTGCGCGGCGATCGTTGACCGGCTCACCTTCGGCGGGGCGATCATCGAGACCGGCACCGATTCCTACCGGCTGGCCCAGACCCGCGCTGCCGCGAGCTGACCCCCCTCGACGATCCGTAGCGAGCCGCCCGGGGTCCCTGGGCGGCTTTGGCGTGTTGGGTGCTGTTAGAACTCATCGACATTCTGGCCGCGGTGAAGGCGCCACCGCTGTTGGAACTCATCGATAGGTGCTCTCGTCAGACACCGACATAGCCA
>NZ_JBHMIV010000073.1:0-3188 GCF_048060475.1 Nocardiopsis sp. LOL_012 | reverse complement strand
GCGTGGTTCTTTTTCGCGGAAGAGCGCTCAATTCTTGAGGGCGGTGGCGAGTTCGTCCATGCTGTGGATGACCAGGTCGCACCCCAACGCACGGAACCGCTCGGCCTTACCCGGCTTGTTGGCATACCCCGCGGCCATCGCCCCCACCGCGTGCGCCGCCTCGATGTCGGTGGCCGAGTCGCCCACCATCAGGCACTCCCCGGCCTGGCCGACTGAGCGGCCACTCGGCGACGGCGTGTGGCTCCTTCACGTCCGGGAGGACGTCGAGAACGACATCGGACTGTGGGCGGTGCACGAATCCGCGCTCTCCGCGCACACGGTGACCACCGTCCCGGCCTGCCATACCTGGAGCGGCTACCACGCCGGAGGCGTCCTTCTCACCAACCACCGCCAGATTCGCCCTCGATGGCGACCATTAGTCCGATTCCCATCGGGAACCCCTTTGAACTGCGGTGTTACTACGACGACATGACACCATCGGCCACACGTGTGCCAAGTTCGATATTGGCCACCATAGGCCACGCCCCAGAGGTTTAGACCAAGCCGCAACCGCTTCTCTCCTCGTTGCACCCATCTTACGCAGGAGAGACACCCATGCCATCCTCCTCTTTGATCAATCTCAAACCCTCGCGATCCAGCGACTCCAGGGTTGCAGAGAACAATGCTCATCTGTTTGCATGTCAATGCCCGAAAGGAAATAAGACAAAAAGGAAACTCCTATGCTGAAAAGCCCTCTCGCTTCTGGTACCATTGCCGCCACCACAGCGATTTCACTCATGTTTGCCGGATTGTCTCCGGCGGCAGCCAAGGAGACGATGGGCATGAACGGCCAGGAGATGACGCAGGCCGACACCCACCTGCAGGCTTCCCCTGAAGAGGTAAACGCGATCCTCGCCCAGGAGCTGACCGAGGAAGAATTGTCCCTGGTCAACGAGTACTTCTTCGCCGCCCCTGAAGGCGAGGTCGAAACCCAGGCTCTGCCTGCCGTTGTTATCGCTGTCGCAGCCTGGTGTGCGCGTGGTGCGCTGGCCAGCGTTCCCACCACCGCCTTGACCGACATCATCAACGGAGGGTACTCCGGCTGGGAAACTTACGCGATGAACGCAGCCGTAGGGTGTCTGGTCGGCGAAGTCGGAGGGGTCGCATGGCGCTTGGTCCCCCAGGCGGCGAAAGAGGCCGCGATTCGCGCAGTGTTCGTCTACTACCTGTCCATTCGCGGCCCCGAGTAGCTCACCGAGCATGACGATCCGGGCCGCTGGAACGGAGGATGCGTAATGGGTTTCGTGATTGCTTTCCTCTTCCTGGCTAAGACATTCTTAGCTCTGACCCTCGTCTTCTTCGGGATCCTGGGAATCCGGCGCGGAAAAAACTATATCGGGGATGTCCCCGATCGTGTGGGTTTCGATCCAGCGTTGCGCAGGAAAGCGAACAAGGGACTCGTATTCTGGGGAACCTGTGCTTTCTTTCTATGTCTTCCACCGCTCCTGTGGTCGTTCAGTGCCGCGCTGTCCGAAGATCCGTTTCCGATGGTCGGACTTGCTCTTATCATCGCCTACAGTATCGTCACGACTTCGGTGCTTCTCTATCCCCTCGATCGGATCAAGAAGATGGGTTCTTCGGTGAATCAGCAGTGAATCCGTCTTCTGGGTCACCAATGAAGAGTACGCCCGGGCGTGATGCCGCCCACAGGCCCGAGGTCACACCACCGTGACCTTCCCCACCCCCGGCAACAGTTCGTTGCAGGGGGCTTTTCTATGCCTGCGCGACAAGACGGTTCATCTCGTTTTCGGTAGGGCCCGCATGTCAGGGTTCAGAACCAAGTCAGTCCAGCAGCAACCGAGCACGCCCCAACGACACGGCGTTACTCGCTCAAGAGCCCGCTTCGTGCTGAATCCCTGGCAGCGCTTTTCGGATCTCTCATGCTTTGAGGGCGGTGGCGAGTTCGTCCATGCTGTGGATGACCAGGTCGCACCCCAACGCACGGAACCGCTCGGCCTTACCCGGCTTGTTGGCATACCCCACAGCCATCGCCCCCACCGCGTGCGCCGCCTCGATATCGGTGACCGAGTCCCCCACCATCAGGCACTCCCCGGCCCGGACCCCGAGCTGCCGCAGGGCCGCCTCCAACAGGTGCGGGTGCGGTTTCATCAGAGCCGGATCGTCCCGGTCGCGGCCGTGCACACCCTCCACCAGGTGCTGGAGGCCATGGCGTGCCAGGAACGCCGCCACCGCCTCGGCCGAGTTGTTGGTGACCACCGCGACGGGGCGGCCACTGGCCCAACACTGCTCCAGCACGCCCACGGCCCCCGGGTGGGGGGCGGTTTGGGCCAGGGAGGCCAGCTCCGCGACGGTCAGGAACTCCTCCATCTGCGGGTGCAGGTGCGGATCCTGCCGGTGCAGGATCCGCAGGACCTGCATCGGGTCGCTGGTGTCGACCGCCCCGGCGACCCCGGCGCCGGACCGGGCGGCCAGGATGAGCAGGTCCGAGGCCACCGACGCGGCGGGATAGCCCGCGAAGGCGCTGCACACGGGCCCGTCGAAGTCGAGCAGGACCGCGCGGACCCGGTCTGTAGTGAACGTTGGCTGGTGGTCTTTCACTGGGGGCGCTCCCAGGCGATCGAGTTCCAGAGGCTGTCGAACCAGGCATGGGCCTGGGCGAGGTACTGCGAGCCCACCGAGTCGGGGTCGGGGCCGGCGCTGTGGTGGAAGAGGAGGCTGTCGCGGCCCATGAGGTCGTGGATCCGCGCGGTCTCCTGTCCGAGGGGGACGCGGTGTTCGGTGACGGGGTAGAAGCCGAAGAACGCCTGGGTGCGGTTGATCAGGTAGATCTTGCCCATGGGTACGAGCGGGTGCACGCGGGTGCACGCGGTGGCCTGCGGTACCAGGTCCAGGTGTTGGAGTTCGCTGACGAGGTCCTCGATGCCCTGGGTGTGGCGGAGCATGATGCGGCGCATCCGTGCGCGGGCCTGGGGGTCGTCCTGGCCGGTGTCGGAGCGTACCGGCAGGCCCCGTGGCTGGGACAGGTCGGTGACCAGGATACGGATGCGGATGCTGCGCGGGCGGGTGCGTCCCTCGCGGACCCGGTCCAGGGGTTCTTGGAGTGCTCCGTGGAGGGTCTCGCTGGAGAACCCGGCGAAGTCGATGGTGACCTGCTCGGCGGCGAAGGCCGCTTCGATGTGGGGGCGCAG
>NZ_JBHMIV010000072.1:0-3970 GCF_048060475.1 Nocardiopsis sp. LOL_012 | reverse complement strand
CCTGCGGTCCGTGCGGCCCCTGAGGACCGTGTGGCCCCTGGGGCGGCTGCTGGGGGCCGGACGGGGGAGGGTAACTCATGCGGTGCTCCGGTCATAGGGGTGCAGGGGATGGCTGAGCGGGGGCCAGGACCGGGCGTGGACGGTACGGCCGGCACGTACGACGCTATCGGGCTCCACTCACACTGGATGCCAAATCATGACATAAGAGACGCGACCGGTGGGTGGAATCCGGCTGATCGCCCGTCCACAGCCTGTGGACGGGCGATCAGCCGCCACCCCCCAGAACCTCGTCCAGCAACCGCAGTGCCCCGGACTTGCTCAACGGCTCGTTCCCGGTCCCGCACTTGGGCGACTGGATGCACGACGGGCACCCCCGGTCGCACTCGCAGTCGGCGATCACCGCACGGGTGGCGTCGAGCCACGCGCGGGCGGCCGCGTAACCGCGCTCGGCGAACCCGGCTCCGCCCTCGTAGCCGTCGTAGACGAAGACCGTGAGCAGTCCGGTGTCCCCGTGCAGTGCGGTCGACACCCCACCGATGTCGGACCGGTCGCAGGTGGCCAGGAGCGGCAGCAGGCCGATGGAGGCGTGCTCGGCGGCGTGGGCCGCGCCGAGCAGCCCCACCTCCTCCTTGCGCAGCCGATCCTCCCCCTCGGTCGGCAGGGTCCACCACACCGCGCGGGTGTGCAGCGTCCGCTCCGGGAGGTCCAGCGGCTGCTCCCCCAGTACCGCCCCCGTCCGGACGTCCCGCCGCAGGAACCCCACCACCCGGCGCGCCACCTCGACCTCGCCGAAGTGGACGGCCGCCCCGCTCGGCCAAGCCTCCCTCCGCCGGACGGAGGTGACCGTGATGTCGGTGGTGTCGCGCGCCCAGGTGCGGTACGGCGGCTCCTCCGGGCTCACCAGGGCGACGCCCGCCTCCAGATCCAGCTCAGCCACCAGATAGGTCCGGCCCTGGTGCAGGTACACAGCGCCGGGGTGCACCGTGCCGTGCGCCGCCGCCTCGTCGACCTCCCCGAGCAACTGTCCGCTGCCCGTGTCGACGATCTGCACCGGCGAACCACCCGAACCCCGAATATCGGCGAGGTCACTTGCCCTTTCATTGCTCGTCCAGAACCACCCTCGCGGCCGTCTTCTCAGAAGTTTCCGCTCGACGAGATCATCGAGCCGCTCCCGCGTCGTCGGTCCGAACAAAGCGGCGTCATCCTGGGTGACCGGTAGTTCCTGGGCGGCCGCGCACAGGTGGGGATCGAGGATGTGCGGGTTTTCCGGGTCAAGGACGGTCACCTCGACAGAGCGACCGAAAATCGACTCCGGATGGTGGGCGAGATAGGTGTCCAGCGGATCGTCCCGCGCGATGAAGACCGCCAGCGCGTCGTCGCCGCGCCGCCCCGCACGGCCCGCCTGCTGCCACAGGGAGGCCAGTGTCCCCGGCCAGCCCGCGATGAGGACCGCGTCCAGACCGCTGATGTCCACGCCGAGTTCGAGGGCGTTGGTGCTCACCAGCCCCAGGAGCTCCCCCGTGCGCAGAGCCTCCTCCAGTTCCCGCCGCTCCGAGGCGAGGTATCCGCCCCGGTAGGCGGCCACACGCGCGGCGAGTCGGTGGTCGCCGCGTTCCGACAGCATCCGCTGCGCGGTCAGCGCCACCACCTCCGCCCCCTGCCTGGAGCGCACGAACACGAGGGTGCGGACCCCGTCGCGCACCAGGTCGGCGAGCATCTCCGCGGCCTGGGAGGAGGCGGTCCTGCGCACCGGGGCGCCGTGTTCGCCGGTCTCGTCGGTCAGCTCCGGCTCCACCAGCGCGACGGACAGCCCGGGACGGGGCGAACCGTCCTCCGTGACCGCCGTGACCCGCCTGCCCGTGAGCCGGCTCGCGCTCTCGGCGGGGCTCCCGGACGTGGCCGAGGCCAGGATGAACACCGGCTCCGCGCGGTAGCGGGCACAGATCCGCCGCAGGCGCCTCAGGACGAGCGCCACGTGCGAGCCGAACACGCCCCGGTAGCGGTGCGACTCGTCGATCACCACGTAGCGCAGCCTGCGCAGGAAGCGCGTCCACGCCCCGTGCCGGGGCAGGATGCCGTGGTGGAGCATGTCCGGGTTGGTCAACACGTAATCGGCGTGCTCGCGCACCCAGGAGCGCTCCTCGGCGGGGGTGTCCCCGTCGTAGACGGCGGCACGCATGTCCGAAAGTCCCAGGTCCGATATCCATCGCAACTGGTCCTGGGCCAGGGCTTTGGCGGGGGAGAGATACAGCACGCTCCCACCGGTGTCGACCGCCTCCACAGCGGGCATAAGGAAGGCGAGCGACTTCCCCGAGGCGGTGCCTGTGGCTATGATCACATCACTGCCCGAGCGTGCGAGGTCGGCGGCTGCGGCCTGGTGGGACCACGGTCCCGTGATCCCCCGTTCCGCGAGACGTTCAACCAGGTGGGGGGTGATCCACCCCGGCCAGTCCCCACTGACCCCGTCGCCCGGGGGAACACGCTCGATGTGGGTCACCTGTGGGTACCGGGTGTCGTCACGCCACACTCCCGGGAGTGTGGGGCCGGTGTCACTCATCCGAGACCCTCCTCGCTGAACGCGTTCGGCTGAGCACGGCTCTTCCGACAGGAGAGACGGAAGAGCCGGTGGCCAACGGTTTCAGTGTGGCATCCGGGGGAAGGGTGGCGCGGTGTCATCGTTTTTCTGTGCATCACAGGGAGACGCACTCTGTACCCGTGGTTGAATGCGTGCTGGTGGGGTAACGCCCGGCAGAGACCATTCGCGTTTATTCGCGGTTCGGCGCTGGAGGACTAGTGGACCTGAAGCTTGATCATTACACCGAGGGCGACACCGAGATCGTCGTCGTTGAAGGTGAGATCGATGTCTATACCGCGCCCCGTCTCCGCGAGCTGCTGATCGACCTGGTCAACAAGGGCAACTTCCACCTCGTGGTCAACATGGAGAAGGTGGAGTTCCTGGACTCGACGGGCCTCGGCGTGCTCGTGGGCGGGCTCAAGAGAGTCCGTGCGCACGACGGGACGCTCGACCTGGTCTGCACCCAGGAGCGCATTCTCAAGATCTTCCGGATCACCGGTCTGACCAAGGTCTTCGGTATCCACGACTCGGTACAGGACGCCATCGACAAGCGTTCGGCGAAGTAGCCCAGAGAGAGCGATGGCAACCATCACGCTCACGATCAGCGCGCTCCCGGCCCACGTGCGGACGGCCCGGCTCATGGCCGCGACCGTCGCACGCCGGGCCGGCATCGCGGCGGCGGCGATCGACGAGATCAGGCTGGCGGTCGGTGAGGCGTGTTCCAGGGCGGTGGCCGCGCACAAGGTGCACTGCCCGACACAGCCGATCCTGCTCCAGATGACCGACGGCACCAAGGCCGCGCCCGGACGGGGCCCCGAGGGTGACGCCCCGGCCCCCGCCCCGCACGCCAACGGGCATGCGGTGCAGCGCTTCGAGGTCGTCGTCTCCGACCGTGCGCCCGCCAAGGACGCCGACGGAGCCGCCGACCCCGTGAACTCCGTGCTCGACGGGCTCTTCCTCGACAGCGAGGACACCCCGCCCGGCGGTATCTCCGGTTTCTCCCCCGGTCTGGGGCTGGCGGTGATCACCGGGCTCGCGGACGAGGTCAGGATCGACCCCAGCGATCAGGGAACCGTCGTGCGGATGAGCTGGCCGATGGCGGCCGAGCAGTCGCACGGCCCCAGCTCGAACTAGAACCGTGTGAAGGGGCGCCCCGCGGTGGGGCGCCCCTTCCGCGTGTCCGGAGGCCTCCGCCCCGCCGTCCCATCGCGGACACCGGCAGCGACGACGAAGACGCCGACCTCGGGGCACCCGAGCACCCCGGAGAAGAACCGCGCCGCCAGGCGTCGGTTGAGGGTGGCGGTGGGCGACGGGCGGGCAGAACTGCGGCCGGAGGCCGTCCGTTGAGGGTGGTGGTGGGCGACGGGCGGGCAGAACTGCGGCCGGAGGCCGTCC
>NZ_JBHMIV010000071.1:0-3977 GCF_048060475.1 Nocardiopsis sp. LOL_012 | reverse complement strand
CCTCGACGTCCTCGATCGGCACCCTCGACCCGTCGGCCATCACCACACCCGTACCGGGCGCCCTGCTTACCCACGGACGAGGTTGGTTCTGGTGCAGAGATCAGATCACTCGGCCCTTACACCGGAACCAATCTCGCCTACACAAAATCCGAACGAATAATTTTCTAAATTAGAAAAATAAGAACATCAAGGGAAAAACTCTTCATACAGCTCATCATACCGATCTGCATTCATTTCCAAGCGCCCAAATTGGCCAATAAAAAATACTCCATGCAGATAGCATTCACTGAAGAATGAAACCATTTCCTCCAAACTTGGAAACTCCACCTCAGTAGGTTCACCTGCAAGCACTCCTGCCACGCGGCACTCTTGCGAATCCCCCAAACCGCTGCATAGAAGTCCCCACCGCGCCCCTGGAGAATTGGAACCCAAAACTCGCCGAGAACAGGGTCCTCTTCGCGCAGGTTTTTATAGTCTTCAACCACCTCCCCCAGGCCAACGGGGGAATATCCTGGAACTATGTCTGCATCTTCTTGAGTCTGACCTGAGTGGAATTCGATTCCGTTAATCCGACCAAACCAAGTCACAACTGGATCGGGGATCTGAGCCCCAAGAGTTTCTTTTACTCGCGAAGCATCGACACCAGGAATGAGTCGCCGATAGGCTGGCACTTGCAGTTCATTCAATCTATCAAAAAGAAGATCGATCTCGCGGGAAAGCATCGAAAAATCACCCTTCACTTAATCCTCACGAAGAATGGATCGCCATCGCCAATTCCACTACCACGATAGAATGATGCCAGCGAGCGGCCATGAGAGGTGCAGGGCCCCGGAGTTCTCGTGCTTTGCGGGGAAACGCACGAATGCCGGTCTTAAGCGATCCGTGGGGGCATGAGCGGGTCCTGACACGCGAAAACGGGCACGGGCCTGAAGGATCATGGAGTTGCCAAGAAACCACGATCCGTAAGGCCGCATGCCCGCTGTGTCATCCTCTCCTACTCCACGCCTGTCCTCAACCCCACCCGCGCAACCACTCACCCCCGCAGGCGAACCCACCCCGGACCTGATAGACCACCTGGCCACCATCAACGACCCCAGAGACCCACGCGGCCGCCGCTACAGCCCGCCCACCCTGCTCGCCCTAGCCGTGTGCGCCCTGACCAGCGCCGGGCACGACACCACCTGCGCCATCATCGAATGGGCCCACAACGCACCCCGCCACGTCCTTCTCAGCCTGGGCCTGCCTGTGTGCCCCTTCACCGGCCGCATCCACATCCCCGACGAGCACACCCTGCGCAACCTCCTCGCCCGCCTGGACCCCGCCCAGATCACCCGAGCCGGTCTGGCCTGCCTGCCCACCCACACCCCGCCCCCGGACAGTTCGATGCGCACCCCCATCAGGGCACCCGAACGCGAACACCGCCGCGCCCACCACCAACACAGGCACCAACCCCCGCGCGAGAAGCCCCGCCACACCGCCTACGCCACCGACGGCAAAACCCAGCGCGGCGCCCGCGCCAGGAAGGGACAGCGCTCGGGATCGGTGGTCTTCCATGCCGCCCGCCACCACGACGCGACCGTGGTGGCCAGCACCCAGATCAGCAGCAAAGGCTCCGAGACAGGCGCCTTCACCACGCTGCTCGACCAGATCGACGACGACCACCTGGCCGGAGCACTGATCACCGCCGATGCCCTGCACACCGTGGCCGCCCACGCCACCTACCTGCTCAAACGTGGCGCTCACTATCTGATCTACGTCAAGGCCAACCGCCCGGTGCTGCACGAACAACTGGCCGCCCTGCCCTGGGGCGAGGTTCCCCTCGCCCACGTTGAGGGGCCCTGCCACGCTCATGGGAGAGAGGAACGCCGCTCGGCCAAGGTCACCGCGGCGGGTGGGCTGGCCTTCCCCGGTGCGTGCCAGGTGGTGCGCACCGACCGCTACCGCCGCCGGCACGGCACCATCAAGGGCAGCCGCGAGGTGGTCTTCGCCGTCACCGATCTGGACGCCCACGAGGTCTCACCTGCGGAGTTGGCCGCCTATGCCCGTGGTCATTGGACGGTGGAGAACCGGGTGCACCACGTGCGGGACGTGACCTTCAAAGAGGACGCTCGCCGCACCCGTACCAGAGCCGCCCCGGTCGTGCTGGGGTGTTTGACCGACATCGTCCGCCAGGCGCTGACCGCAGCGGGGTGGAAGAACCTCGCGTCAGGTCGCAGGGCCCACACCAATCCGGACAGAACCCTCGAACTCCACGGCATCACCCGTGATCAGCCCGTATGGATCTGAAACGCGAGAACTCCGGGGCCCTGATGAGAGGTGAGGGGCGTCGTGCCGTGTGGGCAACAGCTTCGCGCCCGGTACGGGTGTGGTGATGGCCGACGGGTCGAGGGTGTCCATCGAGGACGTCGAGGTCGGGGACCGGGTGTTGGCCACCGACCCGGAGACGGGCGAGCAGGAGGCCCGGACGGTGGCGGCGACGATCATCGGTGAGGGTTCCCGGACGGCTCTCCCCTGGGTTCAGGTTTCCGGCGTTCGCGGCGTGTCCGGCGTAAACGACCAGATCGGGCGCGCCCCACGAGCGCCGGTAGCGTCGTGTACCGGACCCATAACAGCACGCGATGGCCGGAGGCGCGGCGATGACGGGATCGGTCTGGGACGAGGTGCTCGACACCGAACACGTCCACGTACTGCGCACCTACATCGAACGCTGGCCCCGCAAACGCGGAGGCGATGAGAAAGTCCTGGTCATCGTGGTCGAACCCGACCAGCACACCCGGCACCGGTGCCCCAGATGCGGCCAGCGCGGCCGGGCCGTGGAAAGCGACACGGTCCGCTGGCGGACCCTGGACGTGCACGGCAAACGCACCTTCCTGGAATCGGAGATCCCCAGGATCGTGTGCGCCCAGCACGGCAAGATCACCGCCCGCGCCCCCTGGGCCCGACCCGGGGGGCCGGTTCTCCCACCCCTTCGAGGAGTTCGCCGCCGACAAGGCCGCCCATACCCCCTGGACACGCGCCGCGGCCGAGCTGCGCATCACCTGGCAGGCCCTGGCCGACGTCGTCGCCCGCACCGCCACCGACAGGGCCGCCCGCACCGACCGGCTGGAAGGGCCGGCCCGGATCGGCATCGACGAGAAGTCCTGGGGCAAGGGCACCGGAAAGTTCCTGGTCATCGTCACCGACCACGACGCCGGACGGGTGGTATGGGTCGGGCAGGGACGCGACCAGGCCACCGTGCACGCCTTCTTCGACGCCCTGGGCCCCGAACGGGCCCGGCTGCTGACGCACGTGTCCGCCGACGGCGCGGAGTGGATCCACCCCGTGGTGCGCCAGCGGGCGCCGCGGGCGCTCCTGTGTCTGGATGCCTTCCACGTGGTCAAGTGGGCCCATGAGGCGCTGGACGCGCTGCGTTCCCGGCTGGCCCGCCAGCTGCGGACGGCGGGACGCGAGGACCAGGCCGCCGCGCTCGGGGCGGGGATGTGGGCGCTGCGCAAACGCCCCGAGTGCCTCACCGGGTCCCAGCGGACCGCTCTGGCGCATATCGCCTCCGACAACGAGCCGTTGTATCGGGGGTATCTGATCAAGGAGCAGGTCCGGGCGGTGTTCGCGGTCAAGGGGGAAGAGGGGCGGCAACTGTTGCGCGGGGTGGGCGCATCGGTGCCGGATCCCGGAGTTCACCCGGCTCGCGCGGACCCTGTCCCGGTATCGGGACACCATTGACCACACGTTGGACCACGGGGTGTCCAACGGCCGGGCAGAAGCGATCAACGCCCAGGTGAGCGCGTTGATCACCCGGGCGAGGGGGTTTCGCAGCGCGGGCGCTCTGACGGCCATGGTCGAGTTCGTCCACGGTGGTCTGTGCCCCGATGCGCCGTGGGCCTGAACGAATGCCCGATTCCTGAAAACCACGGAGAGCCCCGCTCGGACCCCTCGGGTCTGTGGCCGAACTGGCTGGACTCGGCTGCGGACAAAGTGAG
>NZ_JBHMIV010000070.1:0-4170 GCF_048060475.1 Nocardiopsis sp. LOL_012 | reverse complement strand
GTCGTTCTTGCATGAGCAACCCCTGTGACCTGCGGTGTTGCTACGACGGTATGACACCACCATCTGCTTGAGTGCCACCGCACTCTCCCCTGCGAGGATAAGGAGCAGGTCGATTTAACCCTATCCGGAATCGAATAACCGTCAGCCCATTCAGAGAAGGCGAATCCAGGCGAAAATCAGACCACAGGGGAACGAACTTTCCCATCTCGGGAAACAAGGGACTCCGAAATCCCAGCGCCCCCGGAACGGACCTCGCTTCGGAGGCCGGTTCGGAGGCCGGAAGGGTTCAGGAGAGCTTCAGACCGACGTGGTCGACGATCAGTCGCCCCCGCTCCGGGTCGAGGGCGAAGTAGATACGGCCCACCTGCGTGGGGGGAGCGTAGTCCCGGACCTTGACGTGCGGAACGCGCGACCAGGTGCGGTCCTCGTAGACGAAGTCGCGGAGTTTGGCGTCGCGCTCGATCGCCTGATCCTGCAAGGCCACCTTCAGATCGAACTCGTCCCTGATCCAGGTGTCCAGGTGCGGCATGGACCGCTCCGTGCCGTCGTACAGGGCGGTGGCCACGCGGGCGAGCTTGACCAGGCATTCGGTCATCTCTTCCGGAAAGGGGTACTTGCTCTTCTTCCACGTGCTCTTGGCGTGCGGGGTGAAGACGATCCTGCCGGAGGAGAGGTCCTGGAGTTGCAGGAAGAGCTCCTCAGCGCTGGCGGCGTCCCCGGTGACGAGGGCCGGCAGGTTCTCCCAGGCGTCCTCCGGCTCGACCGGCCGCTCCGGCGGCCCCTGCGTGGCGCGCAGCGCTTGGAGGAGCTGTTCCACGTGGTCCTCCAAGGCGGGCACCTTCTCGGCATCGTCCTTGTACCGGTCGGCCTTCTGCATCTGGGCCGTCGCGAACTCCTCCCACTCCTCGGCATCGGCGCGCACGGCGGCCAGTTCCTCCCTGAGGGCCTCCATCTGGGCCGACATGTCACCGGCGACCCTGGCCAGCTCCGACCGGGTGCGCGCCTTACTGCTCTGCCGGTTGATCTCGGCCTGCCGCGCCCTGCGAAAGGCGTGGTCGGTGCCGCGCGCGAGGACTGAGAGAGGCGCGAGCACACGCATGAGGCGTTCCCGCACCCGCTCCGGATCGCCCCCGTTGGTCTCCTCCTCGCCGAAGACCACCTGCTTCGCCTCGTGGTCGCTCCAGATCAGCCGTGCACCCGCGTAGGGGGGCGCGTATCCCGGCAGGCGCTCGTAGAGGCTCCGAGAGGCCCGGTAGTCGAGGGTGACCACGCGGACGAGGCCGACGAGTCTGGCCGCGGTCTGCTTCGCCGTTTCGAGTGCGGCGAGTGTCCGCGTGTGCAGCAGGAGCAGCGGAAGCCGGTCGGAGCGGCAGACGGCGTCGGCCAACTCCCGCACTTCCTGGTCGCTGCGCACCTGGATGTAGCGGCCGTCCTGGCGCTGTCCGGCGACGGTGATGTCGATACCGCCCTTGAGCATGAGCGAACGCACGATCCCCGGCTGGTACAGGGCCGGGGCCGGTGCGGGTGAGAGCCACGTCGCGGAGGTCTCACGCCCCATCGAGACACGGACGCCGACCGCGCCACCGATATCGCTCAAGGTGACGTGTGTGATGAAGGAGGATTCCGTTGCCTCGTCCTCGTCCCTGACCTCGACCCGCAGCGCCCGGCACCCCTCGGGTCCGACCATTTCCCAGGAGGCCCGGCGGGGGTCGCCGTTCACCTTGTTGTGGCGCAGTTCCCGGGCACCACTGACGCGGAGATCCGCCTCGGAGATCTCGCCGACCGCGTTGTAGGTCAGCCACTCGCTGACACAGGAGAGCGCCGCCGCGTACGGGAGCACGCCCTCTTCACGCGGGGCCACATCGAAGCCGACGACATAGAGAACCTGCACTGTTCCTCCTCGGACACGTACAGACAGGGGGTGAGCAGGGTGATGGGGGCTGGAAGACGGGGGACCACCGAAATCCTGACAGAATCCCCATACCCGATGGAACATTTCCAGGATTCCACGCAGGAGACGCAAGAAGAAAACCAGAGACTGATAACCCCCGTTATCGGTTATCCGAATGCATAAAGCACCGGTGCTCTTCTACGGTGTCGGTCATCGCGCTTGTCGGCCGCCGCGTTTCCCCCAGCGGCCGGGAAACGCGGGCCGTCCTCTCCGCGGACCGGCGAACGGACCGCGCACTTCCCTGGAGGAGATCACCGTGAACACACTGCTCAGCATCGCCCTGGCCCTGCTCGCGGGCGCGGCCGGCGCCGCGCTCGGCTTCCTGCTCGCCCGCCGCCGCGCCGCCGCCGAGGCCCGCGCCCTGCGGGAGGATCTGGGGCACCTGCGGACGGACGTAAAGGTCGCCGAGGCCCGGGGCGAACAGGCCCGTGCCCGGGCCGAGGACCTGAAGGAGGAACGCGACCGCGCGCTGCGGTCCCAGCACGAACAGGAGGCCGCGACGGCCGGGCTGCGTACCCGCCTGGAGGCCGCCGAGAGGGAGAGGAACGAACTGAAGGGGGCGGCCGGACAGCGCGAGAGGCTGCTCGAAGAGCACCGGACCGAACTCGCGACGCTGCGCACCGAGCGGTCGGAGCTGGAGAAGCGGCAGGCGGCGGTGGACGCCGCGCAGCGGGAGCTGGAGCAGGTCCGCGAGGAGCAGGCCCGACTCCAGTCGGAGCAGGTCAAGGCGACCGTGTCCGAGATGCTGACCACGTCCCAGGAGAAGCTGGCCGAGACCGCGAACAAGAGCCTGGGCGCGACCACCCGGGACGTCACCGACAAGCTCCGGGAGCTGGACGTCCACCTGCGCGAGTTCGAGGGCAGGCGCACCTCGACCGAGACCCGTCTGGACGAGCAGATCAAGAACCTGGCGGCGGAGAACGCCCGGAGCCGGACCCAGACCGAAGCGCTGGTGAAGGCGCTGCGCAAGCCGCAGGTGCGCGGCCAGTGGGGTGAACTCCACCTCAAGCGGGCGGTGGAGATGGCCAACATGCGCGAGCACGTCGACTTCGAACTCCAGGAGACCGTGGCCGATGACGACGGGCACACGCTGCGCCCGGACATGGTCGTCAAGCTCATCAACGGCCACAGGATCGTGGTGGACGCCAAGGTCTCCCTGGACGCCTTCATGGACGCCATGGAGACGGACGACGACGCCGAGCGCGACCGCTGCATGGAGAAGCACGCCGCCCAGGTCCGCAAGCACATGGACACGCTCGCCGCGAAGGAGTACTTCGTGAAGGTCGCGGGCAGCCCGGACTTCGTCCTCATGTTCCTGCCGAGTGAGGCACTGCTGCAAGCCGCGCTGGACCGGCGGCCCGACCTCTACGAGTACGGCATGCGGAAGAAGGTCGTTCTCGTCACCCCGAACACGCTGTTCCCCATGCTGCGCACCATCGCCATCGCCTGGGGCGAGAAGAAAGCCCAGGAGAACACCGAGAAGATCCAGAAACTGGGCCAAGAGCTCTACGAACGCCTCGCCACGATGAGCGGTCACCTCGCGAATCTCGGCAACCACATCGGAAGGACCGTGGAGTTCTACGACAAGACGATCGGTTCACTGGAGCGACGGGTTCTGAAGACCGCAGGTGGGTTCACTGAGCTCGGTATCCGCCCCGCTAAGGAGATCGCCGAACTGACGCCGGTGGAGCAGCGGCCCCGGACGCTGACCGCCGCCGAGCTGGTGCGGTCGGCGGAGACCGGGCCCGAGGCGGCCGCCGCCGGAGAGGCGGAGAGTGCGTAGCCCCGACGGGATGCGGTCGGCGCGGCCCTTCCCCCGGCCGGGGGAAGGGCCGCGCCCGTGTGCGGCGTGCCGTCAGGCCGCGGCGGGGAGCCGGGGGCGGGAGGAGACCGCCGCCCGTTCCCAGGGGCGGAGTGTGAGGGTGGAGGGCGGCCGGGTGCCGGGTAGCCCGGCCAGCGGAACCGGTGGCGCGACCGCCGGGGCGGTGGCCGGGGCCGGCTCTGGCGCGGGTTCGGTGCGCGGGGTGGTGGGCGGTGTGGCGTGCGGCCACAGCAGCAGGAGCAGGGCGTCGATGTCGGGTGCCTCCGCCAGCCCGGCGGGCGTGGCGGCCCAGAACGACTGGGTGGCCTCGCCCCACCAGATCACCAGGTGGCGGTAGCGGCGCTGGAGGTCGGCAGCGATCGCGTGCTCGCGTCGGTACTCGTCGCGGTGGCCGCCC
>NZ_JBHMIV010000069.1:0-4423 GCF_048060475.1 Nocardiopsis sp. LOL_012 | reverse complement strand
GCCTCGTCGTGGAGGGTGCGGGCACGGGTGCGGAGGCCGTCGGGTGTTGGGCTTGTGGTGGGGGTGCTGTCGGCGGTGGTCCGGGGCAGGAGGACCGTCCCTACGGTCAGGTCGTGCTCTGGCGATGACCTGTGGGGGCTGCCGGAACCGGTGTCCGCTGGGGCGGCCAGGTCCTGCCCGATCCGGTCCCAGGTGCTGCGGAAGCCGGGGAGCAGGTTGAGGGAGTCCACCTCGTGGAGGGGGACCCAGCGCAGTTCGCTGCTCTCGTGGTCCCTGGGGGCCAGGTCGGGCAGGTCGGCCACCTCGGCGGTGTAGGTGTCGTAGCGCCAGACGCCGAGGTCCTGCTCGTAGTTGCCGGTACGGGTGGCGATGCCGGGATCGCCGGCGACCTCTTCCCCGAACTCGCGCAGCGCGGCGTCGAAGGGGGTCTCGTCGCGGTTGCGGGCACCGCCGGGGATGGCCCAGGTCCCGCCGCCGTCGGTCCAGTGGGCCCGGCGCTGGAGCAGGACGTGGGTGGTTCCCTGATGGTCTTTGGAGTGGAGCAGGAGCCCGGCCGCGCCGTAGCGGCCCCACCGCCGGCCGCCCTCGGGCAGGGTGACCCACCCGTCGCCGGACTCGCCCGGTTCGGAGCCGTGGTCAGAGCCGGACGAGCCGGTGCCCTCAGCGGGGCCGGGCGGGAGGAGCCGACCGTACAGGAGGGTCTTCCCGTCCTGGCGCTCGATCCGGTCGATCACGTAGGTGCTGCCGCGCGGCAGCAGGAGTTCCGACTCGTCCTCGTAGAAGCCCTCTCCGCGCAGCCAGAGCGCCCTGGTGCCGCCTGGCAGCGTGAGGTGGAGGTGGAACGGCGTGTCCCACTCGGGGAGGTCGGCCTCCGCCCCCAGCGAGGTGGACATGAAGCCGGGTTCGGTCTGCTCCTTGCCGAGGATGCTGTGCGGATTGTTCGGGTCGAACCCGTTCATGAAGCTGATACCGGCCAGTGCCCGGGGGGCGACCAGGGGCTCGGGGAGGACGGCCCCGGCCACGGCCTGGTCGGCGTGCCCGATCGACTCGTGGATCTCCTCCAGACCGGGGAGCTTCCCATACACCTCGACCAGCTTCCCGACCTTGCCCGAGTTCTGCTTCCACTCGGCTAGGCGCGCCGAGCGGTCCTCGGCGCCCAGGATGTCGCCGACGATCTCCCGCTGCTCCTCGCTGAGGTCGTCGCGCCCGTCGAAGGCTTCGATGTCCGCTAGGGTCAGACGGCGCGGCTCGTCCCCCAGCAGGTCGTACAGGGGCCAGCCGGGGCCCTCGTCCATGTACCACTCCTCCAGCAGGAGCTGCTGGTCGTCCTCGTCGGGAGTGCGCAGGATGTCGTTGTAGATCCAACTGTGCATGGTGTAGACGAAGACGGCCGCCTTCTGCTCGTTCGGCAGAGCCCTGAAGGGGCGGGGGTACCTCCGCGGGTCGTCCAGGACCTGTTCGCCGTACCGGTTCCCCTCCTCGTTGGTGGCGAAGCGCCGGGCGCCGTCCGCGCCGACGGTTCCGGGCATGGGGGCGTAGACGGTGTCGGCTGCCGACCCGGGGCTGTCCGGGGCGGGGGACACCGCGGTCGGCACGTCGTCCGCCGGGGCCGGCGCGAGCGGGGGCGGTGCGGCCAGGTCGGCCGGTGCGACCGTTGCGGGGGGCGCGATCAGGGCCGGGGCGGGGACGTCCGGCAGCATCCAGTCCAGGTCGGGCATGCCGTCCCCGTCCGGTGCCGGGCCGGGTATCGAATCCGGTACCGGCGGGCTGGCCTCCTCCCGGGGAGGCGTGCTCCGCATCCAGTCCAGGTCGGGCATGCCGTCCGCGTTCAACGCCGTGTCCGGGTCGTGCATCCAGCCCGGGACGCCGTCTCTGTCCGGCGCGGGAAGCGGCGCCTCCGAGGCCTCGTCCGCGGAACCGCCGTCCCCTGGGCGGCTGCCGGAGCCCGACACCGCCCTGCCGTCGTCGACGCCGCCCGCTGCCTGAGCGAGGAGGACCTCCGCCTCGATGTCCACCCGACCGTCGGGACCACGGGTGACCTGGGTGATCCTGTACTCGGTCTCCCGTGGCAGCAGGAGTTCCCGCTGGCCGGGGACGGCACTGTGGCGGCCCAGCCAGAACGCCTTGGTGCCGGCCGGCAGGGTGAGGTGGAGGTGGAACGGTCCGGTCCGGAGGCCGGGTATGCCGGTGTCGGCCCCCAGGGAGGTGGACAGGTACCCGCGCTCGGTCTGGACGGTCCCCTCCAGCGCCTGGACGTTGCTTCCGTCGAACCCTTCCAGGAAGTCGATGGTGTCCAGCGCGCGGTGGGCCAGGGTCGCCTCCGGCAGGGGGTTGGCGTCGATGGCCTGGTCGATGAGGTGGATGCGCTGGTAGACGTCCTCGATGGTGGGGAAGCGGCCGAAGGAGTCGACGAGTAGTCCGGTGTTGCCCGAGTCGTCTCTGAGTTCGGCGAGCCGGGCGGCGGGGTCGGCGGAGGAGACGATGTCCTCGACCAGGGCCAGTTGGCCCTGTGTCAGGTCGGTCCGTGTGAGGGCGTTGCGGATGTCGTCCAGGGTCGGGGGGCGCATCTGCGGGTCGGCCAGCTCGTACAGGGGCAGGCCTGGGCCGTCGTCGATGTACCACTCCTCCAGTAGCGCTTCCCGGTCGTCGTGGTCGGCGGCGCGGAGCATGTCGTTGTAGGGCCAGGCGCCGGGGGAGGTGTAGCCGAAGACCGCGGCCCGGTACTCCGGGGGCAGTCGGTCGAAGGTGGCCCGGGCGTTGTCGGGGTTGTCGAGGACGCGGTCGCCGTATTCCTGGCCCTCGTCGCTGCTGGCGAAGCGCCGTACGCCGTCGGGGCCGAGAGCGCCGGGGATCGGGTCAGGGTCTGGTTCCGACGCCCGGTCCGCGGAGCGGTCTTGGCCGGAGGCGTGCGTGTCCTCGGGCGCGGGGGTGGGTGCCCAGTCCATGGCGCTGCCGTTGGAGTCGTCGGGGGCCTCGGTGCCCTGGTATCCGGAGCCGGCGTCCAGGAGGGGGCGGGGCTGCCATCCCGGGGGCGGTCGCCAGCCGTGGGGGACGAGTTCGGCCTCGATGAACCAGAGCTGTTCGAGGGGACCTCCCTCGGCCCGCTGCCCGGGGTGCCGGTAGACGGCGTGGATGACGAAGCTGCTGTTGCGCATCAGCAGGAGTTCGCGTTCGCTGGGGGCGTGGGACAGGGGTGCGGCGTTCAGGCCGGGGAACCCCTCGGGGACCCGGAACATCATGTAGGCGGGGCGGTCGTAGGGGGTGCGTGTGCCCAGGGAGGTGGAGATGAAACTGGGCTCGGTGTGGACGGTGCCCACCAGGCTGGTGAGGGTGTCGGGGTCGTCGAGGCCGATGCCCAGGTTGTCGGTGAAGCCGCTGTCTACGCCCTTGTGGACGAGGACCGGTTCGCTGAGGCGTGAGCCGTCCACTGCCCGGTCCAGGCGGTGGACGAGTGAGATGAACTCGTTGCGTTTGTAGAGGCCGACGTTGCCGTGGCGCAGGCCCTGGTGGATCAGGGCGTAGCTGGCTCCGGTGTAGTCGGAGACGGCTTCGGCGAGGGCGGGGTCGGAGACCTGGGGCAGTTGGCCGTTCGCCCACCGTGTGGCCTGGCTGTCACTCAGGCGCCGGGCGGGGCCCATCCCGGTGCCGCCGGGCTCGCGGGGCGTGCCGTGCCACAGGGGGGCGGGGCCGAGTTCGTTGCGGACGTCGTCATCGCCGGTGAGGACCTCGCCGTCGCTGTCGTCACTGTGGTCGGAGTCGGACGTGTCGGTGTCGGTGAGGACCGGGAAGGCGTGGACGCCGATCGCGTCGGGCTCCGGGGGCAGGAGGTGGCGGATGCTCTGGTAGCGCTGGTCGGCTTCGGCTCGGGCGGTGGCGGCCTCGTCGCTGTGGGGGGCCCGCCGGGTCGCCTCGGCGGCGGTTTCGACGGTATGGGCGGTCTCGCTCAGTCGCCGGGTGCGGCCGCGGAGCGACCGGAGGGTGTCGACCGCGTCGTCGGCGAGGCCGCGCAGGTGCTGCGCCCGGAGCGCGAGATCGTGTGCCTTGGGGCCGCCGTTGCGAGTGGCGGTGTCGGCGGCGTCGCGGGCGGCCCGGGCAGCCTGGTTCAGGGCCGGAAGGGCGGTGGAGAGGTCGTCGGCGTCGCGGGCGGCCGCCTCGGCCTCGCGGCGGAGGGTGGCGGCCCTGTCGGCCAGGGCGTCGGGGGCCGTGTACTCAGGGCCGTCGGTCGAAGCGTCCGCGCCAGAGCCCGGCCGGTCGGAGGGAGCGCCCGCGTCTTCACCGTGCTCGAAGGCCTCCTCGTTCCCGAGGTAGCCGTCGCCGCGGTCGCCAAAGAACCGGTCCGAGCCGGAGGGGCCGGGGAGCGCTGTGTTGTGGGTGTCGGGTGGGGGTGTGGGGATGATGTCGGCGTGGAGGTGCCAGTGGTCGT
>NZ_JBHMIV010000068.1:0-4940 GCF_048060475.1 Nocardiopsis sp. LOL_012 | reverse complement strand
GGTGGTGCCTCTGAGGGGCCGGAGAGTCTCTACCACTATACGAATGAAGCTGGGCATGACGGAATCATTTCGAGTGGTGTGATGAGACCGTCCCTGAGAGCGAATAATCCAAAGGATGCTCGCTACGGAGATGGTCAGTATCTGACGGACATAAAACCCGGGACAAAGACGCTCGGACAGCTTTCAGCGGCTTTCTTGAGGATTCCGTGGGCTGGGAACAAGTTCACTCATTACATTGAAATCGATGTTAGAGGGCTAGGTGCAGTAGCAGGGAGGCCAGGGGTGTTCGTGATCCCAAACAGTGGGCCACTCGATCTAGCTGGCCGCATCCTTCGCTCTGGGAGGAACTAGAGGTGAGATACGTCAAGGTTGAATGGGCTCACGATTTCGATGATCAGCCCGTGCTTTATCTCAGTGAGCTCGGCGACGACGGATATGAAACTCGGAAAGTGCAATTCTATCGGGATGGTCGGTGTGAACGGGCAGACGAGAGTTTCGAAAACGCAACTGTCGGACTCTCTGAAATACCTTTTCCTCCTTTGGAGGAAATTTCCAATCAGCCAGATTTCACTGCTCAATTTATTGCGCCGGAAGAGTTTGAGTGCGCATGGGGCGGGATGGATATAAACTTGTGAAGCACTGATGAATTCGTATCGCGGCGTGCTCAGGTGTGAGGGGATATTCTATTATGGCGGTGAAGGGAACTCGGGGTGAAGTTGACTTCCAGTAGGGTTCTGAGTCGTTTGACGGTAACGTCAACAGATGACTGAGGCGGGTAGGTCGTCGGGGGTGTCGGTCGGGCTGAGGGCGATGGCGAGGCTACCTGTGGCCTGGTTCCGGAGGCCGGCTCTCCGTGGTTTTCAGGAATCGGGCATTCGTTCAAGCCCACGGCGCATCGGGGCACAGACCACATGCGATCGGCGAGATGATCGGCGGCCTCTCGTCGAATGCCCAGTATCAGGCTCTCAGGGGAATTCCGAGTTCTGTCCACGTCCAGCTCACTATTTGGCGACCCACTTGCTGCGAGTCAGTCTTGGGTGGTGTCATACCGTCGTAGCAACACCGCAGGTCAAAGGGGTTGCTGATGGGAACAAGACGGATGCTCACCATGGAGGAGCGCGAGGAGATCGCGCTCGCCCACACCCGGGGAGAGGGCGTGGGACAGATCGCCCGCACGCTCGGCCGGGACCCGTCCGTGGTCAGCCGCGAACTGCGCCGCAACCGCTCCAAACGCGGCTACCGGGCCACCACCGCCCACAAGCGCGCCAAGGCCCGCCGCGCACGCCCCCAACCACGCCGTGTGGACACCGACCCCCTCATCCGCGAGCGGGTCCTGGGCGACCTGGGCCGGGGACGCACCCCCCGCCAGATCGCGGGCCGGTTGAAGCTGGAGGCCGACGATGCCAGCGTGGAGCCCATGGAAGGCTCGATCCCCACCGGTGGCGCCCGTATCAGCCACGAGGCGGTCTATACCTGGATCTACGCCCTGCCCAAGGGCGAGCTGGCCCGGCTCGGCGTCATGCTGCCCTCCCAGCGCACCACACGCCGCCCCAAGCGGAAGAACGGCCTGTCGGGCGGGCGGATCATCGGGATGCGCTCCATTCGCGAGCGGCCCGCCGAAGCCGAGGGGCGCCGGGTCCCCGGCCACTGGGAGGGCGACCTCGTCATCGGCAAGGACGGCCAGACGGCCGCCATCACCCTGGTCGACCGCCAGACCCGCTTCACGGTGATCCTGGCCCTGCCCCAGGGGAAGAAGGCCGACCATGTGGCCGACGTGCTCATCGACCACGTGTCGGGGCTGCCCGAGCTGGTGCGCAAGTCGCTGACCTGGGACCAGGGCACGGAGATGGGACAGCACGCGGCGCTGACCGTGGCCACCGACCTGCCGGTGTTCTTCGCCGACCCGCACAGCCCCTGGCAGCGGCCCACCAACGAGACTCCCCCAGCCGCTACGCGGCCGGGAGGTGCCCCCTCCAACCGCCTGATCCGGGAGTACCTGCCCAAGGGGACCGAGATCGTCCAGCACCAGCCGTACCTGACCGCGATCGCCGAAGAGCTGAACAACCGGCCCCGCGCGTGCCTGGGGTTCTACACCCCGCAGGAGATGATGCACAAGCTCCTGCTAGAGGGCGAGGGTGTTGCTTCCACGAATTGACACCACCTTGTTTATTTTGAATCCTCCGTTTGGAATCACGGGCATTGATTTGAAGATCGGTGACCCCTTTCGTGGCGCGCCGAGGGCGCTGGAGGCAGTCCCTGGAGCCGCAGGAGTGCGAACTCTTCCTGGTAGTGGAGCTTGTCACGCCTACGTAGAAAGCCTTGATTTGGGGCTGGCGGTACATCGGGATAAGACTGGTTCTGTGGATGCTCTTGAAGTATATGGACCGGGCTTCGGGGGGACTGTGGAGTTTAGGGGGATAGATGTCTTCAGTGTCCCTGCAGATGATTTGATTGACCGCTTGTCGCGAGACTTCAGTTCTACAACCGAAGACTCTGGCCTTTTTTTCCTAATTCCCGATCTTCTTTTGTCTTTTTCTCGGGCGAGCCTCCCTGCTGAAGAGGGTGGGGATTATGGCTTCTACTTTGAATCCGTCCTTGTGGCAGCTCCGGGCTACTATTGAGCTATGGATGATTTCTTCTTGTTTTCCATTTATTGTCTTCCTGGAGTAAATTTCCATTGTGATTTATTGTGATATTCAATGGGTTCGATGGGGTTATTTTCGGGATTTTATATTTTGAAACACTGCGAGGTTGGTTCTGGTGCAGAGGGAAAGCATTTGCCCTCTGCACCAGAACCAACCTCGTTTGTTTTCGGGAATGTGGTCAGCGGGAGAAGGTAAAAATTCAGAAGGTGTGTGGTGGGTTCAGGCCGTGGCGGGGACCGGTGGCATCCACAACTGCCCGGTGAACGCGCGACACAGGGCCTCGAACGCGCTGATCCCGTGCTTGCGGGCCGAATCGATGTAGGAGCGCACGGCGAGCCAGGCCGCCGCCCCCTCCTCGGACTGGTGGCAACCGGAGACCTTCACCTGGAGGCTTATTCATAAGCCCTGTTCACAGCAGGGTTCCGGCCATCCCTCAAAAGGGTCATACGGGACGATTCAGACAGGTTTTCGCGTTCTGACCACACAGCAACGGCTCCTCCGCTGAAATCTGGGGTTAAGAGACCAACCAGACGAAGCAGAAGAGCCGTTGGACCTGCAACGTATAACCGGACTGACCAGCGAACAACTCACCGACCTCACCGCCGGGGTCCACCACCGGCTCGGGCTCCTCGCCCAACCCGGAGGCCGACCGGCCGTGCTGGGCCTGTACAGATCGATCGCCCTGGCCGTGGCCCTGCACCGCCACAACCTCACCCAGGACCTGGCAGGCGCGATCTTCGACGTATCCCAGGCCACCGTCAGCCGCCGCTGGGACCTGCTACGCCCCCTCATCGCCGCCGAACTGACCGCCCTCATCCCCGACCCGGCCCAGATCACCGGCACCTCGACCGCCCTCGTCGACGGCACCCTCGCCCCCACCTGGGACTGGAAAACCACCGAGGGCATGTACTCAGGCAAGCACGAGACCACCGGGTTCAACCTCCAACTCGCCGCCACGCTCTCAGGCGATATCGCCGCAGTGGGCCCCACGCCGGCCTCTGGCGCACGCCACGACGCCCACGCCTACTACGCCAGCGGCCTGTACGACCCACTCATCGACTCAGACAGCATCCTGGGCGACAAGGGCTACCAGGCCCACGCCGACATCAGCCCGACCAAGAAACCCCAGGACGGGGAGCTGTCCCAGGAGCAGGAGGCCAACAACGCCGTGATCGACAGTGTGCGGGCCGCGGTCGAGCGAGCTGTCGCCCACCTGAAGACCTGGCGCATGCTGCAAAGCCGCTACCGTGCTCCGCTGTCCAAGTTCCCTGAAGCCCTCGCAGTGATCATCGGCCTGTACTTCTACACCCGCTACTTCAAGGCTTATGAATAAGCCTCCTGCTTAGTAACCCCAGAAACTAGACCTCTCCACCCAAAAGTCCGAGGAAACCAAAAATGGATCACTAACCGCAAGAGCCCCGGAAGAAAAGATGGACCACCAAAGCTCTTCGCAAGGAACAGGAACTTCCCCATTCGAGTCAAAAAACAAGAGGACATCCTGACTTTTGCATTCAACCAGATCCCACCAGGACCAAGACCTCAACTCCGGATCGAACATGAAAAGCCATTCCTGAATATCCCATTCGCGCCCCCCTCTGGAATCAAAATATCTGGCAGCACCCTCCCTTGATTCTTCCGGAATTGATTCACTGGCGGCGATAGAATCATCCATCAGGCATAAAAACCACAATGGGATACCCTCGTCAGATACGACATCCACGTCGAAGCTCTGCCTCAATGCAACGGAGACTGCAGCGTAGATTAAGCGACGCAGCCTACCGCAGTAACGGGAGCGCCCTCGGGCGAGGGATATCTCTACACAAGAGAGCGCTGGAGGGGGCGGAGAATCGGGACCAGAAAGAATGCGACCCGCCTCTTTGGAAAGACTGTCATACCCAGCCCCCATTAGAGAATTCGCCCCGATCCAGGAATGATGCTTGACATAATGTCATCAATCATTCCCCCTGGAACGCCGATCAATCCCGGAGAGACTCTTGGGTCAGCAATTTCTGGGGAAATTTTACGCAGAAAATTCCACTCCCTCTTGGATCCCAGAAAATCCTTTGGAATTCGCTGAGGCAGTGCGGAGTTGCGAATGCTACTCACAAGGGAGCTCGGAAGGTCGAAGGCAACAATCTGCCCTCCCCCACCTCGAAAACTCTGTGAGTGGCCTATGTTGCCGCTCATATTAAGATAAAGCCTTCCACTGCCCTGATGACTCACATTGCCACTGCCATCCACCATAAGACGCTGACTGTTAGGATGCTCTGTCTGCACACGGTAAATAGAAGTATT
>NZ_JBHMIV010000067.1:0-5442 GCF_048060475.1 Nocardiopsis sp. LOL_012 | reverse complement strand
CAGGAAGGCCGCGGGGCGACCCGCGACGGGGCCAAGGCCCCCAACCGCCGGTAGGCGGCTGGGGGAATCCCCCTCGTTCACGAGGGGGAGTAAGTCAAACGGGCACGGTACCGAAGAGCCCGCCACCGCGCACCGAGCACGGCCGATCGGGGCCGTGAGCCCCCGCGCTCATGGGACCGCCCCGAAATACGCGGCATATAACCTGGTCACCGCCTCACCCCTCGGCCGGGCCGGGTGCAGGCCCCTCCACGCCTGACGATCCGAGGTTCCCCTGATGCGTGTCCTGCTCGTGGACAACCACGACTCCTACACCTTCAACGTCCACCAGCTCCTGGCGCACGCCCTGGGCGAACCTCCCCGAGTCCTCACCAACGACGACCCCCGATGGGACGGGCTCGGCCCCGACGAGGTCGACGCGGTGGTCGTCTCACCCGGCCCGGGACGCCCGCAGAACCCCCGCGACCTGGGTCGCCTACCCGAACTGCTCTCCCGCACCCGCCTTCCGGTGCTGGGCGTGTGCCTGGGCCACCAGGCCATCGCCCACCTGGCCGGAGCCGACGTCACCACCGCCCCCCAGCCCCGCCACGGCCACCTCACCCGCATACGCCACACCGGCCGGGACCTTTTCGCCGGCCTGCCCCAGCACTTCACGGCGGTGCGCTACCACTCCCTGGCAGTCACCGAGCCCCTCACCGCGCCCCTGGCCGCCACCGCCTGGGCCGAGGACGGCGTCCTCATGGGCCTGCGCCACCGCCACCTGCCCCGCTGGGGCGTACAGTTCCACCCCGAATCGGTCTCCAGCGACCACGGAAGCGACCTGATCGCCAACTTCCTGAACCTGGCCCGCCCCCGCGCCACCGGAGGGGAGACCGCTCCGGCCGCCGCCCCGCGGCGAAGACCCCCGCGCCCCGCAGCACCCGCCCCCTGCGCGCACACCCTCGACCGCGCCGTCGACACCGAGGCCGCCTTCGCCCACCTGTACGGCGACAGCGACCACGCCTTCTGGTTGGACAGCTCGCGCCCCCGGGGCCCGGCCCGGTTCTCCTTCCTCGGAGCGGCCACCGGCGAGATCCTCACCTACCGGGTCGGGGAGGGCGGCACCCGCGTGCGCGCCCCCGAGGGCACCGAACACCGCGAGCCCGGCACGATCTTCGACGCACTGGAGCGCCGCACCGACCGCACCGCACCCCCCAACGGGCTGCCCTTCGACTTCACCGGCGGCTATGTGGGCTACCTCGGCTACGAGCTCAAGGCCGACTGCGGCGGCACCCGGGCCCACACCTCGCCCCTGCCCGACGCCGTGTGGATGCGCTGCGACCGCTTCACCGCCGTCGACCACGCCGAGAACACCACCTACGCCGTGCACACCGACACCGGTGCGCACGCCTGCGACCGGGCCCGCCGCACCCTGGAGCGCCTGCGCCGCCTTCCCGCCCTGCCGCCACCGCCGCCCGCGCCGCCGGCCCTGCACCTGCCCGACCACCTCGAACGCCCCCGCCAGGGCTACCTGGACGACATCAAGGAGTGCCTGGGCCACCTCGCACAGGGCGAGAGCTACGAGATCTGCCTGACCGACCGCCTGCGCCTGCCCCAGGCACCCGGCAGCGACCTGGACGCCTACCGGCGCCTGCGCGCCGCCAGCCCCGCACCCTACGCCGCCCTCCTGCGGCTGGGCGGGGCGAGCGTCCTGAGCGCCTCACCCGAGCGGTTCCTGCGCGTGGACGGCCACCGCACGGCGGAGAGCCGCCCCATCAAGGGCACCGCCCCCCGCCACGCCGACCCCGAGGCCGACGCGCGCGCCGCACGGCACCTGCGCACCGACCCCAAGACCCGCGCGGAGAACCTCATGATCGTGGACCTGCTCCGCAACGACCTGGGGCGGGTGTGCGAGACGGGCAGCGTGGAGGTGCCCGCGTTCATGTACACCGAGTCCTACGCCACCGTCCACCAACTGCTGTCCACGGTCCGGGGGAGGCTGCGCCCGGAGGTGTCCACCGTGGAGGCGGTGCGTTCCTGCTTCCCCGGCGGGTCGATGACCGGCGCACCCAAAGTGCGCACCATGGAGATCATCGACCGGTTGGAGTCCTCGGCACGTGGGGTGTACTCCGGGGCGCTGGGCTACCTCTCCCACAACGGGACCGCCGACCTGAGCGTGGTCATCCGCACCGCCGTGCGCGTCGGCGGTGAGGTGACCATCGGCGCGGGCGGCGCGATCGTGCTGGACTCCGACCCGGGCGACGAGTACGCCGAGATGCTGCTCAAGGCCGCCGTGCCCGCCCGCGCCCGGTAGGGTCCGTCCTTCTTCCCGGGCCGCTTACACCACGGGTGCCGGATGCGCCAGGGCGTAGGGACCTTGACCTTGTGACGCGCCTCACCTACGTTCACTCGCAACCATGCCGCCACGTGTCCCGCGCCCGGGGAGCCGCGGCGGCGCGCGCCGTCCGGCGGCACGGGGAGGGCGACCGAGCCCGGTACCGACCGCCGACACCATGTTCCCACCACGAAGGGAAGCCGCACCATGGCCGCCACCACCGCACCGCCCTTCCGCGCCGACCACGTCGGAAGCCTGCTGCGCCCCGAACGGCTGCTGCGGGCCCGTCGGGAGCACGCCGGGGGCGCGATCGGCGACGAGGACCTGCGCGCGGTCGAGGACGAGTGCGTCCGTGAGGCGGTGCGCATGCAGGAGGACGTGGGTCTGCGGTCGGCCACCGACGGCGAGTTCCGCCGCTCCTCCTGGCACATGGACTTCATCTACCGGCTCGGCGGCGTGTCCAAGGTCCGGGACCGGATCGCGGTCACCTTCCACAACGAGCAGGGGGACATCGAGTTCACCCCCTCGGGGCTGCGCGTCACCGAACCCGTCCGCCTGGAGCGGACCATCTTCGCCGACGCCTTCTCCTTCCTCACCAAGACCGTCACCAGGAACACGCCCAAGCTCACGATCCCCTCGCCGAGCATGGTGCACTACCGGGGCGGGGCCGCCGCCATCGACCCGGGCGTCTACCCCGACCCGGAGCGCTTCTGGGACGACCTGTCGGCAGCCTACGCCGCGCAGGTCGCGGCGCTGGGCCGGATGGGCTGTACCTACCTGCAACTGGACGACACCAGCCTGGCCTACCTCAACGACCCCGCCCAGCGCGGCATGATCGACGGGCGCGGCGAGGACGGCGACCGCATCCACGTGCGCTACATCCGGCAGATGAACGCGGCCCTGGCCAGCCGACCCGAGGGCATGCGCGTGACCACGCACATGTGTCGGGGCAACTTCCGCTCCTCCTGGGTGGCCAGCGGCGGCTACGACCACGTCGCCGAGGAGCTGTTCAGCGAACTCGACGTCGACGGGTTCTTCCTGGAGTTCGACGACGAGCGCTCGGGCGGGTTCGAGCCGCTGCGGTTCCTGCCCCGCGACAAGTACGCCGTGCTGGGCCTGGTCACCACGAAGAAGGGCGAGCTGGAGAGCAAGGACGACCTCAAGCGCCGGATCGACGAGGCGGCCCGGCACGTGCCGCTGGAGCAGTTGTGCCTGTCGCCGCAGTGCGGGTTCTCCTCCACGGTCGAGGGCAACGACCTCACCTACGATGAGCAGGTCGCCAAGCTCGCCCTGATCGTGGAGACCGCCGAGGAGGTGTGGGGCTAGCGGACACCGCCCGCCACCGTCCTCAAAGGACGCCTGGCGCCGCGATTCGGTCTTGCCCGGGGCGGAAAACGGGTTGTTCCGGCTTCGGGCGGGGCCGGACACTGCCGGTCATGCACACCCCCCGCCACCAGATCCGGACCCGCTACACCGACACCACGGTCACCGCGTACCAGGCCTACCACCCTTCCATCGGTGTGCCCGCGGCCCGGGAGGGGCGCTTCCCGGCCGCGTGGAAACGGGACCGGATGACCTGGGTCAAACCGTCGTTTCTGTGGACGATGTATCGGTGTGGGTGGGGGGGCCAAGGAGGACCAGGAGACCGTCCTGGCCGTGGAGATCACCCGTGAGGGCTTCGAGTGAGCGCTGGCCCGGGCCTGCCTGTCACACTACAAGCCCGGGATTCACGACAACCGGCAGGACTGGAAGCGCCGATTGCACCGGGCGCCCGCCCGAGTGCAGTGGGACCCTGAACGCGACCTGCATCTGCGACCGCTGGAACACAGGTCCCTGCAACTGGGGCTGTCAGGGGAGGCCGCACGACGCTACGCCGACCATTGGATCCTCTCGATCGAGAACGTGACTCCGCTGGCAGGCCGTGTCCATGCCCTCGTCCGCGCGAGGGGAGACGGAGCGTGCCGCCGCCCTGCTGCCCTGGGAGCGGCCCTACCAGGTGGCCGCGGAGGACGTCGCGCACCTGATCCCCGGAACAGGCCGCTGACCGGCCCCTCCCGGGGGCGGGCGGTTCCCGGACGGCCCCGGGGGCGACGGCAGGGCCGTTCCCGCAGCCGCCGGCGGGGCCGCCCCAGCGACGGGCCCGCCTCCGCCCGTCCACAGGGCCCGCTTCGACGATGGTCCGCGCCGCCGGGCCCGCGATACGGTTGTCGCCATGGACAATACACCGACCAGGCCGTCCACCTCGGCCGAGGACTACGTGAAGGTCATCTACGACCTCCAGGAGCGGGGAACCGGTCCGGTGACCATCTCCGGAATGGCCGAACGGCTGTCGGTGGCCAACTCCTCGGTGTCGAGCATGCTGCGCAAGCTCACCGACCTGGGCCTGGTCGAGCACCGCCGCTACGGTGCGGTCAGCCTCACCGAGGCCGGCACCAAAGCGGCCCTGTCGGTGCTGCGGCGCCACCGGCTGCTGGAGACCTACCTGGTCGCCGAACTGGGCTACTCCTGGGACGAGGTGCACGACGAGGCCGAGATCCTCGAACACGTGGTCTCGGACAAGTTCGTCGACCGGATCGCCGCCCACCTGGGCGACCCCGACGTCGACCCGCACGGCGACCCCATCCCCTCCGCGGAGGGCGACATCGTCGAACGCGCGTCGGTGCTGCTGTCCGACGCGGTGGAGGGCACCAGCGGGGTGGTCGTGCGGGTCAACGACAACGACCCCGAACTCCTGCGCTACCTGGCCGACATCGGTATCGGTATCGGTATGACCGTCACCGTGGTCGAGCGCCAGCCCTACGCGGGGTCGATCCAGATCGCGGTCCGCGCCCGGGCGGGCGCGGACGAACGTACCCGCTCCCTGGGGCTGGTGGCCGCCGAGGCCCTGTGGATCGAGCCGGGGGGCGGGTGATCCGGCCGTCCGGTCGGTGCCGGACCACCCGCCCCGGGTAGGACCCGCCCGGGGTCAGGCCTGTTCGGCGGCCGGTTGCCGGGTGGAGACGTCGAGGACGGTGTCGCAGGCGTCGCGCACGGAGGGATTGTGGGTGGCGATGGCCACCGAGCAGCCCTCGGCGGCCATGGCGCGCAGGGTGTCGATCACCATCCGCCCGTTGCCCTCGTCCAGGGCGCCG
>NZ_JBHMIV010000066.1:0-5496 GCF_048060475.1 Nocardiopsis sp. LOL_012 | reverse complement strand
CCGTTCGGGTGTTGCGTACGAACCGCCGGGTTTGGCGGGAACACGGAACAGCTGATAAAGTGAAGACACAACAAAGCGTTAAAGCCGCTGACGCGGTGGAAACGCGGACGCCTTCCACGGAAGAGCGACCGGAAACGGGACACCGGATCCGGGGCTTGTACGGGAAGAGCGGCTGTTTCTTGAGAACTCAACAGCGCGTGTTTGATTTTCTTTAAGCCATGTTTGTTTTGGCCCCGACACTCCAGAGGATTCTGGGGTGTGAGGGTTCCTTTGATCGGCCGCTTCGGCGGCCAGGTCGGGATTTGCTTTCAGGTTTGCCCGCCCCGGGAGGTCTCCGGACCGGTAGGGGTTGGGCGGTTGGACCTTTATGGAGAGTTTGATCCTGGCTCAGGACGAACGCTGGCGGCGTGCTTAACACATGCAAGTCGAGCGGTAAGGCCCCTTCGGGGGTACACGAGCGGCGAACGGGTGAGTAACACGTGAGCAACCTGCCCCTGACTCCGGGATAAGCGGTGGAAACGCCGTCTAATACCGGATACGACCCGCGGCCTCATGGCGGCGGGTGGAAAGTTCTTCGGTCGGGGATGGGCTCGCGGCCTATCAGCTTGTTGGTGGGGTAACGGCCTACCAAGGCGATTACGGGTAGCCGGCCTGAGAGGGCGACCGGCCACACTGGGACTGAGACACGGCCCAGACTCCTGCGGGAGGCAGCAGTGGGGAATATTGCGCAATGGGCGGAAGCCTGACGCAGCGACGCCGCGTGGGGGATGACGGCCTTCGGGTTGTAAACCTCTTTTACCACCGACGTAGGCTCCGGGTGTTCTCGGGGTTGACGGTAGGTGGGGAATAAGGACCGGCTAACTACGTGCCAGCAGCCGCGGTAATACGTAGGGTCCGAGCGTTGTCCGGAATTATTGGGCGTAAAGAGCTCGTAGGCGGCGTGTCGCGTCTGCTGTGAAAGACCGGGGCTTAACTCCGGTTCTGCAGTGGATACGGGCATGCTAGAGGTAGGTAGGGGAGACTGGAATTCCTGGTGTAGCGGTGAAATGCGCAGATATCAGGAGGAACACCGGTGGCGAAGGCGGGTCTCTGGGCCTTACCTGACGCTGAGGAGCGAAAGCATGGGGAGCGAACAGGATTAGATACCCTGGTAGTCCATGCCGTAAACGTTGGGCGCTAGGTGTGGGGGCTTTCCACGGTCTCCGCGCCGTAGCTAACGCATTAAGCGCCCCGCCTGGGGAGTACGGCCGCAAGGCTAAAACTCAAAGGAATTGACGGGGGCCCGCACAAGCGGCGGAGCATGTTGCTTAATTCGACGCAACGCGAAGAACCTTACCAAGGTTTGACATCACCCGTGGACCTGCAGAGATGCGGGGTCATTTGGTTGGCGGGTGACAGGTGGTGCATGGCTGTCGTCAGCTCGTGTCGTGAGATGTTGGGTTAAGTCCCGCAACGAGCGCAACCCTTGTTCCATGTTGCCAGCACGTGATGGTGGGGACTCATGGGAGACTGCCGGGGTCAACTCGGAGGAAGGTGGGGACGACGTCAAGTCATCATGCCCCTTATGTCTTGGGCTGCAAACATGCTACAATGGCCGGTACAGTGGGCATGCGATGCCGTGAGGCGGAGCGAATCCCTTAAAGCCGGTCTCAGTTCGGATTGGGGTCTGCAACTCGACCCCATGAAGGTGGAGTCGCTAGTAATCGCGGATCAGCAACGCCGCGGTGAATACGTTCCCGGGCCTTGTACACACCGCCCGTCACGTCATGAAAGTCGGCAACACCCGAAACTTGTGGCCCAACCCTTCGGGGAGGGAGTGAGTGAAGGTGGGGCTGGCGATTGGGACGAAGTCGTAACAAGGTAGCCGTACCGGAAGGTGCGGCTGGATCACCTCCTTTCTAAGGAGTCTTTTCAAGGCCAGCTTTTCCTAGTTGCTGGTCGGACTCGTGAGTGGACCCGGCGGTCCCTGCTTGTCTGTCCCGGGCTGGTGTCCGGGGTGGTGCGGGGGTCTGGTCGGGATGGTTTGAAGAAGGTCGAGCTTGATACCTCCGACGGTCCTGGAAGCGTCGGGGGGCGCGCTGTTGGGTGTCTGAGGAAGCAGCCTCGGGCTCTGTGCCGGTGTCTTCGGTGTCTTCACACGGTGTGTGGGGGTGCGGGGGGTGTTGGTGTCGGGGGTCTGGTTGTGCTGGCTTTCTGTGGACCGCCTCGGGGAACTCCGGGTGTTGTCTCTGGTCGGCTGTGCCGGTCTGGAGCGGTGCTGGGTGGTGCCTGGGTGTGCGGTTGGTGTTTTGACTTGTGAATAGTGTGCGCGAGCATCTTGTTATCTGTAGTGGCCAAGTGATAGTGGCATACGGTGGATGCCTTGGCACCAGGCGCCGATGAAGGACGTGGGAGGCCGCGATAGGCCACGGGGAGCTGTCAACCGAGCTGTGATCCGTGGGTGTCCGAATGGGGAAACCTAGCCCGAGTTGTGTCGGGTTGCCGCTGTCTGAATGTATAGGGCAGTTGGTGGTGACGCGGGGAAGTGAAACATCTCAGTACCCGTAGGAAGAGTAAACAACAGTGATTCCCTGAGTAGTGGTGAGCGAACGGGGATGAGGCTAAACCGCAGGCGTGTGAGAGACGGCAGTCGTTGCGTGTGTGGGGTTGTGGGGTGCATCTTTTCGGGTCTGCCGGCCCGGAGCGCTGATGGTTCTTCTAGCTGAATCCGTTGGGAAGCGGTACCGGAGTGGGTGAGAGTCCCGTAGGTGAAGGAAGGGTCTAGGTGTTGATGTTCTCCCGAGTAGCGCGGAGCCCGAGGAATTCCGTGTGAATCTGGCAGGACCACCTGCTAAGCCAAAATACGTCCTGGTGACCGATAGTGCACTAGTACCGTGAGGGAAAGGTGAAAAGTGCCCCGGTGAGGGGTCGTGAAAGAGTACCTGAAACCGTGTGCTGTCAAGCCGTCAGAGCTGGGGTTTTCCCTGGTGATGGCGTGCCTTTTGAAGAATGAGCCTGCGAGTCGTGGTGTGTGGCGAGGTTAACCCGTGTGGGGTAGCCGTAGGGAAACCGAGTCTGAAGAGGGCGTTTGAGTCGCATGCTGTGGACCCGAAGCGGGGTGATCTACCCATGTCCAGGGTGAAGCGGGGGTAAGACCTCGTGGAGGCCCGAACCCACCAGGGTTGAAAACCTGGGGGATGAGGTGTGGGTAGGGGTGAAAGGCCAATCAAACTCCGTGATAGCTGGTTCTCCCCGAAATGCATTTAGGTGCAGCGTCGTGTGTTTCTTGCTGGAGGTAGAGCTACTGTTTGGCTGATGGGCCCGACCAGGTTACTGACGTCAGACAAACTCCGAATGCCAGTTCAAGTGAAGTGCGGCAGTGAGACTGCGGGGGATAAGCTTCGTAGTCGAGAGGGAAACAGCCCAGATCATCAGCTAAGGCCCCTAAGCGTGTGCTAAGTGGGAAAGGTTGTGGAGTTGCTGAGACAACCAGGAGGTTGGCTTAGAAGCAGCCATCCTTTAAAGAGTGCGTAATAGCTCACTGGTCAAGTGGTTCTGCGCCGATAATGTAGCGGGGCTTAAGTACACCGCCGAAGCTGTGGAGCCCGGTCCTTCGGGGTCGGGTTGGTAGGGGAGCGTCGTGCGTCCGGTGAAGCCGCCGAGTGATCGTGTGGTGGAGGGTGTGCGAGTGAGAATGCAGGCATGAGTAGCGAGAGCGGCGTGAGAAACGTCGCCGCCGATTGACTAAGGGTTCCTGGGGCAGGTTAATCCGCCCAGGGTGAGTCTGGACCTAAGGCGAGGCCGACAGGCGTAGTCGATGGATAACGGGTTGATATTCCCGTACCCGTGCACGAGCGCCCATGCTGAATCGTGTGATGCTAACCGTGTGTGCTGTCGGGGTGTCCTTCGGGATGCTCTGGTTGGTGCGTGTGGGAACCGATCGTGTAGTAGGTAAGTGATGGGGTGACGCAGGAGGGTAGCTCTACCCGGCGGTGGTTGTCCGGGGGTAAGCGTGTAGGCCGGTGTGTTGGTAAATCCGCGCGCCATGTGGGCTGAGGCGTGATGCCGAGCCGTTTTTGGTGAAGTGAGTGATCCCGTGCTGTCGAGAAAAGCCTCTAGCGAGTTCGTGTGTGGCCAGTACCCTAAACCGACGCAGGTGGTCAGGTAGAGAATACCGAGGCGTTCGGGTGAACCATGGTTAAGGAACTCGGCAAATTGTCCCCGTAACTTTGGGAGAAGGGGAGCCCTGTCTGGTGATGGACTGTGCGTCTTGAGCTGGGTGGGGTCGCAGATAGCGGGGGGAAGCGACTGTTTATTAAAAACACAGGTCCGTGCGAAGTCGTAAGACGCTGTATACGGACTGACGCCTGCCCGGTGCTGGAACGTTAAGAGGACTGGTTAGCTGGGGTTCGCTCTGGTGAAGCTGGGAATCTAAGCGCCAGTAAACGGCGGTGGTAACTATAACCATCCTAAGGTAGCGAAATTCCTTGTCGGGTAAGTTCCGACCTGCACGAATGGCGTAACGACTTCCCCACTGTCTCAACCATGGGCCCGGTGAAATTGCACTACGAGTAAAGATGCTCGTTTCGCGCAGCAGGACGGAAAGACCCCGGGACCTTCACTATAGCTTGACATTGGTGTTTGGGATGGTTTGTGTAGGATAGGTGGGAGCCGGTGAAGCTGTCACGCTAGTGGCGGTGGAGGCGTTGGTGAAATACCACTCTGGCTGTTTCGGGCATCTAACCTTGGGCCGTGATCCGGTTCGGGGACAGTGTCTGGTGGGTAGTTTAACTGGGGCGGTTGCCTCCTAAAGGGTAACGGAGGCGCCCAAAGGTTCCCTCAGCCTGGTTGGTCATCAGGTGTTGAGTGTAAGTGCACAAGGGAGCTTGACTGTGAGACGGACGTGTCGAGCAGGAGCGAAAGCTGGGACTAGTGATCCGGCACCGGCGTGTGGAAGCGGTGTCGCTCAACGGCTAAAAGGTACCCCGGGGATAACAGGCTGATCTTCCCCAAGAGTCCGTATCGACGGGATGGTTTGGCACCTCGATGTCGGCTCGTCGCATCCTGGGGCTGGAGTTGGTCCCAAGGGTTGGGCTGTTCGCCCATTAAAGCGGCACGCGAGCTGGGTTTAGAACGTCGTGAGACAGTTCGGTCCCTATCCGCTGTGCGCGTTGGAGACTTGAGAAGGGCTGTCCCTAGTACGAGAGGACCGGGACGGACGGACCTCTGGTGTGCCAGTTGTTCTGCCAAGGGCATGGCTGGTTGGCTACGTTCGGGAGGGATAACCGCTGAAAGCATCTAAGCGGGAAGCCTGCTTCGAGATGAGGTCTCCTGCCCCTGTGAGGGGGTAAGGCTCCCTGTAGACGACGGGGTTGATAGGCCGGGTGTGGAAGCCTTGTGAGGGGTGGAGCTGACCGGTACTAATAGGCCGAGGGCTTGTCCGCTGCAGATTGCTGGGTGTTCGCGCACACTGTTTCACGCATGGGTTTTCCTGTGGCTGTCGCCTTGTGGGGTGGT
>NZ_JBHMIV010000065.1:0-6591 GCF_048060475.1 Nocardiopsis sp. LOL_012 | reverse complement strand
CGCCTCCAGCATCGTCACCGTCCCCGCGTCCACCCCCGCGTCCCGCAGCGCCGCCGACACCACCTCGCGCTGGCCGCGGGGACTGGGGGCGGAGTAGCGGGTGGTGCGGCCGCCGTGGTTGACGGCACTGCCGCGGATGACGGCGTGCACCCGGTCACCGTCGGCCGCGGCCTCGTCGAGTCTGCGCAGGACGACCGCCAGCACCCCTTCGCCGGGCACCATGCCGTCCGCGCCGGTGTCGAAGGCCCGGCACAGGCCGGTCGGGGACAGCGCGCCCAGGTCCCCCATCGATCGGAAGTACTCAGGGCTGAGGCCGGCGTGCACCCCGGCCACCACGGCGGTGTCGATCTCCCCCGAGCGCAGGTGGCCCACCGCCTGGTGCAGCGCCACCAGCGACGACGAGCACAGGGTGTTGACCAGGACACTGGGCCCCGTCCAGTCCATCAGGTGGGACAGGCGGTTGGGGATCATCGCCTCCAGCCCCAGGCCCCTGCCTTCGGGGGCGCCGGCGCGCTGGCGCTCCTCGTGGTAGTGGTCGTGGCTGTAGGCCACCCACAGCCCGGTGCGGTCCCCCCGGGCCCGGTCGCCCATGCGCCCGGCCTGCTCCAGGGACCGCCACACCGTCTCGTACAGCAGCCGCGCCTGGGGGTCCAGGTGCGGGGCCTCGCGGGGGGACAGGCGAAAGGGCGCCGGGTCGAACAGGTCAACCCGTTCCAGGTAGGAGGCGTGCGGGCGGTCCGTTCCGAAGGCGGGGCGGCGTCGCGTCTCGGGTAGCGGACCGACGCTGCACCGCCCCTCGCGCAGCAGGTCCCAGAACTCCTCCTCGGTCTCCCCGCACGGCAGCATCAGCGCGGTACCGATGACCGCCACCGGGCTGCCGCCCCCGGACGGGCCGCCGGAGGGGGCGGACGGCACGGGGCGTTCGGCGGACGGCACGGTCTCCGCCGAGGTGTCCGGGGCGGACGGCGGCGGTTCCGGACGCGACGGTTCGGGGTCCTCCTCCACCGTCCGCGCCCGCGCCGCGGTGCCGGGGGCGTCCTCGCCCGCAGGCGGCCCGAAGGCGTGGGCGGGGTCGAGCGCGGCAACGGCCTCGGGGGCGTTCTCGGCCAGGTTCCGCGCGAACGCCCGGGGGGTGGGGAACTCGAAGAACTCGGTGGGGTACAGGTTCAGGCCGTACTCGCGTGAGAGCCGGTCGCTGAGTTCGACCAGCCCCGCCGAGTCGTATCCAGACGACAGCAGTTCGGTGTCGGCCTCCTCTTCGGGGATGGCCGCCACGGCCAGGAACCAGGCCAGGGCCCGGGAGACGGGGTCGAGGGGGCCCGCCGCCCCCGCGGTCGGCGCGGTCCGCGGAGGCGGCGGGGTCTGGGGGGCCGGGGCGGCGGGGAGCGGTCTCCGCGAGGCGGCCTCCGGCCCGTCGGGCGCCGCCGGTGCGGGCTCCGGCCCGGTCCTGGTGTCGGAGAAGGCGCTGGGGGCGACCCTTTTGGCGGTGATGTCCTCCAGGACCAGGAGCACCCGGCCGCCGGTGTCGGTGACCACCTGTGTGCACCGGCACGCCTCGTCGTTCCAGAAGGCGATGTCGGTGCGGACGAAGGCGGCGCCGTCCAGGGGGCCGAGGACCTCGACGCGCCCGATGGACAGGGGGATGAACGCGGGGGCGTCCTCCCGGCCGAAGACCGGGTTCTCGGGGGAGATCGCCGCGATGGTCACGCTGTCGAGCAGACCGGGGAACAGGCGCGTCTGCCCGGGGTTGAGGGCGCGCTGGCGCCCGCCCTCGATCCGCGCCAGGGTGCCGCCGGGGCGGGCGGCCACCCAGGAGATGTTGCGGTAGTAGCGGCCGTGCCGGTAGCCGATCCTGCGCAGCCACCGGTACACGCCCGACCCCGAACGCGGTTCGGAGCACTCCCCGAGCAGGTCCGCGAGCGGTTCGGTGCGCTCCCCACCGCCTGCGGCACCGGCTTCGCTCACGCGGCCCGCAGTGAAGAGGGTGCCGTCGTCGCCGACGACCTCGAAGCGGCCGTCGGCCTCCACCGAGGCGAGCACCCGGTGGGCACGGGAGGGGACGAGAGGGCGGTGGAAGACGACCTCCTCCAGGCCGACGAACGTCCTCCCGCACGTCCTTAGGCCCTGTTCCAGGAAGTCGAGCCACCCGACCCCCGGCAGCATGGTGTCGCCGTGGACGCTGTGCTGGGCGATCGGGTCCGCTCCAGGGCTGAAGAGGCACGAGAAGGAGTACCGCGGCCCGGTGCTCTCCTCGGCACGCACCGGCTCACCGGGGCGCGCGGACCGGTGCGGTTCGGCCAGGTCCAGGGTGGGCCCGTTCGGCTGTTCCCTGGGCAGGGGTACGGGGGCGCGGAGGCGGCCCCGCTCACGGCGGCGCCAGTCGATCCGGTGCCCGCGCTCGTACAGGTCGGCGACCACCGCGTCGAGGACGCCGGCCGGGTCGGCCCCCGGGTCGGCGAGGTTCGCGAGGGGGCCGGACGCGGGTCGGGCCGGGTCGTCGCCGACGTGTTCCAGCAGCCGCGCCACCGCCTCCTCCAGTGAGGCACGCCCCCACACGTGGTCGCCGACCGGGCGCCATGCCTCGGGCAGTTCCACCGAGTCGGCAGCCACCCCGGACTCCCGGAGCGCGGTCGCCACGGTGAGTCCGAGGCACAGTTCCAGCAGGCGTTCGGTGAACGCGGCCCGGCCCAGCCCCGTCGCCTCCTCGAAGCGGGACACGACCTCCTCCACGGGGGCGTGGTCCGCGCACAGGCGTGTCAGCCAGTCGGGCGGGCCGCTCGGGCGCGGCACCCAGAAGTCCACGCCGCCTCCGGCGGGCTCCGGAGCCTCGGGGAAGGAGGGGGAGAGCAGCCGGGAGCGCAGGGCTTCGGCGAGCTCCCGGGCGTCCACGCCGCGGACGGCGGCCCGAAAGCGCCGGTGCGACCGGTGGGTGCGCGCGGTCGCGCACAGGTCCGCGGCGGCACCCTCACGGTCCGGGTGCTCCAGGATCTCCAGCCACTGCGCCGCCAGTTCGCGCAGCCCTTCGGGGGTGTGCGCTGACAGCGGCAGCAGGAGCGGCCCACCGGGTTCGGCGGGCGGCGGAGGGCTGGGCGGCTCCTCCACGACCACGTGGGCGTTGGTGCCGCCGAAGCCGAACGCGCTCACCGCGGCGCGACGCGGGCCCTCGGTACCCCACGGGGCCTCCCGCTCGGGCAGGTGGAAGGGGCTTCCCTCCAAGCGCAGGCGCGGGTTGGGCCGTTCCACCGCGGTGGGCGGAACGGTGGGTGAGCGGACGAGGTGGACGGCCTTGGCCACGCCCGCCAGCCCGGCGGCCGAGTGCAGGTGGCCGATACGGCGCTTGAGGGAGCCGAGCGCCACCGAACCGGGGCGGGAGCCCGCGCGGGTGAAGACCTCGGCCAGGGCCTTGGCTTCGATGGGGTCGCCGATCGCGGTGCCGGTACCGTGGGCCTCCACATAGCCCACGCTCGCCGCGTCCACCCGTGTGTAGGCCTCGGTCAGCAGGTCGACCTGTGCGTCCAGGCTCGGAGTGGTGACGCCCATGGTGGAGCCGTCGTTGTTGACCTGCGCGGCGATGATCGAGGCCAGGACGGCGTCACCGTCGTCGAGAGCGTCCCGCATCGGTTTGAGGACCAGGGCCACGGCGCCCTCGCCGGGCACGTATCCGTCCGCGCGCTCGTCGAAGGTGCGGCAGCGCCCTTGGGGCGAGAGCGCCTCGGCGCCCGCGAGCATGGTCAGGGTCAGCGGGTCGACCAGCAGGTCCACCCCGCCCACCAGGGCGGTGCGGCAGCCGCCCGAGGCCAGGCTCTGGCAGGCGAGCCACAGTGCTGTGAGTGAGGAGGAGCAGGCGGTGTCGACCACCATGCTGGGGCCGCGCAGGTCGAAGCGGTCCGACAGCCAGGAGGCGGCGAAGTTCTGGGAGCGCCCCCACAGTGCGGCCGCGCGCTCCGCTCCGCTGGCCGGGATCTGCGCGGTGCCGTACTCGAACCCGTAGGAGTTCATACGCGACCCCACGAACACGCCGGTGCGCCGCACCCGGTCCACCGCCAGCAGTCCGGACTCCTCCAGGGCGAGGGCCCCGACCTCCAGCATCAGCCGGTGCTGGGGGTCGAGCCGTACCGCCTGTTCGGCGGGGAGGCCGAAGCGGTCGTGGTCGAAGCAATAGGCGCCCTGGAGGAAGGCGCCCTGGCCGGGGGTGTCGGGGTACAGGTCCCGGTCCCACCGTCCGGGGGGTACGGGACCCACCTCGTGGCGGTCCCCGGACAGCAGCCAGTCCAGGTCGTCGGTGTCCTCGGCTCCCGGCAACCGGACCGCCATGCCGATGACCGCGATCGTCTCGTCGTCGTGCCCGGCCGTTGCGGCGCGCACCGTTCCTCGCACTGTCATGCTCCCTTTCCTGTGGTGGCGGATGTGCGCGTCACTGCCCGGCGAGGGGCCTCAGCAGGTCGCTCAAGCCGACGGCCGGGGCCCGGCCGCGTTCGGCGGACCGCTCGTGCCCGGCATCCGGCTCCGTGCCCGGTGCGGTGCCCCCCTCCAGGAGGCGGGCGATGTCCTCCTGGCTCCGTGCCCGCATGACGGCCGAGGGGTCGACCGTGTGCCCGTGCCTCCGTTCCAGCAGGGCGACCAGGTCGGCGATGGCCAGCGAGTCCAGTCCCAGGTCGGGCACCGCGCGGGTGCCCGGGTCCTCCCCCAGCAGTTCGGTGAGGCAGGAGCGGACCAGGGAGACCGTTTCGGCGGACGCCTCGTTCCCGGCCGACGGCTCGGCGCCGCCTGACGGCTCGGCACCGTCCGGCGCGTCGGGGGCGGCGGGAGGTTCGGTCACACCGCCGGGGAAGCCCACACGGCCCCCGGAGAGCAGGTGGGCGGCGAACCCGGCGAGCGCCTCCTCCGTACTCAGGGAGGCCGTGGCGGAGAAGGAGGCGTCGGCCTCCAGGCCGACGCCGGACCAGTCGGGCCAGGCGTGGGCGGTCACCACGGGGGGCGTGCCGTCCGCGGCGGCCCGCTCGGCCAGGGCCAGTTGGTAGGCGTTGGCCATGGCGTAGTCGACCAGGCCCCTCCCGGCCGCCGGGTCCTCGCCGGCGACGGAGGACACCAGCACGACGAACCGCGCCCCGTGTTCGACCGCTGCGGCCAGGACGTGCTCCGAACCGGTGGTCTTGGGGCCCAGGACGCGGGCGGCGTCCTGCTCCGAGCGGGCCCGGTGCGAGCCGAAGGGCAGGGCGCGGCCGGAGGCGTGCACCACGCCGTCCAGGCGGCCCCAGCGGCCGGACAGGTCCCGGACCGCCGTGCGGACGGCGGCCCCGTCGGTCACGTCGCAGGACAGGTACCGGACCTCGGCGGCTGGAGCGAGTGCGGCCAGCGCGGACACGTTGGCCGTCTCCGGGCCGCTGCGGCCCACGACGCCGATCCGCGCCGCCCCCAGTTCGGCCAGCCGGCCGAGTAGGAGACGGCCCACCGCCCCGGCGCCGCCGGTGACCAGGACGAAGCCGTCCCCGGACAGGTCCGGTGCTTCGTCGGGGGCGGCGGTGTCCTCCCAGTGGCGGACATAGCACAGACCGTCGCGTAGAGCGATCGTCTCGGGACGGCCGGCAGGGGCGGCGGCCTCCGCCGCGGCCGCACGGGCCCGGGCCGCCGCGTCCGTTCCCGGCGCCAGGTCGAGAGCGGTCGCGGAGAGCCGGTACTCGGCGGCCGCGGCCAGGACCGCGGCGGCACGCGCGGCGGCACCGGGGTCCAGGTGCGGTGCCTCGTCCCCGGTGACGGCGGCCGAGCGGGAACCGACCCAGACCAGGCGGCCGCCACGGGGCAGGGCCGAGGTCCACGCGCGCAACCGGTCCCAGAAGCCCTCGGGGCCGGGGTCGGCCACGACCAGGGCGTCCAGGTCCTGCTGCGGGGGGAAGGGGACGACGGTGAACCCGGCGGCGGAGAGTCCGGCCTCCAGCGCCCGGGCGGAGTGGGTGTCCGCGCAGGCGACGGCCGCCGTGCCGACGGCGGACGCGGGCGCGGGAGGGGAGCTGGGGCGCCACCGGGGCCGCGTGGCCCTGGGCGGGGCCGGGACCGAGGCGCGCTTGCGCTCCGGCGGGTCCGCCGCGCCGGTGCCCCGGGTGGACCAGAAGCTCCGTTCGGCGAAGGGGTAGGGGGGCAGACCGTCCGCGACGCGGGCCTCCGGGGCGGACAGGTCCGTCCAGGGCAGGGCGGTGTGTCCGCTCCGGACGAGGTCGACGGCGTCGGCCGGGCTCGCGGGTGCGTGTTCGGACGGGTCGACGGCCTCGGTGACCGGGACCCGCCCCCGCGCCACCTCGCGCAGGGCCCGGGCCAGGGAGGCGGCGTCCCTCCCCAGGACCGCCGTCTGGAAGCCCAGTTCGGCCCGCCCGGTGTTGACGGTGTGGCACACGTCGGCCAGCTCCCGCTCGTCCCGGCATGCCTCGATCCGGTCGGCGTAGCCGGCGGCGAGCGTGCGCACGGCCTCCTCGGTGGCTCCGCTGACACGGACCGGGTACTGCTGGGGCAGGGCGGAGGTGCGCAGCGGTAGGGCGGGGGGTTCCTCCAGTACCACGTGGGCGTTGACCCCGCCCATCCCGAACGCGCTCACCCCCG
>NZ_JBHMIV010000064.1:0-7171 GCF_048060475.1 Nocardiopsis sp. LOL_012 | reverse complement strand
CACCGGTGTCCCCACCAGTACCGCCGTCACCACCGGTGTCCCCACCAGTACCGCCGTCACCGGGGCCTTCACCGCCGTCACCGCCGGAACCACTGTCACCGCCAGTACCGCCGTCGCCGGGGGAAGGCGCGTCGTACGGCAGGAGGTCCGGGGCAGGGACCGTGTCGTCGAGAGTGTCGGCGTAGACCGGACCGGCCGCGAACCCGGTCATGAACAGACCTGCGGCGGTCACTGTCAGTGCCCGTCTCTTGGAGGACATTCCACTCCTCTCTCTATTCTCGTGTGCTGCTCTTATCGGGGGGAAATGGCATAGAGGTGGTCGTCGTGGACCACGATGGCGTTGGTCCCGAGGAGCCCGACGGGGAAGTTCGCTCCGTCCGCGAGTTCGACCGGTTCACCGTCGGCACCCACCGCCACCGACCGCCCGTCGTCCATGTGTCCGAAGACCTGGTCGCCGACGGCGATCTGCGATTCGAAGCCGGGCACGGCCACGCCCTCGCCGGTCCCGGGGTCGACCACCGTGTGGCCGTAGCCGAGGATGTCGGTCCCCACGGCCAGCGACCGGTGGTCCACGTTCGCCAGGTCGGCCGGATCGATCTCGACGGTGCCGACCACGGAGCCGTCCTCGCGGTCGTGGTAGGTCAAGTGGCCATCCTCGCCCTGTTCCGGCTGCCAGAGGACGATGACGTACTCGCGCAGGGCGGTGACCACCGAGTCCACCCCGCCGGCGCCCTCGGGTCGCCGACCGACGACCTCGGCGACGATCCCGTCGCGGTCGATCCAGAACCAGGGGCCGCTGACCCTGGCGGCGAGGACCCGTTCACCGGTGGCGAACATGGCGCCGGCGCCCTCGGGCGGGTCGACCCCCTCCAGGCCGCCGTCGACCGGGATGGACGGCTCGCCGCCGTCGAACACCAGCGGCGAGCCGCCGACGTACTGCACCCGCGCGCCGTCGGGGAGGTCCACACTGGCCGGCTCGGGCTCCTCCAGCGGCCAGAACCACAGGGCCTCGGCGGTCTCGATGACGATGGCCCCGTCCCCGCCGTACTCCACGAACCGCGGGGCGCCAAGGAACCCGGCCGGGTCCCCCGGGAGTTCGACCTGCCAGAGCGGCTCGCCCGCCGTGTCGGAGAGGGTGAGCCGCCCCTCGGGGTCGACGTGGGACATGTGCTCACCGTCCCGGCTGATCCGCACCTCGCTTCCCGGGGCGACCGGCCGATCGAAGGCGATCGTCCGGGAGAAGCCCGGAGGGGCGGCGACCGCGAGCTGCTCCGGGGCGCCGTCGCCGCCCTCGCCGGTCGCCTCGGCGTCCGCCCCGGAGGCCAGGGGGGAACCGGGCAGGTAGCGCAGGACGAACACCCCGACCGCGGCGACCAGGACCAGGGCCAGGGCGGCGGCCCCCACGATCAGCAGCCTGCGCCCGGCACCGCCGCGGGCGCGCTCGGAGGGGCGGGGCGCAGGCGCGGGTCCCGGGTCGACCCGGTCCGCGGCCCTGACCACCCCGTCCGGGGTGGCGACCAGGCGCCAGAAACCGCTGGCGTCGCGCGCGTCGACGAGGACGGGCTGTCCGACCCTGGCGGCGTAGCCGGTGGCGACGTCCAGCGCCGCCCGCCTGGTCTCCTTGGGCACCCTGCCCGCGACGATCTGGCGGTGCCCCTCGACGGCGATCTCGGCACTGCGCTCGTCGGGGGCGATGACGATGACGACGGTGGGCCGGGACTGCCCGGGGCGGGACGCCCGGCTCATGCTGCCTCCGGAGGTAGAAGGGTGGATCTGTGCGTGCGGGGGGCCGGACACGGGGGGCGGCCCGGGGCCGCGGGCGGCCGTGACGAGGGGTGTGTCATCGGTTTCCGTGCGCGGTGACGATGATACTGACCGCAGCCGTCCGCGACCGGGCGGGCCGCGTCGTCCGCCATCGGGGACTCGGCCGTTGTCGGCCCCGCCACCGGAGCCTCGTCCCATCATCACACCGGCACCCCTGCCCACTGCCTCGGCCTTCGGCAGCCGGTGCGGTCCCGTCCGCGTCGCACCGGCCTCGGTAAGGACACCCGGGAAGGACGATAGGTTCACACCGAAATTGGCCGGTTCCGGCCAACGGCGCGGTGTCAGCGCCCGCCGTTCTCGGAGATGGTCGCGATGACGGCCCGTTCGCGGCGCCGCGCCAGTCGGTCGGCGCGTTCGACACCGCGGTCGGCGACCTCCACCCGGGCGGAGGCGGTGCGCACGGTCGGCCACAGAGCGTCGATCTCGGAGTTGAGCGAGGACCCGGCCAGCACGGCGATGGCCATGACGTAGAGCCAGGCCAGGATGGCGATCGGAGCGGCCAGGGAACCGTAGATGTTCACCTCGCCCAGTGAGACGTTCAGGTAGGCGCGCAGCCCGGCCGAGCCCGTCATCAGCACGGCCGTCGCGAGCAGCGCACCGGGCAGGTGCCGCCAGAGGGGCATGCGCACCGGGACACTGAGTGCGTACAGGAGGGTGACCGCGACCGTGGCGGTCAGGCCGACGGCGGGCCAGTAGAGCAGGCCGAGGCGGCCGACCGTGAACGGCAGGAGGCGGTGGACCAGGTCGGGTCCGGCCACCAGGACGGGCAGTACCAGGGCCGTGAACACCAGCCCGCCGAGGTAGGCGACGAAGGCCAGGATGCGCTGGCGCATCCAGCCCCGGAGCTCGTTCAGGCCGTAAGCGATGGTGATGGAGCGGATGAACACGTTCATCGCCCGTGAGCCCGACCACAGCGACACCAGGAAGGTGAGGGAGAGCAGGCCGCCCTCGACCCCGCCGAGGAAGTCGTCGACGAGCGGTTCCACGACCCCGGCGACGGTCTCCGCGGTCAGGACCCGGGCCGCGGTGTCCAGCATCAGCAGGCGGATCTCGTCGACCATCCCCTCGCCGAACACGGCTGCCAGTGGCCCCAGCGCCCCCAGCAGGCACAGCAGGAGTGCGGGCAGGGAGATCAGGGAGAAGAACGCCGACTCCGCGGCCAGCCCGAGCACCCGGTCACGGGAGAAGGCGCGGATCGTGCGCAGGAGCAGCAGGAGGGCGTTGTGCGTGGCGGGGTGCCTGTGCAGCCACGCGCCGATGAGGCGCCACAGTCCCTCCCAGAATCCCGTCACGGGAGAACGGTAGCGGTTCTCCGAAGGGGGACGCCGACCGCCCCCGGACCGGCGGTGATGTGACTCACGCCGGCTCCGGCCGGGCTGCTCCTGGACAAAAGGTGACTCCGCGTGCCATTCTCGTTGTCATGATCGCTGCTCTGGACCCCATGCTCTGCGTGCGCCGCCACGTGGACTACCTGCGGGTCCGCAGTGCCATCTGTTGTAGCGTCGGTTGATCTGTCCGCTTGAGACGCACCCGTTGACTCAGGGCTGCTCGCGGACCGGCGCTCGTCCCTTTCGATTCCACACTCGCGGTCTCCGACCGATCCACCCGGCACGACGGCGTGCGGTGCGTTCGGGCCAGCGGTGCGGGCGCCGGACCCCGTGAGCGGCCCGCGACCCTATTCGGAGACACCCGCGATGCCTCCCTCTTCCGCGCAGCCCGGCACGACCGCCGCGACGGCCAAGCCCCGTCGCCGGCGGGGCGAGGGCCAGTGGGCCCTCGGCTACCGTGAGCCGCTGAACAAGAACGAGGAGAACAAGAAGAACGACGACGGGCTCAACGTCCGCGACCGGATCATCAACATCTACTCCAAGGCCGGGTTCGACTCCATCGACCCCGCCGACCTGCGCGGGCGCTTCCGCTGGTTCGGGCTCTACACCCAGCGCGCCCCGGGCATCGACGGCGGCAAGACGGCCGTGCTCGAACCCGAGGAGCTCGACGACCGCTATTTCATGCTGCGCGTGCGCATCGACGGCGGCCAACTGTCGGTCGCCCAGATGCGCGCGGTCGCCGAGATCTCCCGGGACTACGGCCGCGACACCGCCGACATCACCGACCGGCAGAACGTCCAACTGCACTGGGTGCGCGTCGAGGACGTGCCGGCGATCTGGGAGAAGCTGGAGTCGGTGGGCCTGTCCACCATGGAGGCCTGCGGCGACACCCCGCGTGTGATCCTGGGCTGTCCGCTGGCCGGCGTGGCCGAGGACGAGGTGCTGGACGCCACCCCGGAGGTTTTCCAGGTCTACGAGGACCACATCGGCAGTCCGCTGTTCTCCAACCTGCCGCGCAAGTTCAAGTCGTCGATCTCGGGGTGCTCCTCCTACTGCACCAACCACGAGATCAACGACATCGCCTTCGTGGGCGTGCGCGACGCGTCCGGGGAGGCCGGCTACGACCTGTTCGTGGGCGGCGGCCTGTCCACCAACCCGATGTTCGCCAAGCGCCTGGGCACGTTCGTGCGCCCCGACCAGGTGAGCGAGGTGTGGGCGGGGGTCTGCTCGATCTTCCGCGACTACGGCTTCCGCCGCCTGCGCACCCGCGCCCGGATCAAGTTCCTCATCAAGGAGTGGGGGGCGGAGAAGTTCCGCCGGGTGCTGGAGGAGGAGTACCTCGGCTACACCCTGCCCGACGGCCCCGCCCCGGAGCTGGACCCGGGCCTGGAGCGCGACCACGTGGGCGTGCACCGCCAGCGCGACGGAAGGTACTACGTCGGCTTCGCCCCGAAGGTGGGCCGGGTGTCGGGCACCAAGCTGGCGCGTGTGGCCGACATCGCCGAGGCGCACGGGTCGGACCGCATCCGCACGACCGCCGACCAGAAGCTGGTCATCCTGGACGTGGACGAGGAGCGGGTGGAGTCCATCACCGCCGCGCTGGAGGCGGAGGAGCTCCAGGTCCGGCCGAGCACGTTCCGCCGCCAGACCATGGCCTGCACTGGCATCGAGTTCTGCAAGCTGGCGATCGTGGAGACCAAGGGGCGCGCCGAGACCCTCATCGACGAGCTGGAGAAGCGCCTGCCCGAGTTCGACGAGCCGCTGAGCATCAACGTCAACGGCTGCCCGAACTCGTGTGCGCGCATCCAGGTCGCCGACATCGGTCTCAAGGGCCAGCTCGTGATGAACGACCGGGGCGAGCAGGTGGAGGGCTACCAGATCCACCTGGGCGGCGGTATGGGTCTCACGAACGCCTTCGGCAAGAAGGTGCGCGGGCTCAAGACCACCGCCGAGGAGCTGCCCGACTACGTCGAGCGGGTACTGCGCCGGTTCCAGGAGGGAAGGAAGGACGGAGAGGCGTTCGCCGACTGGGTGGCCCGGGCCGACGACGCCGATCTCAAGTAGCCGGCGGGCCCGGCCGGAGCCGGGCCCGCCACCCGAGGAGAAGCGAGGTGCGCCGTGTCCGAGAGAGCCGCTCCCCACTACTGCCCCTACTGCGGTGACGAGGACCTGGTGCCCGAGGAGGGCGCCGCGGTCGAGGGGCTGGGCTACCCCTGGTCGTGCCTCTCCTGCGCCCGGGTCTTCCGGGTGACCTACGTCGGGCTGCGCTCGGCGTCGCTGTCGTCAGACAGCACCCCCTCCAGACCGCCGGAAGGCTGAAAGGCTGACGATGAACCCCACCACCGCCCCCGTGGGCGGCCCCGAGCTGGCAGAGCGGGCCGCCCGTGAACTCGAACAGGCCTCGGCCCAGGAGATCATCGCCTGGGCCTCGGAGACCTTCGGGTCCGGCCTGTGCATGACCTCGTCCATGGCCGACGCCCTGATGGTCGACCTGGCCGCCAGGGTCGTCCCGGGGATCGACGTGATCTTCCTGGACACCGGATACCACTTCCCCGAGACCATCGGCACCCGCGACGCCGTCGAGTCGGTGTACGACATCACCCTGCACAACATCGAGCCCAGGCGCACGGTGGCCGAGCAGGACCTGGCGCTGGGGCCGCGCCTGCACGGCCGCAACCCGGAGCTCTGCTGCCACCTGCGCAAGGTCGAGCCCCTCCAGCGTGCGCTGGAGCCCTACAGCGCGTGGCTGACCGGTCTGCGCCGGGAGGACTCGGTGACCCGCCGCGACACCCCCGTCGTGCAGTGGGACGAGCGCCGCCGTATGACCAAGGTGAACCCGATCGCGCGGTGGACGCAGGATCAGGTGGACGCCTACATGGCCGAGCACGGCGTGCTCGTCAACCCCCTCCAGTACGACGACTACCCGTCGATCGGCTGCGAGCCCTGCACCAAGCGGGTGGCTCCGGGCGAAGACCCCCGCAGCGGCCGGTGGGCCGGGACCGGCAAGACCGAGTGCGGTATCCACCTTTGACGGGCGGACGCGTGCCGGGGCCGGGAGCGGCGGGGACTCCACTCCTGGCCGTGGCGCACGGCAGTACCGATCCCCGGTCGGCGGCGGCCGTGTCGTCGCTGTTCGACCGGGTCCGGGCCCAGCGGCCGGGCCTGGACGTGCGGCTGTGCTACCTGGACCACACGGCCCCGGGCGTGGCGGAGACGATGGAAGGCCTGGGCCGGGACGGTGCGGACGAGGTGGTGGTGCTGCCGGCGCTGCTCACAGCGGCCTACCACAGCAAGGTGGACCTGCCCGGGGTCCTGGCCGAAGGCGGGCCGCGGTGGCCAAGGGTGCGCTATGCCCGCGCCCTGGGTCCGCACCCGCTGCTGTCGGCGGCGGTGGAGCGGCGCCTGGCCGAGGCGGGTGCCGCACCGGACCCGGGTACGGCCCTGGTGCTGGCGGCGGCCGGGTCCAGTGATCCGGAGGCCAACGCCACCGTCGGGGCTATGGCCGAGGAGCTGGCCGGGCGCGCGCCCTGGCGGGAGGCGGTCCCGGCGTACGCGTCGGCGGCCTCGCCCGGACCGGGCGAGGCCGTGGCCGCGCTGCTGGAGGGGGGCGCGGAGCGGGTGGCGGTGGCCACCTACCTGCTGGCCCCGGGGTTCTTCGCCGACCGGGTCCGCGAGCGGTCGGCGGCGGCCGGTGCGGCGGTGGTCTCCGAGGCGCTGGGCGACGCCAAGGAGCTGGCCGAGGTGGTTCTGGAGCGCTACGACACAGCCGCGGGGGCTGTGTTTTTTGAACCTCCGCCCGCCCGTCGCCCACCACCGCCCTCAACGGACGCCTGACGGCGCGGTCCTTGCCCTGACCGTCGCCCACCACCGCCCTCAACGGACGCCTGACGGCGCGGTCCTTGCCCTGACCGTCGCCCACCACCGCCCTCAACGGACGCCTGACGGCACAGCCTTTCTCTGCTCGGGCGCCCGGAGAACGGGAACCTTCGGCGCCTGCGGCGTGCCTTCGCGCCCTCGCA
>NZ_JBHMIV010000063.1:0-7266 GCF_048060475.1 Nocardiopsis sp. LOL_012 | reverse complement strand
GTGTCGATGGTCATACTCGGCCCGCGCAGGTCCAAAAAGTGGCTCACACGGTTGGCGAGGAAGGCGTTGTGGTTGCCCAGCCCGCTCAACGCGTCCAGTTCGGGCTCGATGTTGTACTCGCGGTAGTGCTGGTAGCTGGCGCCCACGAACACGCCGGTCCGGGTACCCGCCAGGGACGTGGGCGCTGTGCCCGCCGACTCCAGGCACTCCCACACCCCGCGCATCAGCCAGCGGGCCTGGGGATCGAGCACCGTGGCCTGGTGGGCGAAGACGCCGAACAGGCGGGCGTCGAAGTTCTCGATCCCCTCCAGGAAGCCGCCCTGCGGGCGGGCTCCGCCCTCTTCCCAGCGGTCGGCGGGCGCCGGGGCGACGGCGCTCGCGCCATCGGCGAGCAGCCGCCACAGGTCCTCCGGCGTGTGGGCGCCGGGCAGTGCGGTGGACAGGCCAACCACCGCGGTGTCCCCGGTGTCGGACCGCTCGTCGTGCCGGGGCCGGGCGGGCGGAAGCGGCGCGGCCTTCCCAGGCTCGGGCGGTTCCGGTTCCCGGACGCCCGCGACGGACACGGGGGCTCCGACGGCGGTGGCCAGGGCCCGGCAGTCGGCCGCCTCCAGGACGTCGAGGGAGCTGACCCGCACCCCCAGGTCGGCCTCAAGGCGTTCGGCGATCTCGGTGGCCAGCATGGAGTCGAGGGAGAGCCCGGTGAACGGGGTGTCGGGGGTCAGGTCGGGCTCGCGCAGCAGTGTGCGCACGACGTCGGCGACCCCGGCGGCGGGGGTGTCCTCCCTCTCGGGCGCGGGGGCGGGCAGCGGGGCCGTGCCGGGGGCCGGGCGGTAGCGCACGCCCCTGAGCAGGAGCAGGGGGTGGTCGGCGGCGTCGAACAGAGCGAGATCGGCCACACGCGTACCGTCGGGTTCTCGGGAGAGGAGGCGGGCCTGGACCCGAGCGGTACGCGAAGGGTCTCCGAGCGCTTGGGCCTCGGCCACCGAAGCGGGCAGAAGGACGGAGGCGTCGGCGGAGCGGTCGGCCATGGTCAGGACCGCCATGCTCTGCAACGCCGCGTCCACCGCGGCGACCGCCGTAGCGGAGGGAGGCGCGTCGGGGCCCGGCCTGAGGGAGCAGAGGGCCGTCTCGGCGTCGTAGCGCACGGTGTCGATGACGGCGAGGGCGGGCCCGTGTTCCACGCCCTGGGCGGCGAACCAGGCGTAGAGACCCACCGGGTCCAGGGAGCGCTCCGGCTCGACGGGGGCGGGGGGCACGGTGACGGAGCCGCCGCCTCCGGTACGGGCCCGCGCGATGCGCCGCCCGCCCCAGTGCAGCGTCACCTCATCCTCGGACACCTCCTCGGTCAGAGGGCCCGGGCCCGTGCCCGGCGAGGCGAAGAGCACCTCGCTCAGCGGACCTGCGTGTCGCAGGGCCCGCAGCAGCAGGAGCGCGGCCGGCACCGTCGGCTCGCCCAGTACCCGGTGCTCGGCGACCAGAGCGGCCTCGGTGTCCCGGTCGGGCACCGGGACGGCGGGCTCCTCGGGGGGCAGGGGCGCAGGGAGGCCCTCCCCGGCAGGGATGCGCAGCGGGTACGGCGGCAGCGGGACGCGCCGTCCCCGGGGGTAGAGCGGCCGCAGGTCCGCGGCCTGGCCGTCGAGGAAGCGCCGCACCGTGTCGGCCGCCTCGCTCGGCAGGGCCTCCCGCGCGGCAGCCCGCGCCGCGTCCGGGCCGTGCCGGAGGAAGTCGCGCAGCCGCTCGGTGACCTCCTCCCGGTCGGTGCCGGGGAAGACGGCACGCAGCTCTCGGTGGTCCCGGCCCGTGGCGGCGGAGAAGCACACGTCGCCGAGGTCGGCGTCGGCCCCGGGCAGCCACCGGGCCACGTCGGCGACACGCGCGGCCAACGCCTCAGGGGTGTGCCCCGAGAGGGCGAGGACGTGTCCGCCCTCCGGCCGGGGCGTGTGCCCGGTCCGCTCGGGAGGTTCGGCGACGACCACGTGGGCGTTGGCCCCGCCCATCCCGAACGCGCTCACCCCGGCGACGCGGGGCCTGGTACGCGGCCACGGGAGCGCCTCACGGTTGACCGACAGGCCCGCCGCGGCCAGGTCGATACGGGTGGAGGGCCGCTCGTACCCGGCGAGCGGGGGCACTGTGCCGTGCTCCATGCACAGCAGCACCTTGACCAGTCCCGCCAGGCCGCTCGCGGGTTCCAGGTGGCCGATGTTGGCCTTCACCGACCCGATCGGCCGCAGCCCGGTTCCGGGGCCGAAGACCCTGCCCAGGGCCTCGACCTCCACGGGGTCGCCGAGGCGGGTCGCGGTCCCGTGCCCCTCGATCAGGGTCACGTCCTCGGGGCGGGTATCGGCGTCGGCCAGGGCGGCGCGGACGACCGCCTCCTGGGCCGAGGCGCGCGGGACCGGCAGGGATCCGCCGCGGCCGCCGTGGTTGACGGCGCTGCCGCGGATCACGCCGCGGACGTGGTCGCCCTCGCGCTGCGCGTCGGCCAGGGGGCGCAGCAGAAGCGCCACGGCGCCCTCGCCGGGGACGAAACCGTCGGCGTGCTCGTCGAAGGGGCGCGGCCGACCGGTGGAGAGGGCGCCCATCCGGGTGAGGCTCCGGTAGTACCAGGGGGTGAGGCCGGCGTGACAGGTGGCCACGAGCGCGGCTCCGCACTGCCCCGACCGCAGGGAGTGGACGGCCTGGTGCAGTGCCACCAGGGAGGACGAGCAGAGCGTGTCGACGGTCTGGGAGGGTCCGGTCAGGTCGAGGGTGTAGGAGATCCGGTTGGCCAGGAGCGCGTTCATCGACCCCAGGGCGGTGTGCGGCCCCACCCGGTCCAGGCCCGAGGCGTCACGGTGGTGCTCGTAGGTGGCTCCGACGAACACGCCGATATCGGTGCGTCCGTGCTGCCCGGCCTCGTCGACCACCCGCCAGGCGTGTTCCAGCAGGAGTTTCTGCTGGGGGTCCATGTCGTCGGCCTCACGGCGCGAGGTCGCGAAGAAACGGTGGTCGAAGCCGTCGCCGAGCCGGATGAAGGCGCCGCTGCGGCAGTGGTCGGCGGGGGCTTCGGGGTCGGACAGCAGCCCGGGGTCCCACCGCTGGGCGGGGATCGGGGTGAAGGCGGTGCCTCCCGCCACCAGCAGGTCCCAGAACCCGGCCAGGCCCTGACCGCCGGGCAGGTCCGCGGAGACCGCGACGATCGCGATGTCCTCGGGACGCGGGCGCGCCTGCGCGGAGGCAGCGCGGTCCGCCGCCGTTCGCTCCGCCTCCGAGGCCGCGGGGGCTGGTTCGCCGCTCAGGGCCTCCTCCGGTCCCGAGGCGACGGACGGGTGTCCGGCCCCGACTGGACCGGTCTTCGGCGCGGTGGCGTCCCCGGGCCCGACCGGCTCCGGGGCTCTGACCCCGTGCCGCTCTGTCAGCGCCCTGGTGACGCCGGCGGCGTCGGGATACTCCAGGAACAGGGTCGCGGGCAGATCCGCGCCCACGGCCCGGGACAGCTCCTCGGCCATCTCCACGCTCATGATGGAGTCGACCCCGTAATCGGCCAGAGGCGTGTCCGGGGCGACGTGGTCAAGCCCCAGTCGCGCGGCGAGGAGGCGCCTCACCCGCTCCCCCAGTCCGGGAGCCGGAGCAGGACCGTCCTCCGCGGGGGACGGGGCGGGGGCGTCGGCGGGCGCCGTCGACGGCGCGGCCGGGTGCGGGACGGTCCTGCCGTCGGGGTGGGCGACCACCACTCTGCGCTCGGGTCCGCCCAGGACCGCCAGGAGGGCGTCCAGCGCCTCCTCGGTGCCGAGGGGGCGCACACCGCGCCGGCGCAGCACGTCGGCCACCTCCACCCCCATGCCGACCTCGCCCCACAGGCCCCAGGAGACCGTCGTCCACGGCTGTCCCATGGAGTAGGCGAAGCCGTCGAGGTAGGCGTTGGCGGCGGCGTACCCTGCCTGTCCGAGGTTGCCGAAGGTCCCCGAGACCGAGCCGAACAGGACGGCGAAGTCCAGGTCCAGTCCGGACACCGCATCGGCGAGGGCGCGGGTCCCCGCCACCTTGGGCCGCAGGACGGCCTCCAGGTCCTCGGCGGAGGTGCCGCGGATGAGCCCGTCCCGGAGGATCCCGGCCGCGTGTACGGCCCCGTGCAGTCCGCGCCCGTCGGCGAGCAGGTCCGACACCGCGGCGGCGAGTTCGCCGGGGGCCGAGGCGTCGGCGCGCAGCGAACGCACCCGGCAGTCGAGGGCGGACAGTCGCTCGACGGTCTCCGGGTCCGGGGCCGAGCGGCCCACCAGCACCAGTTCGCCCGCCCCCTCGCGGGCGAAGCGCTCGGCGACCTCCACACCGATACCGCCGTGGCCGCCCAGGACGAGGTAGCGTCCTCCCGGCCGGATCCCGGTTCCGGGGGGCGGGGAGAAGGGGATGAGGGAGGGTTCGAGGCGCACGCCGCCGCGGTGGGCACTCTCCAGGGGGCCGGCCCCCAGCGCGTCGGCCACGGCCTGTCGCGCGTCCGTGCCGTGGGCGGTGTCCACCAGGCGCAGGTCCAGACCGGGGTACTCGATCGCGGCCGTGCGCACCAGCCCCCACAGCGCGGACCGGCCCGGAACCGGACGGTCGCCCTCGGACACGGGCTGGGCGTTCTCGGTGAGGACGGCGAACCGCGCGTCCCTGCGGTGGGCGGCCAGGGTGCGGATCGCGTGCAGGCAGGTGTGCGCCCCGGCGGCGAGTTCGTCACCGTCGTCTCGGGCCGTGCCCGTGGACCTCAGGTGGACCACCCCGGACACCGGGCCGACCCGTTCCCACAGTTCCTCGAACGATCGGTCCGAGAGCCGGGTGCGCACGTCCCGTGGCGCGGGGGGCACCACCTCGACCACGCGCGCGCCCCGTTCGCGCAGCGCACACGCCGTCTCCTCCGCGAGGGGAGAGGGCTGGTCCGCCGACGGGCGCAGAACCACCCACGTGCCCTCGACGGGCCGGGACGGCAGGGATCCGGCCGGGTTCCAGGAGATCCGGCCGCCGGGCAGGGGCCGCCCCGCCGGGGCGGCGGGCGCGGCCGGCTCGTGCATACGCACCCCCTCCATGACCGCCACCACGTTCCCGGCCCTGTCGAGGACGTGGGCGTCCACGGTGGAGCGGCCGTCGTGCGGTCGGGTGCGGCGGACACGGACGCGGACCCGTGGGGGCAGGGGCGCGTACACGGCCAGCCGGTCCACGCCCACGGGCACGGTCACCCGGGTCCGCCCCGCGTCCGCGAGGCTCTGCGCCGCCACGCTCGCCACCTGGAGGACCCCGTCCACCAGGTGGGGGTGCAGCAGCCAGGGGCCCGCGGTGGCGGTACCGTCCAGTTCGGCCTCCGCGTATCCGTCGCCGACCGTGAGCGTGCTGACGGTCCTCAGGTCGGGCCCGTACTCCAGGCCCGCCGCGGACCAGGCGGCGTACAACTCGCCGGGGTCGAGGGAGGAGCCGGTGTCCCGCGCCCGCCAGGGCTCGGGCGGCGTGTCCTCCGTCCTCCGGCCTCGGGCCGTGGACAGCACCCGGTTCCCGTCCGCGCGCAGTGCCAGGTCGACGCCGCCACCGTCGTGGTACCGGGCCTCCAGGTCGACCCGCTCCCGCGCTCCCCCGTCGAGGGCGAGCGGCCGGGGGAAGGCGATGGCGCGCAGTTCGCTGGGCGCGAAGGGCTCCCCCCGCAGGAGGGCGAACAGCATCATCTCGATCTGGGCGGCGGCTGGGAGCAGGGCGCGGCCGCCGAACCGGTGCTGGTCGAGGAGCGCCTCGGAGTGGTCGAAGGTCTTCCCGTAGGTACGCGTGCGACTGGTCACAGGGTCCCTCGTCTCTCTTCGTCCATGCTGTCGACCAACGGGTGTCCGGAGACCGTGTCCGGGGCGGAGCGCCGCGGCGGTTCGACGGACAGGTTCCGGCGTGCGAAGGGGTAGCCCGGGACGGTGACGGTGCGTCCTCCCTTGTCGGCGTGCAGGGCGTCCCAGTCGAGGTGTCCGACCCCGGTGTTGAGGTGGTCGGCGACGGACCGGTAGAGGTTGTACTGTTCCGGACGGTTTCTACGGAGCGTGGTGTGCCAGCGCGCCTCGACGTCGTCGGCGGTGGCGCGGGCGTGCGGGGTCAGGTGCGGTTGCGGACCCACCTCCCAGAAGTGGCGTGCTCCGGAGCGGTGCAGGGCCTGCGTGCCCTCGCGGAACCGCACGGGGTGCCGGATCTGTGCCGCCCACGTCGCCGGGTCGGTGGCGGTGGAGGGGGTGTGCCACTGCCCGGTCAGACCGTTGGCCAGCGGCACGGCGGGGGCGTTCATCGGCGTGTCCGCCAAGGCGTCGGCGAACGGTCCCACCGCGCCGTCCATGTGCGCGGAGTGGAAGGCGTGCGAGACGTTGAGCCGGCGTGCCCTGCCCTGGCCCGCACGCTCCACCAGCCGGGTGATCTCCTCGGCCGGGCCGGTCACCGTCATGTGCACCGGGGAGTTGTAGGAGGCGGCCTCCAGGCGGGGGTACTCCTCCAGCAGGCGCTCGGTCTCCTCTACGGGGCCGGTCACCGCCGCCATCGCTCCCGTACCGGGCTGTGCCTGCATCAGACGGGCACGGACCGCGGTCAGCCGCAGCAGATCGGGGAGGTCGAACACTCCGCATGCCCATGCGGCGGCCAACTCGCCCAGGCTGTGCCCGATCGCGGTTTCGGGGACGATCCCCCACGCCCCGAGCAGCCGGGTGAGCGCCACCTGGGTGGACACGATCGCGACCTGGGCGTGCTCGGTCCGGTCCAGCACGCCCTGACCGTCCCCGAACAGCAATTCCGTGAGGGGGACGCTCGTGTGGGGCCTCAGCAGCGCCTCGCACTCGTCGATCGACCGGCGGTAGACCGGTTCGCACTCGTACAGCTCCCGTCCCATCCCGGCGTGCTGCGACCCCTGTCCGGTGAAGACGAAGGCCGTGGGTACCGACCGGTTGCGGACGGCGGCCGCGGGCCGCTCGCCGGAGGCCACGGCCCGCAGCTCCTTGCGGGCCGACTCGCGGTCGGCGACCGCGAGCACGGCCCGGTGCCGGTGGTCGGTGCGGCCGGTGTCGGCGGTGTGGACGAAGTCGGCGAACGCCCCGTCGGGGAGGTCGGCGAGATGGTCGTCGTAGTCTCCGGCGAGCCGGCGCAGGGCGGCCTCCGTGGGGGCCGTGACCTTGAGCAGGTGGGCCCGCCGGGGCACCGGTGCCGCGGCGGCCGGTGCCGCCGGGGGTTCCTCCAGTACCACGTGGGCGTTGACCCCGCCCATCCCGAACGCGCTCACCCCCGCACGCAACGGCACAC
>NZ_JBHMIV010000062.1:0-8522 GCF_048060475.1 Nocardiopsis sp. LOL_012 | reverse complement strand
TGAGGAAGGCCAGTGGGTCCTGGCCGTCATCGGGGTGTTTGGGGTCCAGGCCCGGCAGCGGTGGTGGGTCGAGCGCTGACAGTGGGTCGATGGCGTTCGGCGGGGTGTCCGGCAACTGGACGGGGAAGGCCAGGGTGGTGGTGTCCGACGATCCCGTGCCCGGGTCCTCTCCGGAGCGGTCGGTGCCGGTACTGTCGCGCCGGAACTGGTCCTGGTCGGTGCCGCTGGCGGGGCGGCCCAGCCGCCTCATCACCGCCTGCCATTCGGCGCCGATCTCCCTCGCGCGCTCACGCAGCTTCGTCCCGGCCGCGCGAAGCTCGTCGACCTCCTCGTTCGCCTCCCGCAGCGTGGTCTCGGTGGTCTCGACCTCCTGTTCCTGGGCGCGTACCCGGGCGGCCCGGTCACGCTGCTCCCGCTCGGCCTGCTGGAGTCCCCTCCTCTCCCGCTCCAGTGCTTCCCGGTCCATGAGTGCTCTCTCCTGGAACTCGGCGGCACGGACCGCGTCGGACCGCCCCTGGGCGCGGGCCCGTTCCAGGTCCCGTTCGGCCCGGTCGGCGCGCTCCTGGGCCTCTCTGGCGTTCCGGTGGGCCTCCTGCGCCCTCTCGTGGGCCTGATCGGCCTCCCCCTCCAGGAGCCGCAGACCTTCCCGTGCCCGGGCCTCCGGCTCGGTGCGCTCGTCCAAGGTCCCGGGGATCCGCGCGGCTTCGGTTCGGGCCTGTTCCAGGGCGCGCCCGGCCTCGCCGATCACCGTTTCGGCGTCCGAAGCCTCCCCGCGCCGACCCCGCGCCGTCCTGTCCAGTTCGGAGAACCGCGTGTTCCAGGCGTCGAGTGCCGGGGCGTCCGTCTCGCTGGGAAGCTCGTCCCAGAGGGACTCCCGGGCCGCTTGGGCCTCTCTCGCGGCGCCGAGCGCCTGTTCACGGGCGGCTGCGGCGTCCTTCACCCGTGATTCCAGGCCGGGGATCACGTTCTCCGTCAGGTCCGCCAGGCGCACCCGGAGGTCCGCGGTCTCCCGCGCCCGCTGTTCGTCGGCCTCCCGGGCTCTGGCGTGCCGGGCCTCCAGGTCTTGGGCACGGCGCTCGGCCTCCTCGGCGCGTTCGGCGGCGGCTCGGGCGGCGTCGGCCTGCCGCTCGTGGTGGACCCGGGCGTCGTCGGCGGCCTTCGCCGACGCCCGGGCCTGCTCCGCTGCGGTGCGGGACCGCTCCGCCGATTCCCCGGACCGTGTGTCGGCTTCGGTGTGTCGGCCGCGCGCGGATTCGAGGTCGCGGTCAGCCTGGGACAGGCCCGCGCGCAGTTCGACCAGGGCCTGGCGCAGCCCGGGCAGGTGCTCCGCGGCGTCGCGGGCGTCCTGGACCCGCTGATCGATGGCCTGTTCGTTCTGTTGGATCCGTACGTCGATGTCGCTGCGCTGTTCGAGCAGATTCTCGCTCTGGGCCTGGATCCGGGCCAGTGCTGCGGTATTGGTGGTCCGTGCGTTCAGGCCGCGGAGCGTCCTGGACAGGCTGGGGGTGCGAGCGATCTCCCTTCCGCTGGTGGAGCGGCTGAGGTCTGTGGCGGGACCGCCGGCTCTGCCCCCGGGATCGCTGCCGGTGCGTCGGACCCCTGCCGCTGTGGTGGTGCCCTCAGCAGGGTCGCCTGGTTCGGTGGTGCCGGTAGGGCGTGCGTTGAGGCGGAGGAGTCTGTCGGCCATGCTGGGGGTGCGGCGCAGGCCGGTGGATCCACTGGGGAAACGAGTGGGGGCCGCCGTTTCCCCGGTCCTGTTCCCCGGGTCGCTGTCCGACCGTTGCGGTTCGGGGGCAGGACCGCTGTTCGATCGCTGGGGGCCGGCCACGGGGCCGCTGCCGGTACGCTGCGGCCTTGCCAGAGGGTCGCTCTCCGCCCGTCGGGCGCCCGGAGGGCGCCGGAGCGCGGCCCCGTCCATCGGTTCGGGGGACCTGGAGAGCCGCGGTGGGGCCACCTCCATCGGTTCGGGGGACCTGGAGGGGCGGGGTGGGGCCACCTCCATCGGTTCGGGGGACCTGGAGGGGCGGGGCGGGATCTCCTCCGGAGGCTCGGGCGACTCTGTGATCGGGGGCAGGGGGGTGTTGTCGAGCGGCCACGCTCCGTCGTCGCTCCGGTCGGAACGATCTCCGCCGTCGGGCGCGGAACGATTCAGCGCACCGCGGACGGTCTCCAGGGTCTCGATCCACTCCCGCACCGCGTTCTCGAAGTCCCGGCGCCGCCGGTCCTGGATCGCTTCGAGGCGGTGGTACTCGTCTCGGACGCGAGGGTCGTCTTGGGCGTCGGCGTACTCCGCGGCCGCCGGCTCCAGGTCCCGCCGGGCCTTCAAGTAGGTTTTCTCGGCGGAGGACAGCTTCTTCTGGGCCCGGGCCAGATCCTGGATGGGGGAGGCCAGCCCGTCGGCCGCGCCCTGGCTGATCATCCCCGCCCGGACCGCGTCCTCACGCGAGAGCCAGGCGGTCACCTTGGTGCCGGTGTGGCCGAGCTGCCAGCGGGAGGGTGTGGACGGTCGGTGTCCGAAAGCGCTGCGCACCTTGTCCCCCACGTACCCGGCGGCTTTGCGGAAGGCCGAGTTGCGCAGCTCCGACCTGGCGCCGACCGCCCACTTGGCGTCGAACTCCACGAGGAGCACCGGGCCGATCCGGGCGCGGCTGGAATCGGGGATGTCCTGCTGCTCGACGCCCTGGACGCTCTCGCCGCCCGTTTCCGAGGAGGTGGGGACCAGTGCGGAGCCGTGGTAGACGCCGGTGTGCGGGTCGTGCAGTGGGGAGTGGTCGGTCCGTCCGGCCGGACGAAGGTCCAGGAGCCGGTCCTGGGCGCTGCCGTGCCCCACCGGCGACTCGTTGGACCGGTTGTCCAGGTGGGAGTCGGTGATCCGGCCGATCGGCGCGATGTCGAGGATGCGGGCCGAGGACGGGTCCGGCAGGGCGCGGACACTCCACGTGGTGCCCCCCATCCGGGTCAGTTCCGCGCCCTCCCCGGCGACCTCCGGGTAGAGCGCCTTGAGGGAGGCGGCGTTCAGGCTCTGGTCGATCGGGTTGTGGCGTGAGCCCAGCCCCAGCTTCCGGGCGTTGTACTCGCGTGCCGAGCGGAGCGCCTCGGGGGTGTAGCGCCCGTCCGCCACCGCGTTCGACGGGGAGGTCCAGCCCAGGGACTTGGCCACGACCACGTGCGCGGTGTCGCGGATGTCCTGCCCACGGTTCTCCACACCCGAGGGGACCAGGACGCTGTCTTCGTGTTCGGCCTGGTCGTCGCTGCTCTGGCCCCGGGCCCAGGAACGCATCATGTCGTGCAGGGAGGCGTGTGTGTCGTTGCTGGGGTGCTCCGGTGCGGTGCCGTCCCCGGTGGCGGTGTCCGTGCGCGGTGGGGCGTCCCCCCCGTTTCCGGCATCGTCGGAGGCGGGGTCGGAGAAGTCCAGGTAGGAGGCCGGGTAGAGCGTTTCCACCCGGCCCCCGGTGCCCTTCCCGGTGAACAGGTGCCGCTGTGAGTCGCCCGGACGTTCGCCCAGCACGCGGTTGGCGATCTGCTGGTTCCTGGAGATCTCCAGGTCGAGGGTCACCCGGCTGTTCTGGCTGATCTTGGCATAGGGCAGGTCCACGGACAGGTCGACGGTCCTGGACTCCCCCTTCGTACTGCCGTCTCCCCTGGAACGCGAGGAGCCGGACACAGCCCCGGCCTCGGGGCCCATGAGGTAGGGGCGGCTGTCCGGGGTGCCCTCTCCGGACGACGGGTCGCCGCCGGCGGGGACCGGCTGCATGACACCGCCCTGGACCCCCGTGCTACCCGTCTGGATGTCGGTCCGGGCTGTGGAGCCGGACGACTCCCAGGTGTGCTTGTCCCGGAAGTCGGTGTTGCCGCTCACGTACTCGACGCGCGGATCGGAGGTGTCCAGCCGCACGTAGACGGTGGCGTTCAGGGACAGGGGCGCGCTGGTGGGGGAGTTCAGGTCACCGATCGAGTGGTCGATGGCACGGACCCTCACCGGCAGCGGAACCCCGGCGTTGGGGTTCTCCCCCAGGTGGGAGCCGAGCGTGTGCAGGAGGTCCTCCCTGCTGCCCGAGGTCAGCTCCCAACCCTGTGAGGCCAGGTCGTCGACCAGGGCCTGGAGCGCCGGGCCGGTGTCGGGCGGGACGGTCATCTTGCCCGAGTCCTCCAGCCCGGGGCGCACACGTACGTGCCGTGGCGTCTCCGGTTCGGGCTGGGGCTCCAGCACCAGTTCTCCGTCGCGTTCCACGACCCGGTCCTCCACCAGCCCGGCGGCCTGGGCATCGCGGATGTGGACCACACCCGACACCAGGTCGCGGACGTGGGCGACCCAGCCCCGGAACCGCGCGCTTCTGGGGAAGGTCGGACCGATACTCCAGTTCTTGGTGAACTCCAGCGCCTGTGTGAGGTCCCCGGATCCGGTGAACAGGTACGACATCGGCATCTTGGATACGAAGGACACGGTCTGGGAGTACTTCTCACCGAGCTTGTCGCCCCACCTCCTGCCGAAGAGGCTCTTGTTCGCGCCGGGACCGCCCCCGAGGAAGGGGTGTCGGCCGTCGGGATCGGTGGACGGGGCGCCGCCCTCCCGGTCGCCGGTGCCCTGGCCGGAACCGGTGGTCTGGTCGGGGCCGAGGCGCCCCCTGCCCTCGGTCCTGGCGTGGGCGTTGACCGACCAGGTGATGTGGGTGTTCCTGGACAGGTCCAGGGTCGTCTTGCTCTCCCGGAGGACCATGGCGTCGGACTGCTCGAAGGAGTCGATGGAGGTGATGCCGACCTCCGTCGCCACGGTGGTGCGCACGTGGTGCGGGGACCAGAAGCCGCCGCTCATCTCCACACGGGTGCGGACCCCCTCCGGCACCGCTGAGAGCGTCTGGGGGGACAGCAGCGCGCCGAAGACGTCCTTGGCGCCCTCACTTCCGACGAGGAAGTGTTCGAGCTTGCGGCTGAAACCCTGGTGCAGGCTCCACCCGCGAGGTGCCCTGGAGAAGGCCTGGTAGGTCTCGTCGAGCAGGCTGGTGGTGCGGGCCGCCTCCCCCTCACCGACCCGGAAACGCGTGCTCACGTTGGAGAGCGCCGCCCCGAGCCGCCGTATCCGTCCGGCCCGCCGCTCGGCTTGGGCCCGGATGCGCTCGGCCCGCCGCTGGTCCGCGGTCCGCGGTGCGGGTGCCGTGTCTTCCGTGCCGGATTGACCAGGTGCGCTCTCGCCTGCCCGGTGCTGTGTGGACGTGCCGCCTTCCGTGGTGGCCAGCGGAGTGGTGCTGCTCTCCGCGGTGGTGTGTGTGCCCGGTTCGGCCCCGGTGTCGGCCGGTGCGCCGTCCTCCGCTCGGTTCCGTGGGCCCGTGCCGACGGACGGATCGGTGCGGTCCCCCGTGTACGCCTCGCCGTCCGTGGAGGTGGCCGCGGCCGCGGGCGCGTCGCCGTCGGTGGCCGTCCGTGTGGTGGCCGCGGCGGAGCGGTTCCGGGACAGCACGTCCCGGGTCCTGCGCACCCGGCCCGGGTCGGCCCGGGTGTGCTCGGTGATGACACGTTCGGCGTCCTCGGGCGGCATCGGTCGGATGTCGTCGGCGCGTGGAGCCCAGGGGGTCCCGGAGTCCGCGCCCCGCTTCGCCTTGGGGGTCTCCAGGATCAACTGTGCCTGGAACGGCCTCTCCAGCAGTGGCAAGCCGCGTTCTCGCAGCGGCGGCCCCCCTCCTCGGACCATGCCGATGTCGTCGCGTTCGTACAGGCGGGCGTCGAAGGTCCCCTGAGTGCTCCACACGTCGGAGTCCTGGGGGAAGACGACGGAGGTCTCCGACGACTGCTTGATCCCCTGGCCCTGTCCGGCGCCGGAGGCGCGCCCGGCCGAGGCGGATCCGGAGACCGCCGCCACCGACTCGGGTGCCGCGGACGATCCGTACGGGCCGTTCTTGCGAAAGAAGCCCCCGGCACCGAGATCGAAGGCGTGGCGGCCGCTCCGGCCGCTTCCGGTGGAGCGGCCGGAGGAACCGCCCAGATCGGCCGCCACGCCCCGGTCGGTCGGACGCATGTGGCGCAGGGCGTCGAAGGAGGCGCTGATCCGTGCGGTGACGAACTTCGGGCGAACCAGCTTCTCCTGGGACCTGAACAGGGAGGCCGGGTTCACGAGGGCGGCCTCGTGCAGGTGGACGGGGACACCGTGCAGCCCCAGGTCGTTGAGGTCGCTGCGCAGCCTCGTCTCGGAGACCGTCTTCATGACGTTGAACGTGTTGAGGCGTGCGATGTCGTAGTTGCGCCGCAGGAGGCGCCGCTCACGGGGGGAGCGGTCGAGGTACCCGGCCTCCTCGTAGCCCGGCCTGCGGGCGTAGTCGGCCCTGCCTCGGGCCAGGTCGGGCAGGACCAGCCCGGGGCGCTGCCGGGCCAGCCCGGTCAGAACCTGGTGGGACAGTTCCTCGTAGACCGAGCGCCGCGTTCCGCCGCCCGTGTCTCGGTACTGGCTTCCGTCTGACCAGTTGAACGTGCGCGGGGTCGCCCCGGTGAAGTCCGTCGGGTTCGCCACGGCCAGGTTGGGCAGCGGCGGCCGGGGCCTGCGGTCGGCGGCGGTGTCCGCGGACGTGCCCTCCGCGGGCGGCCCGCTCTCCGAGGAGGTGGCCGGGGCACTTTCGGTGGCGGGGGCGGTCGGCGGTGTCCAGACCCGTGCCGCGGGCGGGACCTCGCCGTTGATCAGGTGCGCGTCCTCCACGGTCAGGATCTCGATGGTGTCGCCCTGGAACCGGTACACCTCCGACTCGCCGTCGAACTGGAGGTAGTAGTTGCGTCGCACGTCGTAGACGGTCGAGTCGTTGGCACCCACGGTCGCCCAGTTCCTCGAACCCGAGATCGAGGAGGCACTGTACTCGCTCGACTGGAAGCGCGGGCTGTACTCGGCGTACGGAGCGTCGACCCGTGTCGACCACAGGCCGGGCAGGTCGAGGCTGAGGCTCATCCCCGCGCCGACGGTGGCCCGGAGGGTGTTGTCCTTCCTCAGGACGGTCTCGCCGGCCTTGGTCGAAGGGCTGCCCTTCATGTGGCCTTTGAGGTTGTCCGACGGTTGGAGCGTGTGGTCCTTGCGGGTGTAGTCGGTGGGGACCGACCACATGCGCACGATCCGTTTCCTCCCGGAGACGTCGGTTAGGCGCATCGGCACCGGTCCGACGGTCATCCGGGGCAGTTGGTTGCGCAGCGCCCGGCCGGAGAGTTCGCGCCCCACCTCGTCGGCGATCCTGGCCCGGCGTTCGGGGTGGCGGTCCAGGAACGAGGGGGTCAGTGCGTCGCGCACCCGGTCCCGCTTCCGGGGCGGCCGGTCGGCTCGGGTCAGATGGTCGGTGACCCAGTCGGTGAGGGACGGGGCGGTGCCGGAGCCGGTGCTGCGGATGTCACCGATATGGATCGGGTGGCTCTGTCCCGCACGCGGGTCGATGGGGAGCCGGCCTCCGTCCCTACCAGCGCCGTCTCCGTCCGCGCCGTCGTCTCCGTCCTCCACCGGGAGGAAGGGGTCGAGGATCCGGATGGACCGGGGTCCCTTACTGGGTACGACACCGCCGGGCAGGGCCAGCACCAGGCCGTTGGGGGACGGGGTGTAGGGCGGATCGGCCACGGGCACGGACGTGTCACCGGGCTGGATCTTCACCCGCATGAGCAGGTCGGCGACGTAGAACTCCGGCTTGTTCTTGAGCTCGAAGGTGGACGTCGTGTCGCTTGTGGTGGAGACGTTCACCTCGGTCGACCGGCTCCGCGTCCCTCCGGAGATCCGGAAGCGCAGACGCGGGCCGACGGCGTTGTCGCCCACCACGTCGACGTACAGAGGGCTGACGGTTACCCCAACCCCGACCGTTCCGCTCCTGCCGTGCCTGCCCTTGGAACTGCTGGAGATCTTGTCGCCGGTGGTGTCCGCGGAGGACTTGAGCTTGGCCTCACCGGCCCCGTCGTCCGTGGTCGTGGGCAGGTGGAAGAACTCGTGGGGATTCTCGGGGCGCAGGGACACCTGGACCCGCCAGGTGTTCCCCTGACCGTTGGTGACGGTGAAGGTGTGGCCGCCGTCGCGGAAGAACACCCTCATGTCATGGCCCATCTGGGCGATGAGCTGATCGTTCAGGTCGTCGCGGGCCGCGTCGTCCATGCCGTGGCTCGGGTCCCTGGCGGTGTCGTCGGCGAAGGCCGGGAGGTGTTCGGTGCTGATGAGGTTGGGCGGCACCAGGCTGGTGTCGAGGAGGTAGCCCAGGTCGTAGGCGGTCCCCTCCCGAACCAGGTTCACGGTGCCGGTGTAGTCGGGTGCCGGGGGTGGGGTGCCCTCCGCGCCGTGGTCCCCGTTCCCACTGGTGCTCGTGTCGGGCAGGACGGGCGGGGGCTCGTTGGTGGCCCTGCTCTTGCTCGTGGGACCGCTGCTCTCGGCCCCGAGCTCCACCCCGCTCTGGGGCGCGGTGGTGTTTTCGCCCCCGCTTTCGGTCGCGGTGTCGCCTGGGGGGACGGCGGTGTCGGTCTTCGAGGACTGCAGGGGTGGGTGGGGGGTGTCGGCTGTCTGGTCACCGGGCTGTGGGGGGGTG
>NZ_JBHMIV010000061.1:0-8967 GCF_048060475.1 Nocardiopsis sp. LOL_012 | reverse complement strand
GCCCTCCCCTCCTCCCCCCTGCCCTGGGCCAACAGCAACACCGACATCAGCGTCTTCACCGTCACCGGCATCACCACCGGCACCGAACTCCCCAACTACCCCACGCCCACCGGGCCGGGAACAGGCACCGGAACCAGCACGGGAACGGGTACCACCCCCACCCGGCAAGACGCCCCCACCAGCACGGGGACCGGCCGCGCCACCCCCCCACAGCCCGGTGACCAGACAGCCGACACCCCCCACCCACCCCTGCAGTCCTCGGAAACCGACACCGACACGCTCTACGACAGCAGCCTCTACGACACCGCATCCACCGACACCGCGCCCACCACCCCCGGGACCACCACCCCAAGAACCGGCACACCCCTGCCCCTCAACCTCACCGAACCCAAGAACCCCCTCCTCACCGGCCTCGATCTCGACCCCAAGGGCACAGCTCCCCTCCCTTCCTCACCCCTGCCCTGGGCACCTGACAGCACCAGCGCCTTCATCGTCCCCGAGATCACCCCCGCACACAGCACCACCGCGCCACCCCCCGCCGGACAGGCCACCCCCACCAACACCGCTCCGACCGACACACCCCGAACCCACACCACCGGCTCCGCCGACACCGGTGAACGAACCGGGACCACCGATCGGAGACCGGCCACGAACGACGCCCTGCCAGCCAGCAGCGAGACCGAGGACGGCAACGAGCCGGGGGACGGAAGCGGCACACCGGCCAAGGAGAAGGACAGGTCCCCCCTGACCACCCAGACCGCCGACAGCGGCCCGGGAAGCGAGGAAAACGACACGGAGGCCCGTACACGGACTCGGGAGGAATCCGCCCCGGAGCGCACCGACACGACCGAGAACGGTAACGACCACGACGGCACCACCGGCGAGCGGACCGATCGCGACGGCCGTGACCGGGAGGAGCAGTCGCCCCCTCCCTCCCTCAGCGGCTATGAGAGCTGGCCGGCCCCGGACCGGAACGGAACCGTCTACGACCTCGGCTACCTGCTGGGCGCCAACACACTGCCGACCTACACGATCGTTCCCGAAAAGTTCCCTGCGTTCGTCGACGAGAGAGCGGCGGATCGGCGCCACGGAATGGACCAGTCCGCCAAGGACGACCTGCACCGTCAGGTGAGGGAGCAGATCAACAGAAACGTGCACGCCTTCTTCGGCGACGAGGGCCGCGCCTTCACCGCCACCGGCGGCGACGGGCGCACGTGGCGGGTCGATGTCTCGCTGCGCCCCACCACGGGGGACTTCTTCCTCGTCCCGACCACCCTGGACGAGGCATCCGGCGGTTCCACACTGAAATTCGTCGACGTCACCGGCGAACCGATCTCGCAAAACTCCAGCGGGGTACACGGCGGCGGCGCATCGCTCGGCGTGGCACTGACTGTGAGCCCTCTCTACGTCGACGCCACGCCGAGCGGCAACAGCGTCGGCCCCCGTCTGAGGGGCCGCTTCTCCGGGGGAAGCCGGGTTCGGTCGAGCAACCAGTCCGTGTCCAACGTCAACGACATGTCCTCCCTATACGAGATCAAGGGCAAGCCAGAGGTCTTCGTCGCGGACCTCGACATGACCGTGAGCATCAGGCCGACCGGCGAGGGGGCCTCCATCGAGGGTGGGAACAGTACCAGACCGGTGACCGTGAAGTCCGAGAACGGGCTGGCCATGATCACGCCCAACACCGTCACCGCGAGCACGGGCCCCACCTCGATCAGGCTCCGCGACCCGTTCACCCCCGCAGGCGACGACGACGGCCGCCTAGCCATCGACCCGCGCGCGGGCCAGGGACACGTCATCCGCGTGGGAGACATCCGGGGTGTCGGGGAGAGCAGTGGCACCTCCCTGAACACATGGGTCACCGACTACCTGAACAGGGTCGACAAGCCGCAGCGCACACGGGATCGGATGCGCGACACCCTGCCGTCGTTCCTCGACCCGCGACCAGAGCGGCGCGCCGAGATCGACAGGCAGGTGGAACGCGAGTTCTCCAGGAGCGCGCTACGCAATCGCCTGCCCCGCATGACCGGTGGCCCCGTACCGGTCAGCCTCACCGACGTCACGGGCGCGAGGCGGGTCATGACCATGTGGTCGGTACCCACCGACTACACACGCCGCGGCCACACGGTCCAGCCCAACTACAACACGAGGGTCAACGTCTCGGCGAAGTCGGTCGAGACGAACCTGAACAAGAAGAACACGGTCGGCTTCGGGGTCGGCGGGGGTATGGGGCTGAGCGTCGACTTCCCGGGGGCGCGGGCGGGGCGGGTCGACGCCCCCTTCATCGAATACTCCGGAAGCGTGCAGGGGTCCGAGCGGGATGCCACCGCACGCGCCGGATCGGTGAACTGGATGACCCTGGGGCCCAACGACATGTCGCCCTACGAGGTCGAGCGCAACTACTACGTCCAGTTCGACGGTGACCCGAACATCTACAGGTTCCGCGGAGACACGGTGGAGTTGCTGTCCAGCAACGACTCCCGTGTCCTGAACGGGGAGCACCCGCCTCCCCCACCGAGCCAGGCCCGGGGCACCGAGACCCCGGAAACGGACCGGCCGTCCTCGGCCGATACCGGCAAGGGTGCGGCGAGGGAGGACGCGTCCGCCGCCGACACCCCGACGGGAGGGGACGGTTCCTCCGGTACCCGCCCCCCCGCACGGCCGCCCTTCGACCACTTGGCGCTCGACCATCCCACACACTTCGCCGGAGCGGCGCCGCGCGCCTTCACCTGGCCCGACGGGGCACAGTACCGCGACGGCGACGGCGGGAAAGCGCGCACGGTCTACGAGGCCCTGGCCCTGAACATCCTGAACGGGTTGTCCGAGCACCGTCCGGGCCTGGTCCTGCCCGATCTGGCCAGAGGAAAGGACACCTACGCCCGGCGTCCGGGACGTGAGGAGGCCGGATACTTCGACCGGTCGCCCCGTGAGCACCGCCCGCTGCGGCGCAACTACGACATCGCCCGTTTCAACACGCTCAAGATCCTGGACACGGTCTCCGAGGCCGGGCTCCGCGGAGGGCTCAACGATCTGGCCCGGGGCGGCATCACCGTCGACCTGTACGAGCCCGCCGCCGTCAACCCGGCCTCGCTGTTCAGGTCCGACGAGAAACTCATCCGGCCCAGGTTCGTCACGGTGCGCCTGACCGCGGGCTTCGATCGGCTGCGGTACGTGCGCCGTATCGACGGGTGGCTGGGCGGGGAGCTCCGGGGCACGGCGGGCCGGTCGAGCGGCCGGGGAAAACAGTACGGCCACTCCCTGGCCCTGGGCGGCGGGATGTTCGTCTGGGAGAGCGACAACTACGACGTGGGCGGCCTCCCAGACGGAGGCGGTTACCCGGCGGTGTCCCTGTCGGGTGGGCGTGCGCGGTCGGAGGGCCAGGGCCAAGAGCTCAGCCACTGGTCGGAGAACGGCGTCTACTTCCCGGACGAGTCGGATGTGTGGCACTCATCGACCACCTTCGACGCCCGGCTGTACGAGTACGACGACATCGGCAGGCCCCGCGGAAGCGACCGCCCGTTGCGGGAACGAGGGCTCCCCCTCCTGGGCGCCCCGTTCCGGAGCCGGCTGATCGTGGAGACCCCGACGGAGCCGGCTTCCGGCCCAACGGGCCGTTCCGACCCGTGGAACCCCAGGGCGCGGGACATCCAACCGCTCCCGCACGACCAGGCGGAGCGGATGATCAAGGGCGGCACGGAGCCCGGCGCCGACACCGTCCGCAGGCGGCGCGACTTCTGGAAGCGCCGTAACCGGACGGAAGCACCCTCCCCGCCGACAGACGCCACGGGCGAGGACACGGCGAACACCACCCGGGACGGCGCTCAGACGGGCACGCCCCGGCACGTCAGAGTCACCCCGCGCGAGGCCGTGGAGGAAGCCGGTCCCTCCACCACCACGCCACGCGAGGACACCCCTGCCACCGCACCGGACAACACCCTCACCACCCCACGCGAAGACACGAAACAGACCGAATCCGCCGCCCCCACGAGCGAAAGCAACCGGGCGCAACGACGCGCGGAACGGATGAAGAAGCTCTCGGCCAGCGTCTACGGCTTCGAGACGCACTTTCGCACCGAGAACGACGACCGGCTCACGAACATCCTGGAGCAGACCTACCAGGCACTGTCGCGGGGCTACCGCGAAAGGCGGCTACACGACGGCCTCAGCCGCAAGATGGACCACTTCCTCCGGAGAGCGCAGGGCAACAAGGAGCTCCTGCCCACCGCGGTCTCCCCCCAGGTCCTGGCCGCGGCCAAGAACGGGACCCGGGTCCGCTTCGAAACGAGTGGCGGTTTCTGGTCCCCGCACGACGTACGCGCCACAGTGGCCACCGATGTCGACATCACCTCCGTCGACACCTTCACCCACTCCAACGCCATGGTCATCTGGGAGGACAGGACCACCCTGAACCTGGCCGACGGCTCGGTCACGTCGTGGCCCGTCAACCTGAACGCGGTGGGCCTGGGCTGGGCGAACCACTGGAACCCGCAGCCCGGCGACGGCCCCGACCCGAACCAGCCGCTCACCAACAACGACGGCCTGAAACCCATCCCCTTCCTGGGACCGGGCGCGGGCTGGAGCCTCTTCGCCAAGTCATGGGGCCACAATGAGAGCAGGTCCTACTCACAGCAGATCTCCTTCCTGCCGAAGGTTCCGCTTTCGTACGCGTTCACCGCCTCAGGCACGGTCAGACAGGCCCTGGAGTTCATCAAGAACTGGAGCATCGGGCCGACCTTCCCCGGGCTCCCCCACTTCCGCGGCTGGCAGGCACACGTCTCCGACCTGCTGTCCGGCCTGGTCCACGTCCGCGACGCCATGCACGCCGGGATGGTGGAGGACAGGGTCGTCGACCGGGACGGGACACTGGTCCTGGAGCCCCAACCCGAGCCCAGAACGCCGGAGAACGTGCGGGTACGGCCCGGGTTCGAGAACTCGGGCAAGCGCACCAAGCCCGCCGATCCCGGGGTCGCGCTCCAGAACCTGGTCGACGACCTGGCCTCGGAGGGGTGGGAGCTGACCGTCGGCAGCAGGAACAGCGTGCTGCACGCCCTCACCTCACAGCTCGGCCAGGTCCCCAACAGCGGTATCCCCGTCCCGGTGCGGGTCCGGGCCATCGACCAGTCGCTGGCCCACATGAACTCGCCCGCGACCGCCCCGCTGGCGCTGGAGGCCACCGTCCGTGTACGCCTGGACACCTCCGACACCGAGGTCCAGTACCTGGGCAACACCAACGAGTACCGGGAGAAGCACAAGTGGGAGGTGTCCTCGGGCAGGGACGTCTCCCGTTCCCCCGCAGGCAGTGCGGGCACGGAGAACCTGCTGCTCACCCCGATGCCCTTCCACCCCGGCGGCGACGGTCCGATGTCGGAGTCACCGAACGACAGCCGCCCCTACATCACCGGACCGGCCGCGTACCTGAGCAAGGGGGGTTCGCGCACCGTCGCGCGGTCCGAGTCGCGGTCGGAATCGCAACTGGTCGACCTGGCCCTGGACACCCCCTACGTGAAGGTCAGCCAGAACAGTCGGCTCACCCTCGACCTGACGTTCTCCACGAAGCAGAACCTGGCCAACCGGGTGCTGTACGAACAGCCCGCCGCCACGGACCGACGAGAGTTCAGCGGCAGCGGCGACGCGGGCCGTGTGGAGACCGTTTATCCCACCTCGTACATCGAGCTCCTCGGCGACCGAGCCGGAGGGAGTGAAGGCGGAGACCGGCCCCAGCCCCCCGCGACCGCCTCCACCGGCACAGTCCGCGCCCGGGCGGACAGCGCGGGCGGCGACGGAGACCGGCGTACCGGGGACACCGAAGCCCCGGAGCGCCCCGTCAACGACGTCTACGCGTCCCTGAACGAGATGATGCGGACGTGGACACGGGACAACACACCGGAGGGACAGGCCCCCGAACGCTATCCGCTCGTGGTCCCCACCGCCGTCGAGAACAGCGGCCAGCGGGTACGCGACACCGCACACGTCGTGGTGGCCAGGTCCCTGGGGTGGACCCCGCCCCCGAACGCGGTGGCGGACGGGCGCTACACCCCCGAGGCGATCCGGTCGGCACGCGAGCACACCGCCCACAAGCTGGGCCTGAACACGCGCTACAACGCTATCGACCAGAGCCTCAACGAGATCGCCCTCAAGGCGCTCTACGCTCAGGCGACCCATGAGAACACCGATCTGATCCGGATCGGTCGGACCGAATGGACCTTCAAGGCGCTGACGGACCACTCCTCCGCGAGGATCCTCGACGTCGCCCCCAGCGGGCGGATCAACGACTTCCACAACGAGGACGAGTCCACGTCGACGTCCTTCGGCCACACGGGAACTCTGTCCAAGACGTTCGACGCCCGCCCGGCGGGCCGCAGCGACCAGTCGCCGATCTACGAGGACCACACGGCCAACATCTACGGTTCGGCCTCGGGGACGTCCACCTCGGTATCGGCGGGCGGGGACAACCGCGGCGCTCACCCCGCCGACGCCCCCGACTTCACCCGTGGCCGTCTGGGCCCCATGCTCCTGGTGGAGTTGGACGCCAAGTGGGCGATCGGCGCCACGTCTCAACTGCGCGGCTCCGCTTTCCGCAGGGCGGCGGGATACGTCAAGGACGGTGTGCGCAAGGCACTGGGCCGACAGCCCAAGCCGCCCGCCCGCTGGCAGGTGGGACACACCGATACCAAGGTGAGCGGCTGGATCACCCAGGGGGACGCGGTCCGTCTGGGGATCATCGGCCAGGAGCACTCCGACCGTCTGAAGCCGCTGACCGCGCGCCTGCACCTGGTCCAGGAGGAGGTCAGCGCAGCGGAGATGGGTTACCTGGAGGCGCGCAGGTCCCTGGAGCCCGTGGCCGCCGCGTACGTGGCCGACCCCGAGAACCCGCAGGCTCGGCAGGAGTACGAGCGGCTGGAAGCCGTCCAGGACAAGCGCCGCATCGAGTTCGAACGGGTCACGGACCGCTGGGTCACGGCCCTGAACGAGCTGCGTGAAGCCGCCGCGCGACCAGACGACGCCAAGAGCAAAGGCGAGGCCCCCGGTCGGGGCACCGGAACGGACGCCCCTGCGCCCGTACCCACCAGCACAGCCGGCCCCGCGGACACCTCGGAGGGCGACACCAGAGGCGAGCAGGGCACCCGTGGTGGCAGTCTCGCAGGCCGGGAGAGCGGCGGGGGAAGCTTCGGCAGGGGCCGTGCCTCCGGTCCTGTCCTGGAGACGATCGATGAGGCCGCCGAACCTGACGGCACGGCACGGACAGCCGCCAGGACCGACCGCGGCCAGGAGAATCTGGCCGACCGCTTCGTTTCCGAACTCAACATCACACTCGGTCAGGATTCCGGCGGCACGGACCAGGGCACCGGCACCCCGCCCGCCGACGCCTCGGACCGGATCGCCGAAACGGCTCGGGAGATCGCCGACCTGAGGCGGCGAGGCGGCGCACTCGCCTCGCGGATCGCACGGCTCGACATCGTGGTGGAGCCGCTCCGGGAGCGGGCCGAGGCCACCGACGCCGAGCTCATGCGCCTGGCGCTGGAACAGAGCCAGCTCGGCGACCGGCTCTCCCAGGTCGAGGCCGATCTCGGCCAGAGGCAGACCGAGAGCGCCCGGACGGAGAGGGAAGCCGCGCAGGCGGGCACCGAGGCCGACGCCGCAGCGGAACGGGCACGGAATGCGGCCGGTGCCGCCGATGAGGCCCGATACCGCCATGAAGCGTTGGAAGCGGAGGCCGTCGCCGCCACCGAACGGACCGCTCGGGCCGCCGCCACCGCCCACGACGCGCAGACGCGCCACGACGAAGCCCAGGCCCGGTTCCAGGAGCGGCGAAGGCAGGACGCACACGACCGACGGCGCCTGAACGACCTGGTCGAACGGCTCCCCGAACTGCAGTCGCGTGCCAACAGCGCGGTCAGGGAGCACGAACACGCCCGTCGGGCCTACGAGACACGGTGGGGCGAACATCCCTTGGAGAGCACTCCCGAGGCGCTCCACGCCTGGGACATCGCCATCGGACACCTCGACGACGCCTCCCACGCCCGTCAGCGGGAGGCTGAGAGCGCCGAACGCTCCCTTGCCGAGGCCCGTCGGGAAGCGGACGCCCTGACCAAGGCCCTGGCCGAGCGCGGGCGCGACGAGGAGCGCGCCCGGCAGGACCTCCAGGCGCTGTGGCGCGAGGCCGAGCGGACACGTGGCGAGGCGGGGAGAGCGGAGCAGGCCGAACGGGCCGCCAGGGAGGAGGCCGAGCGGGCCGAGCGGGCCCTGGAGCGGGCCCGGACCCGGCAGGAGGGCACCGCTGAGCGTTATGCCGAACTCGCCGCAGCGGCCCGCGACGCCGACGCACGCGCCGAACAGGCCAGGGCGGACCTGCGAGAGGTCACCGACGAGCGGCACGCGCTCGACCTCCGGTTGGGCCGACTGGAGTCCCGTATGGGCGACCTCCGAACCGCGCTGCGGGAAGCGCAGGACCGCCTCGGCCATCTGAGCGACGACAGAGCACGCTTCCAGGAGGAGTACGACGGCCTCAAGAGCCGGTGGCGGACGCTCATGAGTCACCAGGGCCGTTCGGAGAGCGAGACGGATCCGGAGTGGTTCCATCTCGACGGCACCGACGACGCTCCGATAGCGACCCCTTCGGGGCACAACGCCGTCCACATCATGCGCACCGACCTCCCCGACACGGCCGAATACGCCAACGGAGCCTCACCTGACCGAAACGGGCACGAACCGACGGTCGGCCAGGAGGCGCTGGTGTGGCCGCTGGGAGAAACCGAGGACACCCCGCCCGCACCCAACAGCGAAGAACCCGGACCATCCCCGTCCTGGAACCTTTTCGACCCCAAAACCACCCCGCCGCTGCCGGGCCTGGACCCCAAACACCCCGATGACGGCCAGGACCCACTGGCCTTCCTCAAACGATCCAGCAAACGCCCCTACGACCCCAACGGCCTGCTCGACCTGCCCTTCCCCGAAAACCCCCGCCCC
>NZ_JBHMIV010000060.1:0-10183 GCF_048060475.1 Nocardiopsis sp. LOL_012 | reverse complement strand
GTCGTTCTTGCATGAGCAACCCCTGTGACCTGCGGTGTTGCTACGACGGTATGACACCACCCAACCGGTTCAACCACGCGCGGCCCCCACCAGCACCACCTGCGCACGGGGCCCACGCCGACCGACAGGTGGCCTTCGGCCCAGGCCGGCATGCGCGTGCGACGCGGACCGACCCCAGCCCAGGACCCAGCCGCCCCGCAGAGATCCCATGTGATTCACATCCCCGAAAGACAGCGAACCCGAGGACACCATGATCAGAAAAGCAAAACCGATTCCTTTCAGCCCCATCCGGAAAGGCATTCCCCTAAGGCCGGAACGGAAGAGGCGACCCAACACCGACAACACAGGCCATACGGGCAAGAACGCCAATTCATCACATAGTTACATAAATTAGAAGCCGGGGATTCCGAATGCGAATCTTGGGGAACATCTGCAAACGTCACCCCCAACCCCACCCAGGAGGTTGACATCAACGGCCACATCAGTCAGTTGTGTTGGTGCCGCAACCCAGAGACGAAGCGACCGTACCCCAAAAAGGCATGCCCCAAGTTCAAGAAGCCAGGGCATGCGAAATGGTACGCGCGCTTCGATGTTCCCACCGCAGACGGAAAGCGACGACAGGTGAGGATCGGACCGTTCCGCACACGCGCGGAAGCCCAGGAGACCCTCCGCCACGAAATCTCCCGTACCAGCTACGGCGGCGTCCCCTCCGCGCACAAGATCACGGTGGAGTCGCACTTCAACGACTGGCTCGCCCGGCAGCGTCCGCGGCTCGCCGTGTCGACGTTCGCTGACTACGAGCGTGTCATCCGCAACATCGTCCAACCGACGTTGGGCCATGTGAAGCTCGTCAGGCTGACGACCCACCACCTGCGCTGCCTGTACGCGGCACTCGGTGCGGACGGCATCGAGTCCAACTCCTCGGTCGCCCTCATGGCGGAGCGCCTGGCTCCGTCGAAGACGGGCCCCGACGCGCCAATGCGCAAAGGGACATGGAAGTACCCGCTGAGCGCGAAGCGCATCAGGAAAGTGCATTCCATCATCAGCTCCGGACTCACACGCGCATGCAAGACCGGGCTGATAGCCCACAACCCGGCCTGGAACGCCGGCCTGCCGAAGATGGTCGAGGAGCCGGCACTCGTGTGGACCGAGCCCAGGGTCACCCACTGGCGCGAAACCGGAAGGAAACCGGCCACCGTCATGGTGTGGACCCCCGAGCAGTGCGGCCAGTTCCTCGACTACCTGCAAGAGACCCGCGACCGCCAGTACGCCCTGTTCCAGCTGGCGATGACGCGCGGCCCACGCTGCAACGAGCTGACGAACCTGCTCTGGCGGGACCTCGATCTCAGCGAGCCGGGCATCATCACCATCCGCGGTACGAAGACACCGCGCAGCTACCGGACCTTCCACCTGGGCCAGGAGAACGTGGCCGCGCTACGCCGCTGGTACCGGGTACAGGAACAGGAGCGCTGGGAAGCCGGGCTGCGGTGGACGCACAGCGGCCACGTCTTCACCAACCCTCGGGGCGAACCGGTGACGCGCAACGCCCTGCGGCACCGCTTCACACGGCTCACAGCCGCAGCGGACGTGCCACCGATCCGGCTCCACGACCTGCGGCACTGCGCCGCGAGCCTCGGCCTGACCCCTCTCTGTCGGTTTGGGATGAAACATCCCTCCGTGCCTGGTTAGACAGACAGAGCCAAACCAGGGAAGCACCACCCACATGACCAGCCAGGACACCACCGACCCGGCCCCCAGACCCAAACGCGGGACCTTCACCGCCGAGTACAAGCTGCGCATCATTGCCGAACACGAGGCATGCACCACCGGCACCGAACGCGGAGCCCTGCTGCGCCGCGAGCGCCTCTATCACTCCCACATCGTGGAATGGAAGAACGCCCGTGACACCGGCGCCCTCACCGCGCTCACCGACCGCCGCACCTCGTCCGCACGCTCCAAGAAGCACCCCGCCGAGGTCGAGGCCGACCGGCTGCGCGCCCGCATCGCCAAACTGGAGAAGGAGGTAGCCGACCGCGACCACGCCCTGGAGGTGACGGGAAAAGCCTCCGCGCTCTTGCAGGCACTCTCCAAGAGCGCGGACTGAACACCCACGTTGAACCGGTCCTGCACCAGACGGTGGAGGGCCTGCGCGGCGGTATCGGCGTCGTGGCCGCATGCCGCCTAACGGGCCGTTCCCGCGCCACCCACCACCGGCGCCTGCACCCACCCGAACCGAAAGAGGCGGCCCCGCGGGCCCCGCACCCGGCGGCACTGGCCGACGATGAGCGGGCCGCCGTGCTGGAGCTGATGAACAGCGAGCCCTACGCCGAGCTGCCGCCCGCCCAGATCTGGGCCCGGGAACTGGACGAGGGCCGCTACCACTGCTCGGTCTCGACCATGTACCGGATCCTGCGCTCCCGCGGCCAGGCCGGCGAGCGCCGCCGCACCGCCACCCATCCGCCCAAGACCGTGCCCGAACTACGGGCCGACGGCCCGGGGCAGGTGTTCACCTGGGACATCACCCGCCTCAAAGGCCCCCGCAAGGGGGTGTGGTTCCACGCCTACGTGGTCATCGACATCTACTCGCGGTACGTGGCCGCTTTCACGGTGGAGCGGGCCGAATCGGGGGCGCGGGCGGCGGAGCTGATCGCCGGCCTGGCCGCCGCCAACGGGGTGGCGCCCGGGGTGGTTCACGCCGACCGGGGTGCGGCGATGACCTCCAAGGAGGTGTCCCAGCTGTTGTTGGACCTGGGCATCGAGCGGTCGCACTCGCGGCCCAAGAACTCCAACGACAACCCCTACAGCGAGGCGCAGTTCAAGACCCTCGAGTACGCATCGGACCACCCCGACCGGTTCGATTCCCTCACGCACGCCCGTGAGTGGTTGGAGGGTTTCATGGCCTACTACAACCACGAGCACCGTCATTCGGGGGTCGGGTACCACACCCCGGCGTCGGTGCACTTCGGTACCGCCGACCAGGTGCGGCGGCAGCGGGCCCGAACTCTGGCCGAGGCCTATGCCGCCCATCCGGAGCGGTCCTCGCGACGGCCGGAACCGCCGCGGCTGCCCGAGACGGTGTGGATCAACGACCCGGCCCGCCACCGGGAGGACACGCCACAGAGTGTTCGACCAGGTCAACGTCTCATTTGACTTGACATCTTCCGCTTCGGGAACTTGAACAAGCACCTCCCGAGCACGCGAGCCTGGATGTTCACGCGAGCGCGAACCTCCAGGTTCGGTGCATCCCCGACTCCGGTTCTCACACGTCGGCCAGGGAGAGGATCTCCTCGAGGGTCATGACGTCGCGTGCGTTGAAGCCCTCCGCGGCTCCGTCCGCGAAGACGATCACCATGCCGCGACGGTCGTCGGCGGACTCGTTGGGACCGCTGCCGTGCACGAGCAGGCGGTCCCAGACGGCGGCCTCACCCGGCTTCAGGATGAAGTCGTGGCGCTCACCGAGCTGGTCCGCGACGTGCGTCAGACTCTCGTGCCAGGGATGGTCCGGGTCATCGGCGTGCTTGATGACCCCGTCGGCGTGGGAGCCCGGGTAGGCGTAGAGGCCGCCGTTGGCGGGAGACACCTCGGTCAGGGCCATCCACATGCTGAACGCGCCCGGGTACTCCTCGTTCCACAGCGCCTGGTCCTGGTGGGGGGCGACATGGGTGCCCACGCGCGCGGGCTTGAGGAAGGCCGCGTGCAGGATCGCCACCGCGGTCGGGCCGATGAGCGCCTCGGCTAGTTCGGGCGCGCCCGTCCGGTTGATGATCGGGCCGAAGAACTTGCGGTCGTTCCAGAGCAGACGACGGAGTTTCCTCAGTCTGCGCGCCTCGCCTTCCCCGTCGTACTGTGCCTGGTAGCCGGGGGAGATCCGATCACTGCCGTCCAAGGCGTCGAAGTGCCGCAGGATCCGGGAACGGTCGTCGTCAGAGAGACAGGGGCCGAGCTCCAGAAGACCGGTGGACCTGAATCTGTCGGTGTCAACGGTAAACACGGGACTCCTCACTTTGTGGGGGTGAGCTGTAGATGTGATGGGTTCCGCCGGTCGGTCAGTCCGACGTCAGCCTTCTCCAGAGGGCGAGTGCCTCCCGCCTGTTGATCTTCTCCTGACCGAGCCGGGGGAGGGGGTCAACGGTGACGGCCACACGACGCGGAGCCCGCTGACGTCCCAACTTCTCCTCCAGCGCCGCCACAACCGCGCCGGGAACTAGCCGGTCCCAGGCGGAGTCGGAACGGACCAGTAGGCCAATGTCCTCACCGGTGGGAAGGTCGAGCCGCACCGCCGCGCTCTCTAGGACCCCGGGAAGCAGCCCCGCCGCTTCCTCGACCTCGTGCAGGTGCACAGTGAACCCGCCCTTGAGAACCACGTCCTTCCTCCGCCCGACGATCCAGTACCGGCCTTCTGCGTCACGCCTCGCCAGATCACCGGAGCGGAGCCAGCCGTCGTGGACGAGTTCCTCCGTGGCGGAGGGGTTGTCGTGGTAGCCGCAGCTCACGGCCGGTCCGCTCAGTTCGAGCTCGCCCTCACCCGGCCCGTCGACGACGCCACCGTCGGCACCACGCAGGCGGGCGTCGACCGTGGCGGGCCGCCCGATGGACAGGGTGCCCCGCCCGGACGCGTCCCTGTCACCGAAGAACGCGGCGAAGGAGGCCTCGGTCAGTCCGTACACGTTGAGCAGGATCGCCTGGAACCGCTCCTGGAAGGAGGCGTGGGCCGAAGGGGACAGAGGGGCGCCGCCGCTGAGGCACACCACCGTCTCGCGGCTCCCCTCTCCCTCAGCTCCCTCGTCGGTCGCGACCCTGTTGAGGAGTTCCACCAGGGCGGGTACCAGATAGGTGACCTCGACACCGTGGGCGCGAAGCTCCGTCCAGTACCGGCTCGCCGACAGAAGGGTGAGTTCGGGAAGGACCTCGACGGACATCCCCAGAACCGCAGGCCACAGGTAGTTCATACCGAGAATGCCGAGACCGGACATGCGCATCGACACCCCGAAACGGGACGGCTGGTGCCCCAGCAGGTCCCTCAACGCCCGACCGGCGGACTCGTAGGCGTGGAGGAGCTGCCCGTGGGTCAGGACCACGCCCTTGGGATCCGATGTGGACCCGGAGGTGTAACTGATCATCGCGGTCCCGGGCGGGAGCGCGGGACCGCCTCCCCTCGCCTCGGAGTTCTCAACGCACGTGTCCCGTTCTGCGTCGAGGACGACGTCCGCGCCGCTGAGCGCCAGCACCGAGCGCTTGGTGTCCGTGCCCCACTGGCTGTCGATCGGGACAACGACCGCGCCCAGGCTCCAGACGGCGAGGACCGTGGGGACGGTGTCGGGGTGGTCGGTCATGACCACCGCGCACCGGCCGCCGCCCTCGACACCCGCCGGGCCCAGTTTGTCGGCGATCTCCCAACTCCGGTCCGCCAGGGCCCGCCAGGTCAGCACCGTTCCGGCGTGGGGCTCCCGGTGATAGCTGATCGCCGGGTGATCCGGTGTCCGCTCGGCGAGCCGCTCGTAGATGTCAAACAGGGTCACTACGGGTCCTTTCCAAGGAAGCCAGGACACAGTCGGCCGGCCCGGTGGCCAGGGTGAGAACGTCGGTCGTGGTCTCGGGCAGGCTCGCCAGGTTGATGAGGATGTCCGGCGTGCCCAGATGGCTCAGCAGCGAGATGTTGTCCGTGAACACGTCGTCGGCAGGAACGCCCAACGTGCTGCTGAATAGCCGTACTGTCGGCAGTCCGTAGTTGTTGCACACGAGACGCGGCCGGTCCGGCAGGCCGTGCTTCTCGGCTTCCCCGCGCAACGAGCGCAACGCACGCCCCAGCACGACCAGCGTGGGGCCGAAGTCCGCCGCCTGGTCGAACTCCGCCGTCTGGAGGAACGCCTGGCGCAGCATCCAGCGAACGCGCCACCCCGTACCCTCCGCCAGGACGACACAGCTGGCGACGCCGTCGCCGATGGCTGAGATGGCGGGAGCGAGCACCCGGGAGTCACCGGCGTGCATCCGGCCGATGGCCACCACCAGAACGCAGCCGCCGGGTTCCCTCTCCACCAGCAGTGCGGCGTACTCCAGCGCCGTCATCACGGCGCTGCACCCGCCGAAGGTCAGTGCCGTCACGGGCGCATGGCCGAGGCCCAGTCCGGAGAGCGTCCTGTGGAGCCGGCCGCGAACCCGCTCGTGCGCGTCCCGTGATCCGCTGACCGTCATCGTCTCGGTCGCTACGAGGACGTGGCCCACCGACCGGCGGTCCACGCCGGCGTCGGCCAGCGATCTGCTGACCGACGCCTCAACCAACGGCATCTCGTCATCGGTCACCGGGCACAGCTTCTGCCCCCGGTCCATGAGCTCACCGGCCACCTCGGACGGCATGGCTCCGGTTGGGAGCTCCGTGAGCGGCGTGGGTACGCCGATCGCACTGGCCAGCGAACCGACCACCGCACTCATGTCAGAAGGTCCTGCGGATCCCAGCGCACATGGGTCCCGTGCGGGGTCGTCCTGGCCAGCAGTACCTTCGTGCCCATAGGCCAGATCTCACAGGTCAGGTCGACCACGCTGGAATCCTCCTCACTCGGCTCCAATGAGATCCAGGCCAGGGGCCGGTCCTCGTCCGTCCCCTCCCCCCGGGAACAGATGAGCTTGGTAAACCTGGCGCGTTCGTCCGGATCGAAGTAGGGAAGCACGATCGAGTGGAAGACCACCGTGGTGCGGCCGGACACGGAGTCCTCAACGTGTTCGGAGACCCATGAGTAGGCGTCCGCGGCGTCGATCGTGAGCCGTGGCGCCGACCTGGCCACCTCCAGCGCGGCTCCGAGTCGACGCGCGCGCTCCACGTGCTCCGGCCAGACGAACGAGCGCAGCAGGTTCGGCGTGGCCGGGTCGTGAACGTCGATCGGGTTGAGGTCACAACCGCGGCGCTCGACGACATCGGGGGACGCGACCGCCTCCGGGTACCCCGAGGCGAAGTGTCCCTCCAACCGCAGTGCCGAGTCCCTGGGCCCCCACGAGTTCCGCGGACCCGCCACGAAGTAGCGGTCCAGGAGCAGGTTCAGTCCCGCGCTGGCACCGACCTCGAGCAGGCGGAGTGGGCGGCCGGTGGCGTGTGCGACGTAGTTCATCGCGGCCGAGAGGGGAGCCGCGCGTCCCACCTCGTTGGTCTGCACGGCGATGCCCATCTGTTCCCGGACGGCGTCGAGGTTGCCGAGGAGGAAGTCGAAGAACTCCGGTACCACGCGTTCCGGGGCGGACTCACCGCCGAGCGTGGGGTAGTGGTCGGTGATCCAGTCCGCGGATTCATCCATGGCGATCCGGTTGACGGCACCGAACAGCCTCAGGCACAGGGCCGACTGGATGGGATTCTGACCGTCCTCCGTCAGGAGCCCCGTGACCGTGTTGTCCGTACCGAGACGGTCGATCAGCTCGTCGATGAGGGCGACGTAGGTCGGTGCGCCGTTCTTACGGCACAGATCGCGCTGCCACTCACAGCCGGCGAGTACCTGTTCGATGGTCAGGCTCATGACGCCACCACCAGTCGGTAGGCACCGCGCAGAGTGGACAGGGACTGGACGGTCGCCTCCTCCGGCTTGACCGTCGTTCCACTGACGTTCTCCAGGAAGAAGAAGAACTCCAGGACCATCAGCGAGTCCAGGAGGCCAGACTCGACCAGTTCGGTGTCGGCGTCGACGTGGGCCGCCTTGTCCCCCAGCCGTTCAAGAAGGAATTGCTGACTCAGTTCGAGGAACCTGTCTTCAGAAATCATTGTCGATCCCCACTCTCATCGCGTCGCGTGCTCGATGGACAGCCACGCGACCTCGTTGTTGAACTCGTGACCCAGCCCGGGAACCTCCACATGGGGGAACCGCGTTCCGTCCCGCCCTGGGGCGGTGTCCGACCGGACGTCCTCACCCCGGACGAAGCGATCGCTCCCACCCGTCACGACCAGGACATCGATCTCGCCGGACCCGGTGCGCTCCATCAGGTCACCGCCCAGGATCCTCCCGCAGGCGAACACGGCGCGCCGCGCGACCCGGAACCCGGCGAGCACCGCCGTGGCCACGGAGACCCCCTGAGAGAAGCCGACCAGTGCGGTCCTCTCCGCCGGAATCCGGTACCGCTCCTGCTCCCACTCCACGTACCGTGCGACTTCCGGTGCCAGCTCCCGGGACCACCGCGCGATCAACGACTCCTGCGACGTGATCGGGTACCAGGCGCGTCCCTCGGGAGCGAGTTCGGGGTGGTGGGGGCCGTCCGGGGCCACCATGACCACGTCGTGCCTCCCCGCTCGGACCGCCGAAAGCGACCGGATCATGTCGGCACCCGTGCCGCCGTATCCGTGCAGCGCCACGACCATGCGGCGATCCTCCCCGGAGGCGGGGTCAACGTCCGGCATAGGAAGCCTCTTCCTCTCCTGTGGGCGACTCCTCAAGCCAGGAGATCCATTCCGCCGCGCACAGCAGACCGAAGGCCATGGTGAAGGCGAGGGGGTCCCCCTGGGCGAGGCGGTCACGCAGTGTCCGCACGCCCGTGGGTAGGACACCGAGCCCGTGGTACAGCGGCTCCGTCGCCCCGGCCAGGGCGCTGTCCATCCGAGGCAGTCCGGTACCGCTGAACCAGCGATGCACAGGGGCCCGGAACGGCTGCTTCGCTATCTCCCGGTAGTGGGAGGGAAGCAGGTCCGCGAACTCCTCCCGCAGGACCGCTTTGGTCAGGTTCCCGCGGACCAGGGCCGACGACGGATATCGCCTCGCGAGGTCCGGGATCCCGGCGTGCAGGAACGGGGTCCTCCCCTCGATCCCCTCGGCCATGAGGAGGTGGTCCGTCCTCCGCAGAAGGGGTTCGAGGCTGTGCTCGTACTCGAACTCCCGCACGACCTCCACGGAGCCGGGTCGCCTGCCGTGCCGCTGCTCGGCGACCGCCTCGGACCGTCCCACGGCGGCCCGCAGGGCGTCGGCGGCGGCCTCCGCCAAGTCGGGCCCGATCAGCTCCCGCACCAGCTTCAGCCGCTCCTGCGAGAGGTAGAAGTCCACCGGGTCACCGACAGTGCCAGCGTAGAGGGGCACGTAGCGGTTGTATCCGGCGAACAGTTCGTCCGCACCCTCGCCGACCAGGAGCACGGTGATCCCGCTGGCCCCGGCCAGCTTCGCCAGCGCCGCGTACATCGGCACACTCGTCATGGCGACCGGCTCACCGAACGCCCTGACCGCCGACGGCAGGCCGTCCAGCAGGTCGGAGGGGCCGAACGGTGTCCAGTGGTGCCGCCAGGTGGCCACGGCCCCGTCGTTCAGGCCGAGCTCACCGAGTGAGCGCACCCCGTCTCCCGTACCTTCCGGGCAGACACTGACCGTGAGCATGTGGCGCACGCCCCGGCGGGCCAGCACACGGGCAAGGATCGTGGAGTCGAGTCCTCCGCTCAGTGCCACACCGATCGGCCGTTCGGACAGAAGTACGCGATCGACCGCCTCCTCGAACCTCGCGCGCAGCTCGCCCGGGGCGGGCGCGGACGGCTCCGAGCACCGTGGGACCGATCGGGTCGAGGCGGTGATCTCACCGGCTTCGAGCGTCATGCTCTCGCCCGGGGCGACCGGCCTGATCCCCTCGAAGAACGACCCGCCGTCGACCACCCGGCGACCGGTGAGCAGGAACTGCGCGAACGCCTCGGTCCGCACCGACGCCGGACCGAACGCGCCCAGAAGGGACACGACCTCGGAGGACACCGCCACCCCCACCGGCGCCTCCCGCACGTACAGGGGCTTGATACCCAGCGGGTCGCGCACCAGCCTCAGCACATGCTCGGAGGGGCTGCTGGCCGCCGCGTACATGCCGTCCACCAGTTCGGGCTCGCACGCGCTGCGCGCCTCGTCAAGACCTCCGCCAGGGGTCATGGCGCCGTCACGGTAGACCTCCCCGTTGAACGCGTGAACGGCGCCGGTTTCGGCGTCGGTGAAGGGAACCGATGCCTCGGGGGCGCTCCTCACACGGAGCCGTGCCATCCCCAAGGCGGCTCTCCCCCTGTCGGTGACACCGCAACCGTCCGGCCCCCTGTGCCGCAACCATGCGAGCAGATCCGCAGTGAGGCGGGCCGCGTCGACATCACGCGCATGTGGTTTCAGGCAGACGCCCGCCACCCCGCACACGGTCAGCTGGTTTTGTTCGTGAGAGCCGACAGCGTTTGTCGATCAGTCTCGACAGCGCCCCGGAACAC
>NZ_JBHMIV010000059.1:0-12469 GCF_048060475.1 Nocardiopsis sp. LOL_012 | reverse complement strand
CCGCCCCCCGCGCACGAGGACGAGACCCCCACCAGCGATCTGAGCGACACCGGCGCCACCATCCGCGTATCCCCCACCGATCTCCCCGGCACCACGCAGGCGCGGGAGGGCGAGGAGTCGACCACCGATCTCTCCGACGAGATCCCCACCTCCGACATCACCGAGGACCAGGTCAAGGACGCCCCCCGAACGGCGATCCTCGACCCGAACCAGATCGGTGACACCCCCAGAACCGCGGTCTTCGACCCCGGCCAGGCCGACCAGCCCCCGCGGACGGCGGTCTTCGACACGGGCCGGGCCGAGCCGCCGCGAACCGCGGTCTTCGACCCCGACGACCCGGTGTTCTCGGGCGAAGCGCCCCAGGACGGCCAGCCCCAGGAGGGCGGACGCGGCAAGTTCGGCAAGTTCCTCGGCAACCTGAAGGAGGGGTGGGCCGACCTCAGCGAGGAGCGCCGCGAACAGAAGCAGCAGGCTGCTGAGGAGGAGCGGGCGCGCAAGGCCAAGGCCGCGGAGGCCGCCGCTGCCGGCGGGTCGGTCCCCCCCGCAGCGCCCGGCGACCGACCGGCGCCGGAGCAGCAGCAGGCACAGCCCTGGCAGCAGCCGTCGGGCGGGCAGCGGGCCCACCCGCGGCAGGGTTCGGGGGAGCAGCGGCCCCATCCCCAGCAGTCCGGTCCGCAGCAGCCGGGCTACCCGCCCCAGGGCTTCCCCCAACAGCCCCCGCAACCCCAGCCTTACTCGGGCCCCCAGCAGGCTCACCCCCAGGCCCCGCAGCCATACGGACCGCCGCAGAGCGGCGGGCAGCGCCCCCCCTACGCCCCTCCCCCGGGCTACCAGCAGCAGCCGGGCCGTCCGGGCCAGGTTCCGCCGCCCGGCTACCCCCGACCCGATCAGCGGCAGGGGCGTCCGCCACAGCCGCAGCAGATGAACCGCCCCGCCTACGGACAGCAACCCCAGCCCTACCCCGGGCAGCCACAGGGCTACCCGCCCGCGCCGGTCCCCGGGGGCGGCAAGAGCGGGAAGTCGAAGGGGCGCCCGGCGACTCCGCCGCAGAACCCTTACCCCCAGCCGCCCGGGGGCGCCAAGCCCAAGAAGAAGGGGGGCTGCTGCGGATGCGGCTGCTTCACCCTCTTCATCTTCCTCCTGGTCTTCCTCCTCGTGGGTGTCCTGGCCTACCTGCAGATCTGGGGCGTGTACGACTGGATGTACGAGGTCCTCGGCGTCGGCGGCCCCAGGGACTTCGTCTGGGAGTGACCGGTGCCGCGCCGGAGCGGAAGGGGGCGGACGGCCCGGCCCCTTCCGCCATCGGCGACGACTCGGCATACCGCCTAAGCTGACCGGTATGAACGACTGTCTGGTGTGGATCGACTGCGAGATGACGGGGCTGGACCTCGAAAGCGACGCTCTGATCGAGGTGGCGTGCCTGGTCACCGACGGTGAGCTGAACATCCTCGACGACGGCGTCGATATCGTGATCAAACCCCCGCAGGCGGCGCTGGACCAGATGGGCGACTTCGTGACGGACATGCACACCTCCTCCGGCCTCCTGAAGGAACTGGACCAGGGTGTGACGCTGGAGGAGGCCGAGGACCGGGTTCTGGAGCACATCCGGCGCTACGCACCCGAGCCCCGCAAGGTGCCGCTGTGCGGCAACTCCATCGCCACGGACCGCACCTTCCTCGCGCGCGACATGAAACGCGTCGACGAGTACCTGCACTACCGCATGGTCGACGTGTCCTCGATCAAGGAGCTGTTGCGGCGCTGGTACCCGCGTGTGTACTACGCGAGCCCGGAGAAGAACGGCGGCCACCGGGCCCTGGCCGACATCACCGAGAGCATCCGTGAACTGCGGTACTACCGGGCCGCCGCCTTCGTGCCCGAACCCGGTCCGAGCACCGCCACGGCGCGCGCGATCGCGGCCGAGGTGGTCGGCGGCGGCACCGGCGCGGCGGCCCGGAGCGCCGCCGCGGAACGCCACGACGGCGAAAACTGATCGAAGCACTGCTCCGTATCCGCTAGGATTCTGGATGTACGCCGGAGCCGCGAGGCCAGGCGGACATGGTGGGTGTAGCTCAGCCGGTAGAGCACTTGGTTGTGGTCCAAGAAGTCGCGGGTTCAAGTCCCGTCACTCACCCCAGAGCCGACAAGGCCCTGACCAGCGAAAACGTTCGCGGGTCAGGGCCTTTCGCGTGTGCGGGGGTGCACCAACGGGTGCACGGCGGTAAAGATCTGGCTGGTGAGTGTGCACACCCACCCCGTCACTCACGCCGGGACGGGGGTGCACAAGGGCGCACTGGTCGGGACACCAGCCCGACATCCCGCACAAATGGTGACCTACCGACCGTAGCGGCGCCCACGCCGAAGGTTCTCCGAGATCCTTCGCCGATTCCCTTCGCTTCGCCGCCCACCCGAGCGATGGTCCACCCATGGCAACCATCAACCAGCGAAAACTGGCCGACGGGCGCATCCGATACTGGGTGAAATGGCGCCTGGGCGGCACCCGCACCGGAGCACCCCAGTCCGAACCCTTCGACACCCGCGCCGACGCCCACACCTTCCGCCTCCACGTCGAAGCGGCCGGCCACCAGTGGCCCGAGAACTGGATCCCCCGCCAAGGATGGGCGCAAGGGTGGGTCCCCGGCCACGGGTGGGCCACGGCCGAGCAGGGCGAGGACCCCGACGACGACCCGGTACTGTTCGCCGACTTCGCCCATGAGTTCATCGACTCCCTGACCGCCATCACCGAACGCACCCGCGCCGACTACCACCGCGACCTCAAAAACCACCTGCTCCCCACCTTCGGTCAGGTGAACCTGCGCGACACCGCCCAGCTCAAACCCAAGGACGTACGCGCCTGGGTCAACCATCTGCGCACCGGCACCCCCGACCCGAACGCCGCCCACCGCAACGACACACCCAGCCGGGGCCGTAAGAGGGAACCCGGGTGGCTGCGCAAACCCCTCTCCCCCAAGTCCATCCACAACCTGCACGCACTGCTGTTCACCATCTGCGAGGCCGCCGTCCGCGAGGACCCGCCCCTGCGCCCCTCCAACCCGGCCTCGCGCACCCGCCTGCCCCGCGTCGACGACGGCGAGGGCGACTGGGAGATGTGCTTCCTCACCCGAGAGGAACTCACCCTGCTGCGCGACTGCATGGCCGAGGACGTCCGCGACATGGTGGAGGTGTTCGTGCGCACCGGGATGCGCTACAGCGAACTGAGCGCGCTCCAGGTCCGCGACATCACCCTCACCCGGGCGATCGGCCCCGGCGGCCTCCCGCAGACGCGCGGCCACCTGGACGTGCGGCGGGCGTGGAAGCGCCAGAGCGACAACACCTTCAAGCTCGGCGCTCCCAAGACCCGCAGCTCACGCAGGCGCGTGCCGCTCTCGCCCGGTGCCATCGATCTTCTGCGCCCACGGCTGGCGGGCAAGGGGCCCGAGGACTTCGTGTTCACCACCGACCGGGGCTCCTGGTGGCGGCACAGCTCGTTTTATGGCCGCCGGTGGGTGCCCGGCGTCAAGGAGGCCCAGAAGCGGGGATTGGGGAAGAAGCCGCGTATCCACGACCTGCGCCACACCCACGTGGCGTGGCTGATCGACAAGAACGTACACGTGTTCAAGATCCAGCGCCGCCTGGGGCACACCTCGATCACCACGACCATGGACCGCTACGGCCACCTGGTCACCGACATCGACGACACCATGATCGAGGCCATCGACGGACCGCCCACCGGGCCGTGGACCGACCCCGACGGTGAGCAGCACCTGCGCCTGATCTCCTGAACCCTCGCCGCGGCCGGTGGGGCGGGAGCCGACTCCCGCCCCACCGGTGCTTCTACGGCATGGCCCGGGGTCCGTTCCGGGGCTGCGGCCACCGGTGGGAAGAGCGCCGTGCGGAGACCACCTGCTGAGCGGCCCCCGCCACGATCCGCTCCAGGTCGGCGGCGGTGAAGCGGACGTGCTTGCCGAGCCTGCGGTGCGGCACCCGCCGCAGCCGCACCCGCTCGCGCAGCCACGACTCGGGCACCGCCAGCACCCGTGCCGCCTCGGGAATCGTCAGCAACCGCTCCCCCACCCCGTCGTCATGGCCGCCTTCAGGCCGCGCGCTGCCATCCACCGCCGTCCCCTCCCCCGTGCTCGTCCCGAAGGGCGGTACGGAACCGGCGCCGCTCCTCCTCCGACGCACCGCCCCACACCCCGTACAGCTCACCGCGCTTGATCGCCTCGGCCAGACAGTCGACCTGTACCGGGCAGGCCCGGCACACCCGCTTGGCCGCGCGCACCGACCCGCCCTGGGCCGGGAACCACAGATCCGGGTCCATCCCCCGGCACGCCGCGTGCGCCTGCCACCCACCGAACCCGTCTCCGTGTCCGCCCCGGTCGGCTCCGGGCCGTGTGGGGCCGCCACGCGGCCCGTCCGCGCCCACCGCACCGTCCCGGCCCGTGGGGCGCGGGACCGGGGCCGGGGCCGGGGCCGGGGCCGGGGCCGCTACAGTGCCCCGCTGTCGCCGTCGCCGTTGTGTGTCCGCCATGTCCCGCCCTTTCGTGATCCGCCCCGGGTCGCCTCGCCGGTTCCCGGTGACGGTCCCCTATGAAGCCGTTCCGGGGCCCGGATGCGACACCCGGCCTGCGAGAAGAGAGCGGCGGCACGCGGTGCGGCTGGCGCTGGCGCGTGCCAGGCGCGCCATGGCGGCCGTAGAAACGGCGCGCGGGAAATGCACGCGCGGCGCCGCTGCGGTCGCTTTTCTGCGCGGCCGTGCCTGTCCCGGTCTGCTCTCTTGGGGTGGTTTTTTATCGGTGCAGGTGGTGGCGGAGAAAAGGAGGAAAGGGGCGGGTGGGTGGGGAGGAGAACGCCTGTGGGGCGGGTGTGCGGGGGCGGGCAGGCGCCCGCACCCCCCGGGCGCCGCCCGCACTACGCGAAGGTGAGGACCTACTTGGGTATACAGCCGGGGCGGCCGGTGGACCACCCCCAAGCCCGCGCGACCTGCACTGTGACTGGTGCCAGGGGTGGTCCACCCAAGGCCGGACCCCCAGGCGGAGGGCAAGGCGGACTGGTTACCGGCCCACCGATCGGCCCAGTCACAGGCGGAGTCACAGGCCCCCCTTCTCCGGCGCCCGCTGCTCGCCGTCCCACAGCGGCCTCACCCCGCGCCCGGCCGCACTGCCTCAGGCCATGGTTTCCTTTTCACCGAAGGATGTCGCTGAACGGATCGGTCCTTTCCTGTACGCATGATCCAGGCCTTGAGGAAACGACCATTCGGACTCACATCTCCTTTGCGCGACGGGGATAGGCGCGGGCAATATCGGTCAGGAACACGCGGTCGCGGCAGTGCGCCAGCCGCCAAATCGGTGCGTCTGCCCCGTGGACCGCCAGATGCCGGTGGGTGGTCAGGTACACCCCCACCGTGCCGGTGCAGGCCTTGGCCAGTGCGCGCGCGGCGTTGTCCTCGCGCTGGCCGGAGTGGACCAGCAACAGCACGATCAAGGGCCGCCTGCTGGCCTGGGCCAGGAGGGCGTAGCCGGGCATCTTCTTCTTGAGCTGGGTGAGGGGCTCGGTACCGGTGTCGTACTCCACGAACGCGTCCACGACGACGCAGCCCTCCTCCCAGCGCACGCGGGCGTCGGGGCGGACGTAGCGGCCCCAGTTCTCCCTGCACTCGCGCTCTGACCTCCACCGGCGCAGATCGGCGCCCGCCCGGCGGGCGCTCTCGGTGAACTCGGCGCGGGTCCGGGCCAGGCCGAGGATGTGGTCCAGGCGCGGGGAGTGGGCCAGCGCCAGGGCCCGGTCGGCGCGAAAGTTCAGCTCCTTGGGCTCCTTGCCCTGGTACAGGGCGACCAGCACCGCCCCGGCGGGGGAGAGGATCCAGTGGTCGGGGGCGTTGCGGTCGTGGGCGTGGCGGCGGAACCGGTCGGTAAGGCCGTAGCGGTGCAGGGCCAGCAGCCGGGAGCGGGCCCGGCGGGCTCCGGCGTCGGGGAAGAAGAGGCGGTGCAGGTGGTGGGTGGTCAGCACCTGGTGCTGCCACAGGGCGATCAGGATCTGGCGGTCCCGGTCGGTGATGCGCGATACCAGGCGGGCCAGGGTCTGCTCGTAGTCGTTCACTTCTCGTCCTCCCACGGTCGCCGCCCCCGGAAGGGGGCCTACGTTCCCGTAAGAAGCCAGGGCGGGGCGGGGATGCGACACGGGGCGGTGCAACTTTTCCGGGGCGGCGCCGTAAACCGGGCGCCGCCCCGGGCCGGTCTTCGTCCTCAGCCGACGGTGCGCAGGTAGGTGCGCACGGCCGCGGCGAGGTCGGCCATGTCATCGGTGGGCCCCTGGGGTGGAGGGGCCAGCAGGTCACCTTCGAAGGCCCGGCGGGGCCGGGGCACGAGCGGCCGTCGCGCAGGCGGCGGGGGCATGTAGGGGCGGACCAGCGCGCCCCAGGCCTCGTCCGGGTCGGGCTCTTCCACAGGGGCCTGCCTCTGCTGTTGCGGACGCGGGCCCTGCGGCTCGGCCGGGAGCGGGGGCGCGGGGCGGGAGCCGGTCGGCGGTGGCGGGGCGAGCGGGGGCCTGGGCCGCTTCGGTGCGCTGGGGACGAACACGAAGGTCAGGGCCGCGGCGAGCATCGCGGCGGCCACGGCCCACGTCTGGGCCACCCAGGTTCGGTGGCGCCTGCGGTGGCGCCCGATAGTGTGGTGCACGGTCATCCTCCTGGTTGGTGCAGGTGGGTGGTCGCGCCCCGGCTCGGTGCTCCTACACCGATCGGGGCATCTTCATGTGAAAGGTGGGGGTCAGGCGTCCGCGTCGCGGTAGGGGTCGATGAGTGCCCACACCGTCAGCGGGCCGCCCCGGAAGCCGGTCCACCACCACCGCTCGGAGAGGGCCGCCACCAGATGCAGGCCGCGCCCGGACTGGGCGGGTCCGGCCGGGTCACCGGCCGGGGCGGGCACCGTGGCCGACCGTCCCGGGCGGGGGCCGTCGTCGGTCACCGACAGCAGCACGAGGTGGGCGGGCATCGTCTCCACGGTGATCCGCACGCGCCCGCACCGCTGGCCCGAGGCGCTGTGCCGCACCGCGTTGGTCACCAGTTCGCTGGCCACCAGCAGTACGGGGAACATCCGGTGGGCGGGCAGGCGGACACCGTAGAGGCACCAGCTCCGGACGCGGGCCACCTGGTCGTCGGTCCCGCCGAAGGAGGCGGTACGCACCCCCGGGCGCGGGTCGGGCACCCTGCGGGGCAGCGCGGCGGGGACGGCCGTCCCCTGGCTCTGGGGACTGCGCGGCCTCGGGACGTAAGAACCGTCCCTGTCCGGTGGCCGTCCAGGGTTCGAGCTATCTGGGCTCCTCATACCTCACCCTCCTCAGTGGCAGCGGTTCGAAGCAGGCGCACCGCAATACGGCCGGAAGAGGACATACAGGGATTTCTGCACCAACCGTGACTGTGCAGCTACGCCGCATGACGTCGATGATGCATCGGAAAATCTTTCATAGCAAGCTTTCTCAGAAATCTTTCTGAGGAAGCTTTGGGTCGAGTGTTCGGTAGCATCACTCCAGTGACCACGCAGACACGGTGTCCGCACCGGGCGCATACATGCCTGCCCGGCAACCGATGACGAAGACGGGGAGAAACGTGGCGCAAGCACGTGGCCCGGCCGGCAGCAAACGCAAGTTGGGCCTCTGGTTGAAGGAGCAGCGCACGAAGGCCGGGTTCACGGGCAAGCAGGTCGCGAACGAACTCGGCTGCGGTGACCCGAAGGTCTTCCGCATGGAGGGCGGGCACACCGTGCCCAGCAAGCTCGAACTCGACCGCCTCTTCTCGCTCTTCGGTGTCGACGACGACAGGGAACGCGACCTGATCCGCCAACTCGCGGCGGACGCCAAATCACGCCACTGGACCAGCGAGTTCGAGAGCGTGATGCCACCGAAGTTCGACATCTACGTCGGGCGTGAAGAGGACGCGACGAGCGTGCGCGTCTACGAGACCCACCTCATCCAGGGCCTGCTCCAGACCGAAGACCACATGCGGCCCCTGCTCGCCGCGACCAACCCCCAGGAGCCCGCCAGCGACGTCGAGCGGCTCGTCGAGTTCCGCAAACGCCGTCAACGGATCCTGGACGGTGATCCGGATCGGCTGAACCTGTGGGTCGTCATGGACGAGGCCGCGATCCGCAGACCTGTCGGCGGAGTGGAGGTCCATCGCGCACAGCTCCAGCACCTGCTGGACCTCACCAGGAAGCCCAACGTCAACATCCAGGTGATCCCTGAAAGCGTCGGAGCGCACGCCGGGCTCAGCGGACCGTTCAGCATCCTGGAGTTCGAGCCCGACGAACCGGAGATGATCTACATCGAGGGCCAGGGCGGAAACCTGTACCTTGACAAGGCGCGCGAGATCCGTCGGCACAAGCAACTGTGGAACCACATCGTGGACGTCGCGATGTCCACGACCGCGACCACGCGCCACATCAAGAAGGTTATGGAGGAGCTGCCATCATGACTCACCCCTCAGGCGGACCCCGACCCACACAGGTCGAGGTCGCGCAGCAGCCGTTCACGAAGTCCACGTTCTCCGGCGGCCAGGGCTCCTGCGTGGGGATCAAGCGCTTCGGTGAGTGGACCGTCGTGGGCAAGCACGAACTGGGCGATGACAGCCCCACGCTCTTCTTCCCCAGCGCGCACTGGGACGGGTTCTGCTCCTCGATCGCACGCGGGAAGCCGCGTTCGGTCGGAGAGGTGGACGCGGTGTTCACCCCAGAGGGCGGCTTCACCCTGACCGAGGCCAGCAACGATGACGCCCCCGTCATCGTCTACGACCGGGACGAGTGGGACGCCTTCAAGCTCGGGGTCGACGCCGGAGAACTCCGTAGCGACGACCCTCGCGGCGTCCTCGTCAGTCGCGCCTGAGCCGGTCCAAGACCTGTGGCAAGGACAGTTCCCGGCCGTCCTTGTCCGCCTCCCACAAGCCGAACACCGCGGCAGCGGATCCGGTCGTTGACCACGGTCGGTCCGCTCAGGTCCGGCGAGGACGAGGCCATCCGGTCGGCTGGTCGGGCTCTTGCGGTCGGTGCGGCGGTGCACCCCGACCAGGCCCTGAGCGCGCATGACCCGGGTGGCGGTCACCGACCGCCCCGGCCCGCACCGGCCGCCGCTGGTGTGGACCTCGCCCCTGGAACACCTGTCTCCGTGCACCCGGGACCCCTTGAAGCCTCCCGGGCGCGTGGGCTCCACCAAACGAGCGGGGTCGAGGTTCGTTGTCGTGGGGTCGAGGTTCGTCTTGGGGCGAACCTCGGCGCTGAATTTCGTCTTGGGGCGAACCTCGACGGTGCGGTGAGGCGGACACCGCGCCGGACAGCGGCACCCATCTGGCCGGGATGCAGCAGGCCAACGGTGACGGGGCTGGTCATGACGTGTGTCCTTCAGGAAGGGGCCGTGGCACCAGGGAAGCAGAACTCGATGGTCTCACCCCGCAAGCAGCGGCGTCATTGGGATGAGGCGTTCAACGCGTACAGGTAAAGCAGTGCGTTCATGGAGGTGCCACTGACGAGCTTCTGGTCACGGACCAGTTCCGGAACCTGCTCCAACGGCAGCCATTCCACCCGTTCGGCCTCCCAGTCCTCCTCAGGCTCACCGATCAACTCCGCCCTCTCCGCGACGAAAATGTGGTGCTCGCTGTCGGAGATCCCGCTCGAAGGCTGCGCGTAGAGCAAAGGCTTCAGGGAACCGGGCCTCCACCCGGTCTCCTCCTCCACCTCCCGAGCCGCTGCGGCCTCGGGGCCCTCCCCTTCTTTGATGCCGCCGATCGGGATCTCATAGCCCCATGTGTCGGTGATGAAGCGATGGCGCCACATGAGCAGCACACGGCCTTGCTCATCAAGAACGGCGGCCCCAGCGCCCGGCGCCGAGCGGATCACCCGGTGGGCGAGATGTCGCCCACCGGTGATCTCCACATCCGCCAGGCGAATATCGAGCCACTGATCGGTGTAGAGGGGCTCCTCCGAGTGGACGATCCAACGCATTCAAGTCTCCCTGGGGCGCACGGTTGACACCATCAGGCAATCACAGAACCAAACCGAGGTGGACATCGGCCTGCTCGACGAACTCCCGCACGTCGGGCTCAGCGCTACGTCGGTCGAGAGCGTTGCGAACTGATCTGACCCGATCGTTCAAGCGACCCGACTCCATCCCTGACACACGACCCAACATCTCCCAGGCTGCGGGGAGAGCCTCGTCCACCCGCGACCGCTGTGCTCGGATGACAGCGAGTCCCGCGTAACGATGCACCTGCCCGCGCGTGTGCGCCAAATGGGCGCTGCTCACCGCCTCCATCGCATACTCCTCCGCCGCGCACAGGTCGTCCAACTGGCGCAGGGCCTCAGAGAGCTGAACCTCGACAAGCCCCTCCTGCACGTAACTGGTTTCCTCGGGTTCCGCACCACGCCGGATCACCCCAGCAAGGGTCTCGGCCTCGGTCATGGCCGCGTGGCACGACGGCCGGTCGCCCATACGGGCGAAGGCCCGGGCCTGCATCGTGGACAGGTCCGCCCGCAGGGCCGGGGAAAGGTCCCCCCGAGCGCCGCGCAGGGCCGTGTTCGTGTACTGGATGACCCGTCTGTACTCGCTCATGCTCATGGCCTGGTTGGACATCAGGGCAACCACATAGCCACCGAGACCCCGATCCCCTGATGCCTTCGCCATGCGCAGGGCATGCACGAAGTACCTTTGCGCCAGCGCTTGACGGGAAGCATCGTAGGCGCAGACCCCAGCCAAAGCGGTCAGGCTCGCCGCTACCTGAAAGAGATGGCGCCCCACCTCATCGCTGTACGAACCATGGAGCGCGGGTGCCACCTGCTGAGCCAAGAATGTGGATATACGTGCACGGATAGGAATCCCTCCCACACGTCGGTACATCTCTTGGTAGCTCTGACGAGCCACCTGGAATCGTATTAAGTCAGAGCTTCCTACCCGGCGAACACCCTTTCCCTCCAAAGGACCGCTACCTGGCGAGTTCTCCCACTCGAAGACCGGGATGATCGCTTCCGCCCCCCGGAAGGGGTTGGTATCGGAGAGGAGATCCGGCCGCTTGGCGTCCTGACTCCACAACGCGACCGCGCGTGCGACGTCCGCCAGCGGATCACCGCTCTCCCCGGAGGGCCGGTTCTCGCGGCACATACCTACGTCAGCCAGGGAAACCTCGCGGTTGAGGCGTTCAGCGAGGACCTCGGAGATGAGCTCTGGAGCCCGTCCGCGGGGAACAGCCCGGTCCCGGATCCATCGAGCCACGGATGCGTGATCGTAGCGAGTGCCGAGCTGAGCGTTGACTCTGGCAGCCAAACCAGAGTGCGACATCCCCGCTTCATCGAGGAGATGCGACAACAAAAAAATTGGGCTCCTTCACGCGCCACCCTCCCATTCACACGGTGTGTGAATGGATTACCACAAGCCACCGACTGCACACCCTGTCGCTCACGGTCCAGGGGCGGTGATCCTTGATCCCGAAGATACGGATCTTGCAACGCGGATGTCCCCTGACCAGGACCTTGACCGCGACGGCCTTTCCCAGACCATCAGAAACACGACCGTATGAGGACACATGACCGAGATCGTCAAGCAGAGCGCTCGCGCCCTCCTCTTCGACAGCAAGCAGCGACATTGCCGCTCACACGATCACCAGGGCGTTCGAGCTGGGGTCCCCCGATAGGCACGTTTCGCCGAGCGTTCCCCAAGCACGGCTCGGCCACTTTCGACCACGAAGCCAGGAGTACGTATGGAGCAACCTGAACCCAGCACCGATACGGGGCGGCTGACCATCAGGACTGGGGTCCCGTTCGACGACACCGTCAGCATCGTCGAGCGCAAAGGGCTCGGACATCCCGACACCATGGCCGATCACCTGGCCGAAGCGCTGTCCAGGGCCTACAGCGCCTTCACTCTGGACCGCTTCGGTGTGATCCTGCACCACAACTTCGACAAGCTGGCCCTCTTGGGCGGAGCGAGCAAGGTCCGCTACGGCGGGGGCCGAATGGTCGCGCCGATCCGTGTGCTCGTGAACGGACGGGCCGCCCATCGCTGCGGAGACGAGATCCTGCCCGTGGGAGAGCTGGTCGAATCCACCGTGCGCGCGTTCTTCCAGGAGCGGTTGCCCGAAGCCATCGGGCACCTGGACATCGCGCTGAACGTTACCGCGAACCCCAGCCCTGGAGCCGTGGTCACCAGCGAGGAAGTCCCCGAACGCAGCAGGTGGTTCGCGCCTCGGGACACCAGTGACCTGCGTGAACGACGGACCCTACTGGCAAACGATACGTCGTTGGGGACAGGCTGGGCCCCGAAGAGCCCTTTCGAGGAGCTCGTTCGCGAACTCGCTGACACGTTCTCCTCCCCCGGACCGTTCACGAAGGCGCACCCGTGGTGCGGGAGCGACGTCAAGGTGATGGGCTGCTGCGGAGTGTGTCAAGTCGAATCGGACAGGGGTAAGTGATCGTCAGGCCGCTTCGCACAGGTC
>NZ_JBHMIV010000058.1:0-12499 GCF_048060475.1 Nocardiopsis sp. LOL_012 | reverse complement strand
AGGAGAGGGCGTTTCCTTCCCGGCTTGAAGGACCGGGTCTCCACGCCCAACAAACTGATGAAACTGTGCAGGGTCGACCTCCAGCTCGTCATGGAGCCGCAGCAGGAGAGGCGGTTCCGTGACGAGCACGGGCTCGGCGACGACGAGGATCTGGGACCGTACCTGGCGCACGTGATCCAGGAGCAGTTGCGCCAGGTGGATCCGTTCTTCGAGTCGGTGCGGGCCGAACACGTGCGCCAGGACTGAGCGCGGGCCTCGGGCGGGGCGCGCCCCCGCTGCCGGGGGAACACCTGGCGCGGACCGGGAGTGTTCGCTACGGTGCGTCCATGGCTTCGAGCGAGGACACCAGGATCGCCCCGTCTGGGATCTGCCGGATGGGCCACCACATGTGGGTGCACCAGCCGGCCGGTTCCAAACGGCTGCTGTGCACCAGGTGCCGGTCGATGAGCATGAACAACTACGGTGCGGCGTGCCGCCCCGGCTGTACGGAGTGCCGCCCCCAGGAGGTCGGACGGAACGCCTCGTAGTTGCGTGAGCTGATCGCCCCGCAGCGGGAGCACCGCCGGGTCCCGTTGGGACCCTGCTGCCAGTCGTGCGCTCCGGCGGGGCAGTGGTCGGCCATGGCCACCTCCGCGGAGTGTGTGCCCACCGGAGGCTCGCGGTAACCTCCTGCGCCGTGCCCGCCAGACGGCTCCGTGGTGTCCGGCGCACCTGCCCGGGTACACCGGAACACAAGGGCATTTCCCGCACCCTGATGTCTTCGGGAGCGCACCATGGCCTTCGTGATGAGCCTGTTCACGATCCTGCTGCTGACGGCTGTGGCCGTCACCGTCGTCCTGGCCGCCTCCGGCTCGGGCCTGACCGGTCCGGGCACCGAGGAGGAGGCGCGGCCGCGCGCGGCCGACCCCGCACTGCAAGAGCTGCGGATGCGCTACGCGCGCGGGGAGATCGACCGGGAGGAGTACCTGGAGCGCCTCATCGACCTGGAGTAGGGCTACCGGGCCAGGTCCTCCATCTCCTCCAGCGTCTTGCCGCGGGTCTCGCGCACGAAGCGCCATACGAAGAAGAACGAGGCCAGCGCGAAGGCCGCGTACATGTAGTAGGCCCCGCTCAGGTTCCAGTCCCGCAGGGTCGGAAAGGTGACGGTCACCAGCCAGTTGGTCAGCCACTGGGTGGCGGTGGCCACGGCCATGGCGGCGGCACGCACCCGCAGGGGGAACATCTCCCCCAGCAGCACCCACACCACCACGCCCCAGGACAGGGCGAAGAAGAGCACGAAGGCGCTGGCCGAGACCAGCGCGGCCACGGCCCACCCGTAGGGGAGCTGGGCCTGTTCGCCGACGACCCGGGCGTGGCTGAAGGCGTGGGCTGTCAGGGCCAGGGACACCGTCATACCGACCGAGCCGACAAGCAGCAGGGGTTTGCGCCCCAGGCGGTCCACAAGCATGATCGCCACGAACGTGCCGAGGATGTTGACGATCGAGGTGAACAGGCTCAGCAGCAGTGAGTCGGTCTCGGCCACCCCCACCGACTGCCACATCGAACTGGAGTAGTAGAAGATGACGTTGATCCCCACGAGCTGCTGGAACGCCGAGACGGCCATGCCGATCCACACGATCGGCATCAGCCCGTAGCGCCCGGCCAGGTCCCGCAGGCGCGGGCGCCGCTCGGTGCCCAGGGCCGTGTGGATCTCCGCGATGCGGCGCTCCACCTGGATCGCCGATCCGCCCTCGACCTCGGCCAGGATCCTGCGCGCCTGCGTGTCGCGCCCGGTGCGCACCAGGTAGCGGGGCGACTCGGGGATGGTCAGGCTCAGCAGCAGGTAGATCAGGGCGGGCAGCACCTCGATGCCCAGCATCCACTGCCAGGCCTGGACGGGGCCCAGGTCGTTGTGCGCGCTGCCGTCGGCCGACTGGGCCACGGCGTAGTTGACCAGTTGGGACACGGCGATGCCCAGGACGATCGCCAACTGCTGCAGGGCGGCCAGGCGGCCCCGGTAGGCGGCTGGGGAGACCTCCGCGATGTAGGTGGGCGCGATCACCGACGCCATGCCGATGGCGGTGCCGCCGACCACCCGCCACAGGGTCAGGTCCCACACCGAGAAGGGCAGCGCCGAACCGATGGCGCTGGCTGCGAACAGCACGCCGGCGATCTGCATGACGCGGATGCGGCCGAACCGGTCGGCGAGGGCGCCCGCGACGGCCGCGCCCAGCGCGCTGCCCAGCAGGGCGGCGGCGACGGTGAAGCCGAGGGTGGCTGGCCCCACCCCGAACCGCTCCCGAATGGCGTCGACGGCGCCGTTGATGACCGCGCTGTCGTAGCCGAAGAGGAAGCCGCCCATGGCCGCGGCCGCGGCGATCATCGTGACGTGGACGATGTTGATCTCGCCTCCGGCCGCGGCCTCGGCGCTCTCGCTGCCCGCTCCGCCCACGTTCGCTCCTCACGTCCCGGGCCCGTCCGCAGGTGCGGCGGTGTGGGGCCAGCGTGAGGGACGGGGGGTCCCCGACCAGGGGAACGAAACGCACTCTGGACCGAATATGGGGCGGTATTGACCGTTGCGCGGGGGGCAAGTCAGGGGGTGCGGGGCGGTTCCAGGACCGAGACGGTGCCCTGGGCCGTGGCACACAGCGTCTCGGTGCCCGCGCCGTCCAGGGCGCTCACGTCGCAGCGGCACACCACGCGGGTGCGCCCGGCCCGGACGACACGGGCGCGGGCGCGCAGCGCGGTCCCGCCGGCCGGGCGCAGGTAGTCAATGGTGAACCCGGCGGTGAGGACGCCGGCTCCGACCGCGGAGCCGGCGGCGAAGGTAAGCGCGTTGTCGGCCAGGTAGCCCAGGACACCGCCGTGCACGAACCCGTTCTGCTGGCACAGGTCCTCGCGCACGTCGAGTTCGAGCACGGCCTCGCCGCCGCCGTAGGAGGCCAGGCGGGTGCCCAGCAGCGCACTGAAGGGCTGGTCAGCCAGCACCTTGCGCGCGATGTCGATGTCCTGTGCCCCGCCCACGTTCCCTCTCCGGATCCCTCACGCAACTGTTGGGACGAATCTAGCGCAGCACCGGCGCGTGGGCGGGTCAGGGGCGCGGCTGGGGCTGCTCAGGGCCGTTCCATACCGGCATCGGCGGGTACTGCTGCGCCATCTCCTCGGCGAGGGCGTCCTCCTGACGGTCGCGTACGCACTTGGCGAGGGTGAAGGTGGACGTGATGACGAACAGGACGCTCATGCCCAGGAAGGCGCGCATCCACAGGTCGACGGGCAGGTAGACGATGCCCGCGCCCGCGCCGATGGAGGAGGCGGCGAAGGCGATGATGGACTGCAGGTAGAACTGTGAGGTGGCCCGCGGACGGGGGATGAAGGGGTTCATGGCACTATGGTGGCCCTCCCCGGGGCCGTGCGCCTGAGTACCGCTACCTACCGGCCCGTTCGGGGCCGCGGCGCACCAGTGCCAGCCCGGCCTGGGGGAAGAGCAGGACCGAGACCATGCCCGCACCGATCAGGGCGGCGGCGTGCGCCGAGTCCAGGGCGCCGGTCTCGGTGCCGATGGCGGTCAGGACCACCAGCAGGGGCAGCGCGGTGGAGGAGAACAGGGCCAGGGCGGCGCCCTCGCGTCGGCTGAGCCCGTCCCGGCACACCAGCCACACCGGCAGCCCGCGCACCACAAGGAACAGCGCGAGGAACAGGGGGATCGCGGCGGCCGCGGACCACTCCGACACCAGGGCCTGGAGGTCGAAGCGCACCCCGGTGACCACGAAGAACACCGGGACGAACAGGCCGTAGGAGATCGACATCATCCGTTCCTCGACCTGCTGTGCCTCGCCGGGGTGGTTGTTGACCAGCATGGTGCGGACGATGACCCCTGCGGCGAAGGCCCCTAGGACGCTGTCCAGCCCCAGCCCGGTGGCCACCCACAGCATGAACACCACGACCAGCAGGCACAGACGGACGGCGAGTTGGGCGCTGGTGCCCAGGGTCGCCCGGACCATTCTCTGCACGCGGGGAGAGGGGCGGCGTCCCATCCGCCAGAGGGCGAGTCCGGCTACGGCGAAGAAGACCAGCAGCAGCAGTGTTCCGGTCAGCGGCCGGAACCCGCTCAACAGCAGGGCGACCACGACGATGGGGGCGAACTCGCCCACCGTCCCCGAGGCGAGCAGGCGGGTGCCCAGCGGAGAGTCCAGGACGCCCGCGTCGCCCAGGATCGGCAGAAGGGTGCCCAGCGCGGTGGTGGTCAGGGCCAGACCGATGATCAGGGCGACCTGGAGGCCGTCGGTCACCAGCCAGGCGGCGGCCAACCCCAGGGCCAGGGAGAGGGCCCACGCGGAACCGGCACGCCGCAGTGTTCCTCCAGCAACCCGTGCGACGTCGATCTCGTAGCCGGCCATGAACATCAGCAGGGCGAGACCCATGCCGGAGACGGCGGCGACGATCTCGGTCTCCTCGACCAGGCCGATCCCCGAGGGGCCGATCACGATGCCCAGCGCGATCTCCAGGACCACGCCGGGCAGGACGAACCAGCGGGCGGCCACGTCCGCGGCCAGGGGCGCCAGCACGGCCGCGAACAGGATGACCAGCAGCGGTGTCAGGCTCGCCGTGACCGTGCTCTCCACCGGGGCCGCCTTTCTGAGCGGGAGGTCTCCTACCGGGTCATCGTGGGCCATGGCGGGGCCGACGCGGTGGAAGGCGCGCCTTGGGCCGACGCGATCTCAGGCGGCGGGGCGGTCGGGGCGGAACACCGCTAGGTCCAGTCCGGTGTCCTCGCCCGTGGCCAAGCGTGCGGCGACCAGCCCCTGGTAGGGGCCGAAGGTCAGCCCCTGGCCGCCCAGACCGGTGGCCACCACCACGCCGGGCAGGTGGTCGAGGGCCCCCAGCAGTTGCTGCCCGTCGTGGGTGCCCGGGCGCAGACCCACCCGGGTCTCCACGACGGTGGCCTCGGCCAGCGAGGGAAGCACCTCCACAGCGGTGGACAGGTTGTGCAGCAGCCCGCCCGCGGTCGTGCGCAGGTCGAACCCGGCCTCGGGCTCGACGGTGCCGCCGGTGACGACCCGGTCGGGGCCGAAGGCGCACACGAAGTAGTCGCGCTCGCCGAAGCGCACCACCGGCCACCGGCGTGTGCTGGTTCCGGGCAGCGCGAAGTGCGTCATCTGGCCGCGCACCGGGAACAGGGGCAGGTCCGTGCCCGTGGCCGCCAGCAGGTCGGCCGACCACGCGCCGGCGGCGACGATGACCGTCGCGGCCTCCAGTTCTTCGCCGTCCACACTCACCCCGGTGACGCGGTGGCCGTTCCAGGCCAGGTGCGCGCGGCCCTTGTGGTAGCGCAGCCCCCGCTCCTCGGCCGCGTTGAACAGGGCGGCTCGGGCGCGGCGGCCGTTGACGCGTGCCATGCCCTCGATGTGGACGCCGCCGTAGGCCTCGGGGACCAGGGGGAAGCGGCGGGTCGGCTCTCCGGCGGGCAGCCGCTCCACCCGGCCCATGGTGGCCAGCTCCGGCCGCTGCGCCAGGGTGTGGAGGAGTTCGTATCCGGCGTCGTCGCCCTCGCGGTCCACCGACATGCCCCCGACCGCCTCGTAGCCGGTCAGGTGTCCGTCGCGGGCCAGTTCGTCCATGAGGCGGGGGTAGTGCGCGGCGGCGCGTGCCTTGAACTCCCACACCGCGGGCGCGTCCCAGGGGAAGGGCCAGGGGAAGACGACTCCGGTGCCGGCCGCCGTGGCCTGCCCCGGGTGGGCGGCGTCCACCAGGGCGGTGGACACGCCCCTTCTGGTCAGGTGGAACGCGGCGCTGGCGCCCACGATCCCGCCGCCGACGATGATCACATCCATGGATCCACCCTGCCGTGCGGGGCGTTTGCGGACAAGCCGCCCGGCCCGCGTGGCGCGAGGGGGTCGCGGCCGCCCGCGCGGGTAGGTTGCGCTTCGACCCGTTCCCCGCTCCCGACCCCCTTGGAGGTCCTGCCGTGCACGGTTACACCAGTGCGGGTGTCGCTCTGACCCGCAGGCCCGGCCCTGACCTGGCGCGGGGCATCGTCACGCACATACCCCGCACGCCGGTGGACCCGGTGCTGGCCATGCGCCAGTACGTGATCTACCAGGAGGTGCTGGCTTCGGCGGGCTGGCGCGTGCGCGAGGTCGATCCGGCGCCCGAGCACCCCGACTCGGTGTTCGTGGAGGACACCGTGGTGGTGTGCGGTGATCTGGCGGTGCTGACCCGTCCGGGTGCTCAGGAGCGGCGCGGCGAGGTCGAGGGTGTGGAGGCGTCGGTGCGGTCGATGGGGCTGCGTGTGGCGCGGGTGGAGCCGCCGGGGACCCTGGAGGGCGGGGACGTGCTCCGGGTGGGGGCGCGCGTCTACGTGGGGGTGGGCGGCCGCACCGATCTGGAGGGGGCCGACCAGTTGGCACGCCTGATCAAGCCGTTGGGGTACGAAGTGGAGCCGGTGGGCCTGGGAGCTGCGGTGCACCTGAAGTCGGCGGTGACCGCCCTGCCCGACGGGTCGCTGATCGGCCTGCCCCATCTGGTGGAGGCCGGGGCGATGGCCCCGGTGCGCGCGGTGTCCGAGGAGCCGGGGGCACACGTGCTCCCGCTGGGCGGGCGGGAGGTGATGGTCAGTGCGGCCGCGCCCGCCACGATCCGTGCGCTGGCCGCCGGCCGGTGGCGGGTGGTCCCGGTGGACATCTCCGAGTTCGAGAAGCTGGAGGGCTCGGTGACGTGCCTGAGCGTCCTGGTCCCCGACGGGGCCGGGACGGTGTGAGGGGGCGCTCTCACGCGGCGGTGTCGCCTTCGGCGCTCACCTGTCGGCGACCGCGAGGACCCGGTGGCCGCCTGGAGCGAGGTCAAGCTGTACATGGGCGGCCATGACGCGCCCAGCACCCTGCTCGGCGTGACCGTGCCGGGCTACCCCGGGCAACTGGTGGAGGCCGTCGCCGTCACGGCGGCCCGGTGAACACAGGCCGATGGGTCGGGCGGGTCAGGAGCGGGGTGCGGAGCCTTCGGGCGGTGCGTCGGCGAAGGCGGCCACGTCGCGGATCCGGTCGACCAGCCGGGCCAGGCGCAGGCTCTCCTCCCACGGCATGTCCGGGCTCTCCAGTTCGCCCCGGGCCACGCACCGCGCCACCTCCTCGGCTTCGTACTCGTAGCCGTTGGCGCGCCAGGGCCGTTGGAAGGACTCCGGCTCCCCGCCCCGGCGGTGCAGCACCACCTCGGTCGGCGCCCAGGAGCGGTCCAGCTCCAGCCACCCCTCCTCACCGACCAGCACGGCGCGGTTGGGCATCGCCGAGCGCGTCGCGCAGCGCAGGGCCGCCGACGCGCCGTCGGCGCCGCGCACGAGGACGTCGGTGTGGGTGTCGACCGTGTTGTCGGGCGACAGTTGCCGGGTGGCGCCCACGACGGTGAGGTCGCCCAGGAAGTGGGAGGCCAGCGCCAGCGGGTAGACGCCCACGTCCAGCAGCGCCCCGCCGCCCAGTGCGGGGTCGAACAGACGGTGGGCGGGGTCGTAGGGGGCGCTGAAGCCGAACTCCGCCGACAGCGAGCGCAGGGGCCCGATCGCGCCGTCGGCGACCAGTTCGCGCGCCAGCCGGTATGCGGGCAGGAACCGCGTCCACATGGCCTCCATGAGGAAGCGCTCCTGCGTGCGGGCGGCGGCCACCATCTCCGACGCCTGCTGGGCGTTCATCGCCATGGGCTTCTCCACCAGCACGTGTTTGCCCGCCTCCAGGAACGCCAGGGTGTGCGGGTGGTGGGCCGGGTGGGGGACGGCGATGTAGACCGCGTCCACGCCGGGGTCGCCGGCCAGGTCCTCGTAGGTCCCGTGAGCCCGGGGGATCCCCCAGGTGTCGGCGAAGGCGCGGGCCCGCTCGGCGGTGCGCGAGCCGACCGCGGTGACCTGCGCGCCGGGGGTGGTCTTCAGGGCTTCGAGGAAGGTGTGCGCGATACCGCCGGTTCCGGCCACGCCCCAGCGCAGTACGCCCGCATCATGTGTCATGTGTACATCGTAAAAAGACCGTCATGTCCCGTTCGCGGTGGGGCGGGTGTTCGGTTTCACCGGCGCGGGCCCGTACGGTGGCGGGAGGATCGCCGAGCCGCTCGCCGCGGGAGACCGAACGGAGGGGGAATGTCGGACACGCTCGCCCACAGGCTGGGGGTTCGGTCCGGGGACCGTCTGCTCGTCCTCAACGCCCCCGAACGCTACCTGCGCCTGCTCCAGCCGCCCGAGGGCGTCCACATCGACCTGGGGGCCGTCGAGGGCGCCCGCTACGACGGCGTCCACTTCTTCGCGCTGGACCGCGGCACGGTCACCCGGGAGGTGCCCGAGGCACTGGACCTGGTGGGGCACCGCACCCGGCTGTGGCTGTGCTACCCCCAGCGGGGCGGCACGATCATCACGGACCTGACCGCCGACAGCGGCTGGAAGGTGTTGGAGGCGACCGGCTGGCACCGCACCGCCCAGGTGCCGATCGACACGGACTGGGCGGCGCTGCGCTTCGAGCCCTCCAGCGGTTCCTAGCCGATCCCGACCGACCCGCTGACGGTGTCGACGTCGATACGCGCGTCGGCCTCCGGCGAGGTGCCCACGTCCACGGTGCGCGCCCCGGAGACCGATTCCCCCCGCACGTCGTAGCTGCCGTCGGGGACGTCGATCCGCACACTGCCGCTGGTGGAGTCCACCTCCAGCAGATCGAAGGGGCTGCCGGTGTCGACGCTGACGCTGCCGGAGGTGGTCGAGATCCGTGCGGTGGTGAACCCGCCGCCCACGGACAGGGAGCCGCTGGTGGACTCGGCCTCCACCGTCTCGGCGGTGAAGCCGGACACGTCCATGCTGCCGGAGACCGTCGTGGCCCTTAGCGCCGGACCGCTCCCGGAGGCGGTGATCCGTCCTGAGGCCGTCTCGACCGAGGCCGAACCCTGCACCTCGTCCAGTTCCACGCGCCCGGAGGCGGTCGACACCTCCACGTCCCCGGTGTGCTCCTCCACCCTGACCCTTCCGCTGGCGCTGGACAGTTCGAGGGAGCCCTCGACGTTGGCGACGCGAATGCTTCCGCCGGCGGTGGCGACGGCCACGGCGGTCCCCTCGGGGACCGACACGTCGTAGTCGACCGCGCAGTCGCCGAGGAACCAGGGCCCCTCGCACTCGGCGCGCACCCGCACCCGCTCGCCGCTCCGGTCGACGCGCTCCTCGGGCTCCTGGAACGGGGTGGCGTGCAGCGTCCGCTCCAGGACGACATCCTCTCCCCCGCCGCTGATGGTCACCTCGCCGGAGGTGCGGTTGTCGATCTCCAGGGCGGTGGCCCCGGGAAAGCCGTCACTGAGCGAGCGGCGGTCCACGTCCACGCCGCGCAGTACCGAGAGCGCTACCGCGGCGACCAGGACCACGGCGACCAGGGCCCCCAGCAGTACCAGCGGACCCGCACGGAACCCTCCCGGCTCCTTGCTGGAGGAGGCGTACAGCCCTCGGGCCTTGAATGTCACGTCTGTTCCTTTCCGGAAGGGGGCCCTTCCTCGTCTGTCGTACTCCGGTCAGGGGCGGTCGGCGCCGCGCAGGTAGCGCAGGACGGCTTGGACCCTGCGGTGGTCGTGTTCCTCCTGGCCCAGGTCGAGTTTGGTGAAGATCGAGCGGATGTGTTTCTCCACCGCCCGTTCGGTGACGCTCAAGCGCGCGGCGATCCCGGCGTTGTTCAGCCCCTGGGCCATGACCTCCAGCACCTCCCCCTCACGGGGGGTGAGTCGCTCCAGGGCGCTGTCGCGGCGGCTGCTGAGCAACTGGGAGACCACCTCGGGGTCGATGGCGGCCCCGCCGCCGGCCACCCGGCGCAGCACGGACAGGAACTCGTCGATGTCGGCGACCCGGTCCTTGAGCAGGTAGCCCACACCGGTGGCGCCGCCGCCGAACAGGTCGGAGGCGTAGCGGCTCACCACGTGCTGTGACAGCAGCAGAACGGCCGTGCCGGGGTGGTCGCGGCGGATGCGCACCCCCGCCTCGATGCCCTCCTCGGAGTAGGTGGGAGGCATGCGGATATCGACCAGGCACAGGTCCACCTCGGGGTGGGAGCGCACCGAGGCCAGCAGGGCTTCGGCGTCGCCCACCTGGTCGACGACGCGCACCCCCGCCTCCTCCAGGAGCAGGGCCATACCGCTGCGCAGCAGCACCGAGTCCTCGGCGATGATGACGCGCGGCCCGTCCCCGCCGGTGTGCTCGTGCATGCTCATGCCTCCCAGGGGATGTCGGCGGTCAGTGCGGTGCCCGCTCCGGCGGGGCTGTGGACGGTGAGTGTGCCATCGACGGCGTCCACGCGGTCCCAGAGGCCGTACAGCCCCGTGCCCACCTCCGGGTCGGCACCCCCCTCGCCGTCGTCGGTGACGGTGACGCGCAGCAGGTCGCCGCCCCGGGGCCGCTCCAAGCGCAGGGCGCGGACGCGGACGTGCCCGGCCCCGGCGTGCCTGGCGGCGTTGGTCAGGGCCTCGCACACCACGTAGTAGGCCACGGCCTCGGCCCGGCGCGAGGGGCGCTGTTCCAGGTCCGCGTCGATCTCCACGGGGACCGGGCAGCGCCCTGCGGCCACGGGCAGGGCGGAGGGCAGCCCGTGGTCGGTGAGCACGCGCGGGTGCAGGCCACGGGCGATCCGGCGCAGCTCCTCCATGGCCTCCCCCGACTCGCGCCGGGCACGGTCGACCAGCTCCAGGGCCCCGTCGGGGTCGGAGGACAGGCGGGTGCGGGCGCGGGTCAGCGTCATGGACAGGGCCAGGAGCCGCTGTTGGGCGCCGTCGTGCAGGTCGCGTTCGATGCGGCGCCGTTCGGACTCGGCGGCGTCGACCATACGCAGGCGGCTGTCTTGGACGTGCAGCAGGCGCCGGCGCATGCGCACCTCGGGGGCCTCCAGGTGCAGGGCGCGGTGGAGCGCCACCTCCCCGGCCACCAGGTAGGGCGCTAGCCGCAGGCCGAGCAGGGAGGCGACCGGGCCGGCGGCCATGAGCAGGGCCGTTTCGGCCGGGTCGCCGGGCGCGCCGCTGGCCAGGATGTAGGCGAAGCCGAGCAGTGCCCCCAGAGCGGCGGCGCCGGCGCACACCACCAGCACGACGACCAGTGCGCCGGCCAGCAGGGCGTAGGCCCCGGCGGCGGTGCTGCGCGCCACCCGGACCCAGGCCCGGCCTCCGAACAGGGACCGCCACAAACGCGCGGCGGGGGACCCGGTGTCCGCGGGGTCCGCGGGGTCGGCCTCCACGAAGCCGAAGACGGACCTGAGCCGGTCGCGCTGGATACGGCAGGACAGGCGGGCCAGTGGACCCGCCGCGCACAGTGCCGCCGCGAGGAGGAGCACGTCCAGGGCGGGGCGGCCGGGGGCGGGCGTCTGGGGGACGGACGGCGGGTGGGGGGTGATCAGCAGGACCGCCCAGGTGAGCGCCGACAGCAGCAGCACAGCGGGCAGCAGGTAGAGCAGGGCCAGGACCAGGGTGGTCATCAGGTGCAGGACCGCGACCAGGCGGGCGCGCCAGGTGGAGCCGTAGGCGTCGGCGGCGCGGGAGAGGTTGGCCAGAGCCCATGCCAGGGCAGGGCCGCCACCGGGGGCCCTGCTGTGGGGGGCGCTGTCACCGCTCATGGTGGACACGGTAGTTTTCCGGGCCCGGTCCGGGCGATGCCGCCAGCACGTGAGCCGACGGTGGTGGAGGCACCACCGCGTGTGCCGGGGGCGCCCGGCGCCCCCCGGCGTCGGCGGCGCGTCGCAGTTTGGCCACGTCGATCCTGTGCATGCCCATCATGGCCCGGGTGGCCCGCTGCGCGCGGCCGGGGTCGGGGTCGCGCAGCAGTTCCATGAGATGGGCCGGGACGATCTGCCAGGACAGTCCGAAGCGGTCCTTGAGCCAGCCGCAGTGGCTCTCCCGGCCGCCGTCGGCGGTGAGGGCCTCCCCACAGCGCGTCGACCTCCTTCTGGCCCTCGCACAGGACCTGGAAGGAGAACGCCTTGGTGAAGGTGAACGCGGGTCCGCCGTTGAGGGCGACGACCCTCTGGCCGGAGAGTTCGAACTCCACGGTCAGGACCCGGCCTTGGGGGCCGTCGTGGGCGGTGTCGAGGATGGGGTCCGAGTAGGAACGGAACGGTGAGTCCCGACAACTGTCACATCTGTTGACGCTCGACGGAATGGCCAGTTCAGCATCTTCTAGTGAGGAACCCCGGCTCTTCAGAGTCGGGGTTCCTCACTAGAAGATGTCAGGTCCTTCAAAAACCCCTTCAGAAACCGTGGGTGTTCAACAACCCTCCAGAACCGTTTCCTGAGAGGATCGGGGGCATGGACGCCTCCGCCCAGTCGGATCTGTTCGCCGCCGAGCCCGCGGTGCCCACCGAGATCCGCATCGGCTACGCCCGGGTCTCCACCGGAACCCAGAAGCTCGACCGCCAGCTCGACGCCCTCAAGGCCGCCGGGTGCCGCAGGATCTTCTCCGACACCAAGCCCGGCCGCGCCGACGAGCGCCCCGAGCTGAAGGCGTGCCACGCCTTCCTCCACCCCGGCGACACCCTCGTCG
>NZ_JBHMIV010000057.1:0-13880 GCF_048060475.1 Nocardiopsis sp. LOL_012 | reverse complement strand
CACGGGGATGATGATCTGGTTGCCGCCGGCGATGCTGCCTGAACCGCTCGTGGAGGTGTCGGCGAAGGCGGCGGTCAGGGGGGAGGCCACGAACCCCGCGGTGAGGGCCGCTGCGAAGGAGTAACGGATGGTGTTGCGCATCGTGCTGCTTGGACCTTTCAGAAGACTGCCAGAGGATCGCGCCGGTGGCGACGCGGGGATGCGTGGACGGGACCGGGCGGACCGGTGCCCGTAGGGGACGGAGCCGTCCCGTCGCGGCGCTGGCGGGCCCGTCACCGAGCGGTGATCGAAAGCGAGGCGACCCACAGTGCGGTTCTCGGTTCTCCGAAGGGGCATTCCTTGCGTGAACCGACCGTCGACCGAAACGCTAGCAAGCCTTCACGGGTATTCGTGCTATTTCCCGCAACATCTCCACGCGAAAGAGACACTCCAAGTCATGAACCAATGACCCCATGGAGTATTCCCTGTTCAAAGCACTCCCTTTAAGCACTGTGAGTGTACATCACGTAGCCAAGAGTGACGATTGGCGGCGAAAAAATCCTCTGCCCTTGGACCGAAATTCCACTAAAGAACTTCGTACATTAGTCATCGGACGATGGAAATCGGACAGCGAACGCCAATTTAAGTCACTTGAAAAATAAGTAACGAATGCCCAGTTTGGGAAGAATATCGCACAAACAGGCCCGTGGGGCGGACGGCTCAGCCCGTGAACTCGTCCGGCTCCGCCTGGAAGAGTTCGTCCTCATCCTCCGCGGAGGAGCCCTGGCACGGCGGGCACAGGCCCCAGAACACCACCTCGGCCTCGTCGATGGCGAACCCGTACGAACTCGATGGCTCCAGACAGGGCGCCTCACCGACCGCGCAGTCGATGTCCTTCACACTTCCGCAGACACGGCAGACGAGGTGGTGGTGGTTGTCGCCCACCCGGGTCTCGTAGAGGGCCGGCGAGCCGGCCGGCTCCGTGCAGCGCAGCAGGCCCGCCCTCGTGAGGGCGTACAGGCCGTCGTGCACCGTCTGGTTGGACACGTGTCCGACCTTCTCGCGCACCCCCCGGGTGATGCGCTCGGCATCGAGGTGGTCTCCGGAGCGAACGGTGGAGAGGATCGCCTCACGTGTGGCGGTGGCCCTGAGACCGGCGGATCGGAGTTCAGCGGAGTCGTCCATGTCACCAGCGTAGACATTAGATTTGAATGGATCAATAAAACGAACAGAAACAGTTCATGGCCCCGACTCCGGCAACACCCGCCCGCACGGACCGCCGGAGCATCCGGGGCACTCACCCCCAGGAGATCACAAAAGCGCTGGTCAGGCACGTACAATCAACAGGACGACAACCAAGGACATGTCAAGAACCGGCCACCGACGCGCCAAGCACCCCGCGAGGCCCGCGGACGGCCGCCCCGCCTGTGGACCATGGCGCAGCAGCGCCGGGGGGTCTCATTGTGATACCGCCCGAGCGCACCGGCCAACCCGCCGCCGAACAGGCGCGTCCCACAGGCGGAACTCGCCCGCATCCCCGGCAGAGCAGGAGCACGAATGCAACCCCGCCCCTCCCGCCCCCTCCTCCGCGCACCCCTTAGATACGGCGCCGCGATCCTCGCACCCGCCCTCTTTCTCACCGCGTGCTCCTCGGAGGACCCCCAGGGCAGCGACAACGAGGCGTCGGTCCAGAGCCCCACCGGCGACTCCTCCGCTCCGACCCCGTCGCCGGAGGAGAACTCCGAGCCGTTCACCATCGCCTTCGGCGGCGACGTGATGTTCGAGGGCATCCTCGAACCCCGCCTGAACGACCCCGCCACCGCCATGGGGCCCATCGCCGAACAGCTCTCCGCCGCCGACCTCACCATGGTCAACCTGGAGACGGCGGTCACCGAGGGCGGGACGCCCGCCCCGGGGAAGCAGTTCGTGTTCCGCGCCCCCGCGAGCGCCCTGGAGGCCCTGGACGCGGCCGGGGTGGACGTGGCGTCGGTGGCCAACAACCACGGCCTGGACTACGGGGCCGACGGCCTGGCCGACACCCTCGCCAACGGTGAGGCCTCACCCGTCGAGCTGGTCGGGATCGGCAACAACGCCGACGAGGCGTACGCCCCCCACGTCGCCGAGGTCAACGGCCAGACGGTCGCCATGTTCGGCGCCTCCGACGTGCTCGACGACCACCTCATCGCCGCGTGGACGGCCACCGACACCAACCCGGGCCTGGCCTCCAGCAAGAACGAGATGCGCCAGCGCCTGGTGACCGCCGTCTCCGAGGCCGCCGCCGAGCACGACAACGTGGTCGTGTTCCTGCACTGGGGCCTGGAGGGGGCGCACTGCCCCCTCCCACACGCCCCCGGACTCGCCGACGAACTGGTCGCCGCGGGCGCCACCGCGGTCGTGGGCGGCCACGCCCACGTGCTGTCCCCCGGCGGCTTCATGGGCGACTCCTACGTCCACTACGGGCTGGGGAACTTCGTGTTCTACAACTTCAACGGCCCCACCGCCGAGAGCGGCGTTCTCACGCTCACCTTCGACGAGGGCAGTGTGACCGAGGCCGACTGGGCCCCCGCCCAGATCCAGAACGGTGTCCCGGTACCCTACGAGGGCGCCGCCGCCGACCAGGCCCACCAGACCTGGGTGAACATGCGCGCCGAGTGCGGCCTGCCCCTGACCGACTCCCCCGCCTGAGGGAACGCCCGCACGCCCGTCGCGGCGGGCGCGGGCCTCACCGCTCCGGACAGGCGACCCCGTGCCGCGCGGCGACGTCGGCGATCTCGCCCAGGAGGGCTCGCCGGCGCGCCGCGCCCAGGTAGGAGGCCCGGACCCCGTTCGCGGCCAGCCTCACCAGGTCGGCCGCCGACAGCCCCAGGCGGTGGGCGGTGCGGTACTCCCCGGTGAGGTCGGTACCGAACATCGTCGGGTCGTCGCTGTTGAGGGTCACCAGGAGCCCGGCCTCCAGCATGCGCGGCAGCGGGTGGTCCCCGAGGCGTTCGACGGCACGCGTGCACACGTTGGAGGTCGGGCTCACGTCCACCGGGACCTGCTCGTCCACCAGGCGGGCGAGCAGCCCTAGGTCGCGCATCGCGTCGATACCGTGTCCGATCCGTTCCGCGCCGAGCGCGTCCAGCGCCTCGCGCACCCGCTCGGGTCCGCCGTGCTCACCGGCGTGCGGCAGGCTCGCCAGCCCCGCGGCGCGGGCCCGGCCGAACACCCCGGCGTACTGCTCCAGCGGCGTCTCCACACCGCCGACCCCGAACCCGACCACGCTGTGGGGTCCGTCCGCCAGCACGGCGGCCACCGTCGCCTCGGCGCTGTCCGGCCCGAAGTCGGCGGGAAAGTCCGGGATCCACCGCAACACGATCCCGTGATCGCGTTCGGCCTCCACACGCGCCCGCTCGATCCCGTCGAAGACGACGCGTGCCGGAACACCGCGCATCAGGTGCGCGTACAGGCTGACGTGCAGTTCGGCGTAGCGCACGTTCTGCCCCGCCAGGTTCCGGGCGACCACCGAGGCCAAGAGCGCGAAGTCCTCCTCCTCGCGCAGGGCGCCCACCGACTCCAGGTAGACCTCCACGAAGTGCGGGAAGTCGGTAAAGGCGTACCACCGCTCCAGCTTCTCCGGGTCGGCCGGCACGCCCGTCAGCCCGTGTTTGCGTGCCAGGGTGAACAGGGTCCCGGCGGGCATCGAGCCCTCCAGGTGAACGTGCAGTTCGACCTTGGGCAGGTCCCTGATGAGCGCCTCGACGGCCGCGGGGGCGTGGGTGGTGTGCATGACGAGAGACTACGTACACGCTCGCCCCGTCCCAAGCCCTCGCGGCCGAACCTCACACGGGCCCGTCGGATACCTAGGAGGGGAGCCCCCCGCTCACCTGCTGGGGAACACCCAGCGGGTTGTCGTCGCGCAGTTCGCGGGGCAGCAGCGACTGGGGCACCGACTGGTAGGTGACCGGACGCAGGAAGCGGCGGATCGCCGCGGTGCCGACCGAGGTGTGCCCCGAAGCCGTCGTCGCCGGGTAGGGGCCTCCGTGGGTCATGGCGTGGGTGACGGCCACCCCGGTGGGCCAGGCGTTCCACACGACCCGGCCGGCCAGGTCGGCGCCCAGGGCCAGCAGCGCGGGCGCCACGGAGTCGTCCTCCTCCCCGTGGACGGTGACCGTGAGCTGGCCGTGCAGGACGCCCGCCGTCTCCAGGAGCCGCGCCTCGTCGGCGTAGGTGACCACGAGGGTCGCCGGGCCGAAGCACTCCGTGAGGAGGTCCTCGGCGTTGGCCAGGAGCGTGTCGAGGTCGGTGCGCAGCAGGGACGGCGACCAGCCCTCGCCGGTCTCCCGCCCCTGGACGAGGACCTCGGTGGCGGGGTGGCCGGCGAGGCCGTCGAGCACCCGGCTGAACCCCTGTTCCACGCGCTCGTTGAGCAGGCGTGCGCCCCCGCGCCCCGCGAAGTCCGCTACCAGGTCCTTCAGGTCGGTCTCCTCGGGCACGAACACGACCCCGGGCTTGGTGCAGAACTGTCCGGCGCCCTGGTTCGCCGATTCGGCGTACCCGGTGAGGATCTCGCCGCCGCGGGCGGCCGCTGCCGCCCGGGTGACGAACACCGGGTTCAGGCTGCCCAGTTCACCGTAGAAGGGGACGGGGTCCGGCCGGGAGACGGCGAGGTCGTAGAGTGCGCGTCCCCCGGGGATGGAGCCGGTGAAGGCCACGGCCCGGGTCCGCGGGTGCGTGACCGCGCGTCGACCCGTCTCCACCCCGGTGACCAGTGCGAACGTTCCGTCCGGCAACCCGGCTTCGGAGAGGGCCCGGGTGAGCAGTTCGGCCGTGCGCAGTGCCAGCCCCGGGTGGCCCGGGTGTCCCTTGACCACGACGGGGCATCCGGCGGCGAGCGCCGAGGCGGTGTCCCCTCCGGCCGTCGAGAAGGCGAAGGGGAAGTTGCTCGCGCCGAACACGACCACCGGCCCCAGGGGCACCATCAAGCGCCGCAGGTCCGGTCGGGGCGTGCCCCATTCCGGGTCGGCGGGGTCGATCCCCGCCTCCAGGTGGGAGCCGAGTTCCACGGTGTCGGCCATCAGCCGCAGTTGGAAGGTGGTGCGGCCCAGTTCACCCCGGCACCGCGCCTCGGGATAGTGCGCCTCCGCCATGGCGAGCGGCACGAGTTCCTCGGCGGCGGCGTCCAGGGCGTCGGCGATGGTGCGGAGCATGTGGGACCGCTCCTCCGGTGCCTGGGAGGCGAGGACCGGCGCTGCGGCCGCGGCCCGCTCCATGACCGCGTCGAGCTCCTCCGGTGTGGTGTCTGGGCTTTCCATGCCTGAACCTCCAAGGCGCGTGTGCGTTGTCCGACACCGATCCAACCATGCCCACCCCCGTCTTGGAAAGCGCTATCCAAGCCACTCCCGGACACTCTGAGCCCTAGCTGAGCACAGCCAGTGATGTCGACATTGAATGACATAAGCAACAAAAAGCCCCGGGAGCGCCACAAGCGAACCCCACTCATCCTTTCTCGCGAACAGGAATGACAGGCACGTTCCGGGCGTTCACCCAACGATCTTCCGCACGAAACTGAAATTTCCACGGAACCAGCCGATTCCGGAACGGCATCATAGGAAGCGTGACGACGAACCCCCGAAGCTCAACCGCCCAGCGGCCCCATCGGCCCTCCGGCACCGTGTACCGCCCTCCGGTGGAGGACCGCCGTTCGGTCACTCTCGCCCGCGAGGACCTCGACTTCGCCCAGACCCCGCTGCGCAGGCTCCCCGCACAGCAGCGGAGCATGCTCAGGGTCCAGCGCATGCTCGACTGCTGTGCCGAGCTCCTCGACGAGATCGGGTACGAGAACCTCTCCACGACCCGCATCGCCGAACGCGCCGGCGTGGCCATCGGTTCGGTCTACCAGTTCTTCCCGGACAAGAGAGCCATCACCCAGGCCCTCGGCCTGCGCTTCCTCGACCAGTTCGGCACACGCGTCACCGAGCGCCTGAACAGCGTCTCGTTCATACACTGGACCGTCGCCGTCGACATCATGATCGACGAGTACATCGACATGCACAGGTCGATCCCGGGATTCCGGAGTCTGCACTTCGGTGACATAGTCGACCCTAGACTCCTTCACGGCGACGCCGACAACAACCGTGTCATCTCGGTCCGGCTCCGCAAGATCATCGTCTCCGTCACGGGCATCCCCGACACGGACGAACTCGATCGCGTCATCGACGTCGCCGTCGAAGCCACCGACGCTGTGCTCAAGCTCGCCTTCCGCGACGACCCGAACGGCGACCCCGACCTCGTACGCGAGGCCAAGCACCTGGTGAGCAGTTACCTGTCCCACTTCTCCAAACGCAACGGAGGCGGCCATCCGTGGTAGCCGACACCGACACACTCAGCAGACCCCTCACCGGCACGGCCGCCGGGGTGCCCTACCTCGCCCTGCCGCCCGCCTTCGGTGACGGCCCGGCGCCGCTGGTCCTGGGGCTGCACGCCATGGAACCGCCGCGCAGCGAGACGGCCCTGGCCGGGGCGATCCCGCTGGCCCCGCTACCCGCGTGGCGGGTCTACCTGGGACTCCCGCTCTTCGGCGGCCGGCTGCCCGAGGGCGGTGTCCCCGAGGTGAACCGGCGGAGCGCACAGGACTACCTCACGGAGCTCTTCGCCCCGGTCGTCGAGGAGGCCGCCGCCGAACTGGCCCACGTCACGGCCGAGCTGCGCTCGGCGCTCCCGGTGACCGACGCACCCATCGGCCTGGTCGGCGTGGGTGCCGGAGCCACCGCGGCGCTGCTCTCCCTCGCCGAGAGCGACCTGCCCGTCGGCGCCGCCGCGGCCGTCAACCCCATCGCCGACCCCGCTCTCGTGGTCGGTGTCCGTGAACGCCACAGCGGCTCCCCCTACGAGTGGAGCGACCAGGCCCGGCGGGCACGCGAACGGTTGCACCTCACCGAGCGGGCCGCCGAGGTCGCGCGCCACCGCACCCCGCTGCTCGTCGTCAACGGCGGCCTCGACGACGTGGCCGGGCCCGAGCACGGCCGCGCCCTGCACGACGCCCTGCGCGGCGACGACACCGATCATGCGCTCCGTCACATCGTGGTCCCCGACCTGGCCCACGCCATCGGCCCCGAGCCCGGACTGGAGCCCGGCCCGCTGACCCCGGCCGGGGTCCTCACGGACCGGGCGATCACCGAGTGGTTCCACCGGCATCTGGCCCCTTCCCCGCAGGTCCTGGTGGCTTCGGGGGCCTGATGGTGCGCATTTAGTACCGCTCTCTCACTCGATGTACGGTTCTTCCGCCCTCCGTTCACCGTGTGCACCACACCGGCTCTCCCCGGCGCCGTCCTCTCGACGCCGCCGCGACAGTTGGTGCGCGTTCCATGGGATCATCCAAGGGCGGCCGTGCGAACGGTCCACCTGCTGACCGCTTCGACTCATCCATCGGGAGGGCGAACCACGTGACGGAACCGGCACCGGTCTTTGCCAGCGGGGTCGACAACGAGCGGTTGAACGCGCAGTTGCGCTTCCTGCTGGAGGTCGACAAGCTCAAGCGCGTCCTGCGGCAGAACCTGCTGGTCGACGGGTCCCGGCGGGAGAACTCCGCCGAGCACTCCTGGCACCTGGCCCTGTCCGCCCGCACCTTCGCCGAGTACGCCCCCGAGGGCACCGACATCGACCGGGTCGTCGAACTGCTCCTGCTCCACGACATCGTCGGGATCGACGCCGGGGACGCCTTCGCCTTCAACGTGTCCGAACCCCCGGACCGGGCCGAGCGCGAGCGCGCCGCCGCGGACCGCATCTTCCCGCTGCTGCCCGAGGACCAGGCGGAGCACGCACGGGCGCTGTGGGCGGAGTTCGAGGCCCGGGCCACACCCGAGGCCCGCTTCGCCCTGGCCGTCGCCCGGCTGTCGCCCCTGCTGTCGAACTGGCACAACGAGGGCGGCACCTGGGTGCGCTCCGGGGCCACCCGCGCCGAGGTGATGACGAAGGTCAAGCTGATCGCGGAGGGGTCCGAGGCGCTGGGCTCCTACGCCGCGGCCCTGGTCGACGACGCCCAGCGGCGCGGCTACCTCAACGGCTGAGCCCCGCGCCGGCCGGCCCCCTGCTCAGATCCGCCCCAGCAGCAGTTGCAGGGCGGCCGTCAGCCCCACCACGACCACGCAGGCACGCAGCGCGGCCGGGCTGAGCCTGCGGCCGTAGCGCGCGCCGAGGAAGCCGCCGATGATCGTTCCGGCCGCGATGAGCCCCACCACCGGCCACGCCGGTGCGGCCAAGGCGATGTAGAAGACCGCGGCGGTGCTGTTGGCCACCGTGGTGAGCAGGTTCTTCAGGGCGTTGATCCGCTGGAGGTCGTCGTCGAGGGCCGTGCCCAGCAGGCTCAGCAGGATGATCCCCTGGGCCGCCGCGAAGTAGCCCCCGTAGGTACCGGTCGCGTAGGCCCCCAGCGGCAGCAGCGGCCCCCCGTCCTTCGAGGCCGGCCTGCGCGAACGCGCCCACGCGGCGATCCTCGGCTGGAGGACGATGAGGACGCACGCCGCGCCGATCATGAACGGCACGACCGTCTCGAACACGCCGGGCGGCAGGTAGATCAGGAGCAGTGCCCCGGTGACGGCACCGCAGAAGGCCATGGAGCCGAGTCTCAGTACCCGCGCCCGCTGGCCCGCCAGTTCGCGTCGGTAGGCGATGGTCCCGCTGAGCGTCCCGGGTGCCAGGCCGATGCTGTTGGAGACGGTCGCCGTGACCGGCGGGTAGCCGAGTGCCAGGAGTACGGGGAAGGTGAACAGCGTGCCGGATCCGGCGATCGCGTTGATCCCGCCGGCGGCCACCCCCGCCAGGAGAACGGCCACGGCCTCCCACAGTTCCATCCGCACACCCCGGGTCCCTCCCGCTCCCCGCCGTTCGGGGAGGGTCGTCAAACCCTACGCAAGGCCGCCGGCGGCTCCCGGTCCGGGGTGGGGATCGTCGCTGATCAGATGTCCCGGACGACCTCTTGGCGCAGCTCCTCGAAGGCGCTGCCGACCCCGTGCAGGGCCTGGCCCATCTCCGAGGGCACGATCCACACCTTGTTGGCGTCGCCCTTGGCGATCTCCGGGAGCTTCTGGAGGTACTGGTAGGCGAGCACGTCCCGGTCGACCCCGCTGGCGTGCAGGGACTTGAACACGATGTGGATGGCGTCGGCCTCGCCCCGGGCCCGGAGCGTCTGGGCGTCGGCGTCGGCCTTGGCCGTGAGCATCTGCGCCTCGGCGGCGCCCTTGGCGCGCAGGACCGCGGAGGAGCGCTCGCCCTCGGCGCGCAGCACCGCAGCCTGCTTCTCGCCCTCGGCGCTGAGCAACTGGGCGCGCTTCTCCCGGTCGGCGCGCATCTGCATCTCCATCGCCTCCTGCACCGAGGAGGGCGGTTCGATGCCCTTGAGCTCGATCCGGCTGATCTCGATGCCCCACTCGGAGGTCGCCTCGTCCAGGACGGTCTTGAGTTCGCGGTTGATCTCGTCGCGGGAGGTGAGGGTGTCCTCCAGGTTCATACCGCCGATGACGTTGCGCAGCGTGGCGAGGGTGAGCTGCTCCACCGCCCGGATGAAGTCGGCGACCTCGTAGGTGGCCCGGTAGGCATCCACGATCCGCACGTACACCGCCGAGTCGACCTCCACGGCGAGGTTGTCCTCGGTGATGGCCGACTGGGGCGGGAAGCTGACCACCTGCACGCGCCGGTCGACCCGCTCGCGGACGCTGTCCACCCCGGGAATGACGATGTTGAACCCCGACTGCAGCGTCCGGTGGAACTTCCCGAACCGCTCGACGACGTCCTCCATCGAGTGCGGAACGATACGCACGCTCCGCCAGAAGATGATCAACAGGACGGCGACGAAAAGCGCGACGATGATGATCGGGGTCATGAGGACGGCTCCGAGTTCTGCCTGTGGGGCGGCTTCTCCCTGCGGGGCGGATGGGGAGCGGGCACCGGCGGCCCCGCCCACACGATGTTCAGCGCACCGAGAATGGAGCGATCCGCTCACCGGTCGCTGACGCTACCCCATATGCGCCTGGCCCGACCACATATGGACAGATATAGGAATTCCGGCCAACAGAATCACCGTATTAGCGCAATGCCATATAGGTCAGATCGCGCGGGCGCTCCAGCGCTCACCGTCGCGTTCGACCTTCAGGGGAAGGTCGAACGCCTTGGAGAGGTTCTCGGCGGTCATCACCGCGTCCAGGGGGCCGGCCGCCACGACACCGCCCTCCCTCAACAGCAGGCCGTGCGTGAACCCCACGGGGATCTCCTCCACGTGGTGCGAGACCACCACCAGGGTGGGGGCCGCCTCGTTGCGCGCGAGCACCCCCAGTCTCCGCAGCAGGTCCTCACGGCCCCCCAGGTCCAGACCGGCCGCGGGCTCGTCCAGCAGCAGCAGTTCCGGGTCGGACATCAGGGCGCGGGCGATGAGCACGCGCTTGCGCTCACCCTCCGACAGGGTGTCGTAGGAGCGGTCCGCCAGATCACCCGCCCCCCAGTGCCCCAGCAGCGCCCGGGCACGGCCGTAGTCCGGGATCCCGTACTCCTCCCGGAACCGCCCCACGAACCCGTAGGCGGCGCTGAGCACCAGGTCGAGCACCGGTGTCCCGGGCTCGACCCGGGAGGCCACCGAGGCCCCCGCGTACCCGATCAGCGGACGCAGCTCGAACACGTCCACGCCGCCGAGGCGCTCACCGAGGATCTCGACCTCCCCGGCGGTCGGGTGGAGCTGGCTGGAGACGACGTTGAGCAGTGTGGTCTTCCCCGCACCGTTGGGGCCGAGGATCACCCACCGCTCGCCCTCCAAGACCGTCCAGTCCACGTCCGCCAGCAGCTCGGCGTCCTGCCGCCGTACCGTGACCCCGTCGAGGCCCACCACACGCCCGTCCATCGTCCTCCCTCACTTCACGACCCGCTTTGGAGCCGACCTACCCTGAAGCAATGCAACTCACGTCCGCACCGCTCGTCGCTTGGGGCAACGCCTGGCTGGCCGGACATGTCGGTCTGGACGACGCAGTCGACGCCGTCGAGCGACGTGGCGGGCCCAACCTGATCGGGACAGTACCCGCAGACGACCTGCCCTTCGACAGCGGTGCCCCTCTACGAACCGCGCTGGTACGACTGCGCGGCCTCGACCTGTCCGTGTTCCGTCTGGCGCTGCCCACCTGGGGCGACCCCTTCGGGCTGGTCGGGCCGAAGGAGCTCAACCAGGCCGCGCTGGAGGCCCAGGAGGGGGTCCTGCTCCAACTCGCCGACACACAGATCGGCCTCGTACCCACGGCGGACCGGCGTGGTTCATCCTATGCGGGCGTGACTTGGACGCCGTATCGGGCGACCAATACCCCTCCCCAGGTTCCCGGCCTCGCCGAGGCGGAACAGCGGTTGAAGCTCGCGCTCATCGAGGTCGGCCGGACCCTGGAGGGCATCACCGACATCGCCGGTTTCGAACCCGGGGTGCACGAGGAGCTGGGCACGCTGGAAGCACACCAGGCACCTCCCCTCGCACACGGCTACCCGCCGCGCGCCCACAGGCTCGCGGCCCAGGCCGAACGGCTGGCCCGGGTGATCGCCCTGGCCGAGCCAGCCTCGGACCGCGGGATGACCAGCGGCCAGGCCGAGGAGCGCCGCCGGGCACTGCACACACTCGACATGGCCGTACGGCGCGCCCACGTGGCCGCCCACGCGGCCATCTGACCACCGCTCCCTCGGCCGCGACCCTGGTGGAGGGGGTACGGTTCTCGGGGTTCTTCCAGGGACATCACCTGATCCGTTCCCGGCCCGGCCGACGGATACTGGTTCGTGCACGACGGCGCCAAGCCCACCCCGAAGGAACGAGGAGCCATGCAGCCCGAGCACATCCGAGCCTCCGACGCGGACCGTGACCAGGTGGCCGAACGGCTCCGGGAGGCCCTCGCGGAAGGCCGGCTCAGCCCCGTCGAACTCGACGAGCGCCTGGAGGCCCTCTACACGGCCAAGACCGTGGGGGAACTCGCACCGATCGTCGCGGACCTACCCGCCCCCCATGGCCCCAGGACCAGCGCGGCGGACCGGATGTCCGTCCTGGGCCCCGACGCCCGGGACCTCGCCGAGCAGAGCAAGGGGTCGGAGAACCTCGTGGCGGTGTTCGGCGGCTGCGAGCGCAAGGGCCGCTGGCTCGTGGAGCCCAGGACCAACATCTCCGTCCTGTTCGGCGGAGTGGACCTCGACCTGCGCGAGGCCGTTCTGAGCCAGAACGAGGTGACCGTGCAACTGGCCGTGATCCTGGGCGGGGTCGAGATCACCGTGCCCGAGGGGGTCCGAGTGATCAACAACACGTCCGCGATCCTCGGCGGCGCGGAGATCCACGGGGCCGACCGGGTCACGGACCCGAACGCCCCGGTCATCCGACTGACCGGCACCTGCATGCTCGGCGGGGTGGAGGTCAAGAGCAAGCGCCCCAAGCGGCGCAAGAAGTCCCGAGGGTGACCGGAGCGGGACTTTCCGTGTCCACACGGTGAACGAGCTGCGAAAAGAGGCCCACCTCGTGAACCCCTGGAACCGGGTGCCGAGTACCGTGGACAGCGTCATGAACGATGAATCCACGTTGTCGGTGACCATCACCGGGCGGGACCGCCCGGGGATCAGCGCGCGCCTGCTCAGCACCCTTTCCGTCTTCCCGGTGGCCATCGTCGACCTGGAGCAGGTCGTCCTGGGCGGCCGGCTCACACTCGGGGCCGTACTGGAGGTCGACGAGCGCGTGGCGCCCGGCGTCACCCGGCACCGGGTCTTCGAAGAGGTCCGCAACGCCCTGGACAAGACCGCGATCGACCTCGACGTGGAGGCCGAGTACGGGGAGGGCAACGGGCGGGTCAACGCCTACGACCCCAACCGTCTGCACGTCACCGTTCTGGCGGACACGCTCCGGCCCGGCGCCCTCGCCGCGATCACGTCCTGTGTGGCTCGCGCGGGCGCCAACATCGACCGGATCGAACGCCTCTCCAGCTACCCGGTGACCTCCGTCGAGATGGACATCTCCGGTGGGAGCGCCGATCAGCTCCGTGCCGAGCTCGCGATGGAGGCGAGCACCCAGGGTGTGGACGTCGCCGTCCAGTCCAGCGGCCTGCACCGCCGCGGCAAGCACCTGATCGTCATGGACGTGGATTCGACCCTGATCCAGGGCGAGGTGATTGAGCTCCTCGCGGCGCACGCGGGCTGCGAGGCCCAGATCGCCAGGGTGACGGAACAGGCCATGCGCGGCGAGCTGGACTTCGAGGAGTCGCTACGCGCCCGGGTCGCCCTGCTGCGCGGCCTGGACGCCTCCGCGATCGACCGGGTGCGCGAGGAGATCGTGCTGACCCCGGGGGCCCGGACCCTGGTCCGCACGCTGAAGCGCCTGGGCTACGCCTGCGGCATCGTCAGCGGGGGGTTCACCCAGATCACCGACTCCCTGGTGGAGCTGCTGGATCTGGACTACGCCGCCGCGAACACCCTGGAGGTGGTCGACGGCAGACTCACCGGTGAACTGGTGGGGCCGATCATCGACCGCAAGGGCAAGGCCGTCACCCTCCAGCAGTTCGCCGACCAGGCCGGGGTGCCCCTGACCCAGACGGTCGCCATCGGCGACGGTGCCAACGACCTGGACATGCTCCAGACCGCCGGCCTCGGGGTGGCCTTCAACGCCAAGCCGGTGGTGCGCCAGCAGGCGGACACGTCGGTGACCGTCCCCTATCTGGACGCGATCGCCTTCATCCTGGGCATCACCCGCGAAGAGATCGAAGCCGCCGACCTCCACGCCTGACCGGCACCCGGCCACACCCAGCGGACACACGAAAGCCCCTGCCGCACTGTCGACCAGTGCCAGGGGCTTCGCCGTATATTCACGATTGCACAAGCCCCGGCAACAAAAAAGAAAGGACCGGAGCCGCCCCCACAAGGAACGACCCCGA
>NZ_JBHMIV010000056.1:0-15718 GCF_048060475.1 Nocardiopsis sp. LOL_012 | reverse complement strand
TCGCGGTGCAGGAGGCTGATGTCGTAGGGCGCGGGTCCATCCCCGCGTGCGCGGGGAGCAGTGTCAAGCTTGATTGCACTTAAAAAGTGCAACAGGTCCATCCCCGCGTGCGCGGGGAGCAGGCGGGCTTTCATGGGTCCGGCTGCGAGGTGGTGGGTCCATCCCCGCGTGCGCGGGGAGCAGGTGTGTTCCCGGTTGCGCTGCTCGCGCAGGCGGGGTCCATCCCCGCGTGCGCGGGGAGCAGGTTACAGGAGTTCACCCGCGCCATCTCCTCGCGGGTCCATCCCCGCGTGCGCGGGGAGCAGGCGGTCGGCGTCCATAGAGGTCCCCCTCATCGGGGTCCATCCCCGCGTGCGCGGGGAGCAGCCACCGCGCCGGTGAGACCGTCGTCCCCCGTCGGGTCCATCCCCGCGTGCGCGGGGAGCAGTCCCACGGGGTATATACACGAAGCATATATGCGGGTCCATCCCCGCGTGCGCGGGGAGCAGTCTTGCTGACCTGGATCTTTATAATCGCAGAGGGGTCGAATTTGCAAACTGTCGAGAGACAGACACAAGGAACATAAAACCCAAAGCCACACAAAAACGCATCATCGCCCGAACCTTCGGCGCTTCGACGCCTTGCTCCAGCCCTTCTTCACCTGAGCGGGTGACTCGGCGCTCTTCGCTTTGGGACGCTGGATCAGCGTCATCCCCTCATGGTCCACCGGCTCCCACTTGTGATCGAACGTCTCGAAGGTGAACCCCTGCTCGTTGTTGGTCGAGTAGGCCAACAACGCCCGTCCGTTACCCGCATACGCCTGCACCTCACCCCACAGAACCTCCCGCACACGTGCGGACGGCCCGCCGATGAAGACCCCGGGGGAGATCTCCAGCAGCCATCGGGTGAGCAGGCCGCGCAGACCCACGGGACACGTCGTCAGGATGATGACCGTCACCACACCACCCCGTAGTTCCTACCTCCGGCGACGTCCACGCCGTCATCGGTCTGCAAGCCCACCTGGTCGGATTCCTCGGGCTCGAACCCCGGAGGCAGCAGGAGCCGTTTGACGTCGGCCACACACCGGTCGAGCAGACCCGACTCGTGGACACGGTCCCTGAGGGCCCGCCGTGTACGCGGCCCTACTTCCTCATCGCTCTCGGCGACCACGTCGAAGGCCACGGGGATAGCCACTTCCGTTCTGTACAGGTCGGCGATGTCCAGCACGAACGACTGTTCGTGCCCGGAGTGCACGAAACCCAGCCCAGGTGTACACCCCAACGCCGCCACCACGGACTGCGCGATGCCGTAGAAGCACTGCGCGGCAGCGGTGACCGCCTGGTTCGGTGCGTCACCGGAGTCGAAGTCCCCCGGCGTGAACCGTCTGCCGTGCCAGGACACCCCGGTCCTGGCCGAGTGCTCCCGGTAACACTCCTTGACCCGGTCCCCCTCCAAACCGAGCAACTGCCTGCGGCTCTTGCCCTCCACGTTCTCTCCTGGGAACCGCATCCGGTACATGCTGCGCGCCACGTCGAGCCGGGTGCGCTGGTTGGCCCATGCTGTGGCTTGGGCCTGCACGAGGGCGGACGACCGGGTCAGCGCACGCCCTCCGGAGTAGTAGCGGACCCCGTGCTCGCCCACCCACACCACACCCGTCCCACTGTCGCCCAGCAGGGCCATGGCCTGGTGGGTGACCCGCGTCCCCGGACCGAGGAGCAAGGTGCCGATCGTGGCCGAGGGGATGTGGCGCACGCCCTCACCGTCCTCGGCGGTGAGCGCGTTCGACTCCCGGTGCACCGTGCAGCGCTCCAGGTAGACGAACGAACTCCGGTCCCCCACCCTGGTCAGCTCGCTGGGGCTCAGCGCGGCCCTCTTCCCGGGCGTGCTCACACCGGAGCCAGCGTCATCAGCCCGCAGCCGTAGGCCTTGGCGCGGCCGATCCCGGAGACCAGAGCGTTCCGGAGGGCGTCGGGGTCGGTGACCTTCAGACGCCCGTCGAAGGTGGCGCGTGTCAGCGGCACACGGTTACGCGCACCGCTGGCGCGTTCGACCTTGTCGAACCTGTACGCCTGGCGATCGCGTACCGCCAACTCGTAGGCGTCCTCGGGCCTGGGTACGTTCCCATCCTCCCTGCGCGGCACCTCGAACCCCAGGCGCTCCTGGCGCTCCAGGAGCCACCGCATCTGGTGGCGAGGGGTGACGTGCGCGGTGCGCTTGGTGGGCTGGCCGTCCTTGACCCGCACGGAGTGGACCGGGTTGGCGGTGAGCCGGAAGGCCCAGGTCTGCCCTTCGGCCAGCCGCTCCAGCAGCGGACCGTACTCCCGTGTCTGCCACGTGCCGGTCCTGGGCCAGCCCGCCTCCTCCACCAGGTGGGTGAGGTCGGGCTCGGCCGGGCTGACCACGTACAGGTACACCTCCGCCTTGGCGTTGTGGTCCACCCGCCAGAGAACGCGCGCGCCGCTGGAAGCGCTCGGCACCTCCTCCGCGAACGCCGACATGACGGCGGCGTGGGTGACCTGCGGTGAGGACAGGACCTTTCGGGCACCGGCACGGGCGGTGTTGAAACGGAACCGGGTCAGGTACATCAGCCCTCCAGAGCTGCGAGGGGGTCATGGTGCTCGGGCTGTTCCGGGGGCGGGCCACCGACCCGCACCGGGGGGCCGGCCGAGACGCCGCGCATCCGGTAGCGGCGGTGGCGGGGATCGAAGCTCTCCGGGAGGTCACGCAGGAGTTCGTCCGCCTGCTCCGACTCCCTTGTCTCGACGAACACGGGAAGCTCCGTCCCCCGGTCCTCCCACTCCGCGCGGTACCACGCGGAGGCCTGCCAGGGGATCACGCCCGTGTCCCCCAGGACGTCCTCCAGCCCTCCCGGGTGGACCCCCAGGTCGATGGGGCGGGAGGGCGGGCAGGAGCGGCGCCCCAGGTAGGGCAGGAAGTGCGGGGAGCGCACGGCCCGGTCCAGGGTGGACAGGACGTCCTCGTCGTCGCTCTCTACCCCCGCGACGAACACGGCGTCGGCCACGTAGAACCGTTCCGACACTGGCATCGAGTCACCGGTGACCAGGTGCCGTGCGGTCTGGTAGTCGCGCACCCGTACCCCGGGCTGGTCGACGCGCACCCCGAACCGGAGCCCCGCCAGGTCGGCGGGGTCGGCGGTGCGCGGCCTGCCGAGGGCGGCGGCGAGGAGGCCGACGACACCGCTCTTGGTGGGGGTGTTCTCCGTGGTGCGCCGGGTGAAGCGCGCGGAGGCCCCCCACGCCTGGAGCGGCCCCGCCAGACACAGTGCGAGCACGCTCATGCGCCACGGCCCAGCCGCTGGGAGACGGCGGCGCCCACCTCTGCCACCAGGTCCTTGAGCGAGGACACCTCCTGGGCGCCGAGGTCGGCCAGGGGCGCGGTCCGCTCCCCCACCCGGACGGCCCACGTCGGCGCGTCCGCCGAGCCGTAGACGCGCTCGACCTCGGCGGCGTAGGCGGCGAGGGCCTGGCATGCGCCCTCCACGAACCCCTCTCCGGTGTCGCTGTCCACGGGCTTCTCGAACGCCCCGACGAAACTGACCGGCCGCGCGTCGCGCAGCGTCACCACCACGGCGTCGGGCAGGGTGTGGTTGCCGAAGGTGTTCACCTTTCCGCTGGGCATGGAGGTGGCGAAGCCGCTGACGAACGCCTCGACGGCGCGCCGCACGGGTTCGGTGCCAGTGGCGCCCTCCTTGATCCCCTGCCCCAGGTTCTCGGCGAGCCGGTCGACGTCCACGGCCGCGTACCGGTACAGGGTCGCGGAGTTGAAGTCCACGGTGCCGATCATCCCGGCGCCGGTCTCCTCCTCGGGGTTCTCGTCGTCCACGGCGGTGTAGTAGTCGGACTCGCTGTCAACCTCGTGGACGCTGATGGCGTGCGCCACCTGGGTGGCGGCGTCGACGTTGATGTCGGCTCCGTCGGCGACCATCCGGCCGAACAGGGCGATGTCCACCGAGTGCCCGGTGTTGGCGATGCTCTTGGCCCTGGCCTTGTTCTCCTTGTCCTTGAGGAACGCCTTGATGTCGTCCCTGCCCTCCACCGCCAGGGCCGCCAGGCCGTCGCGCTGCCGGGCGCTGAGGAACATCAGGTATCCGGACTCGGGCGCGGGTGCGGGCTCGCCGGCCTTCTTGGCCGCCTTCACCTTGCGCTCGATGGCCTCGACCTTGGCGCCGGTGGCGGCCTGGACGGTCTGGGCGGCCAGCTCCCAGGCCTGCGGCCTCTCGATCCCGGGGTCCATTTCGACGATCCGCTTGGCGACGAACTCGGCGACGCGCTTGGTCCGGGTGCCGAGCTCCTGGGGGTCGAGCAGGTTCTGGAAGCTCTCCCGGGTGGCGCGCTTCCACGCCTGGCTGGAGACCCGGGCGCGGCGCACCCCTCCGTACACGGCGGTCTTGGGGCTGCCGGTGTCGTCCCTGTTGAGGTTGCTCGGCGGGACGGTCTGGAGGACGTGCAGGTCGATGATGGTTCGGTTCACGGATTTTCCTTCTCGCTGGCGGTGGTCGCGTCGTCGGGGGTCGTGCTGTCGGTACCGTCGTCGTTCTTGGCGGGGCGGTAGGAGACGAACCCGTGCCCCCACTCGTTGCGGACCCGGGTGATCCCTCCGGGGTCCTGGGCGTGGAAGAGCTGGTCGGCGAGCAGGCCGTAGTCGAGCGCTACGCGGTTGCGGCGCAGGTGGGCGACGATCTGGCGCAGTTCGCCGACCCGGGTGCGCAGGGAACTCGCCTGTGCGGCCTTCTTCAGCCGGTTGTGCAGGGCGGCGTCGATCTCACCGCTCCCCATACAGGCACGCACCGCCCAGCCCAGGCCGTAGTGGGGAAGGCGACCACGATCGCCGTCGAGGTAGCGGACCCTGCGGTGCATCCGGTTCTCGTCCCCTCCCGAGGCACCGCGTAGGGACTGCTGGTGGAGGGCGAACAGGGTGAGGGCGGCGTGGACCGCCTCTTCGGCCCGGTCCTGCCGATCGCGGCTCCATCCCGGAGCGGCGTAGGCGTGGGCGTCGACGGTGAGCCCCCACAGTTGCGGGCACTCCCCGAAGGTCTTACCCGCTCCGCCTCGCAGTCGCGCGAGGGCGGCGACCGCTTCGGAACGGTCGGCGAGGTAGCCCCTCAAAAGGTCCTCGACACGGTCGCTGACGGCGTTGCCGACGGGGCCGAGGTCGCTGCGTCCCCTCTCCGCCTGTTCCGTTGATCGGGCCTCTTCGGCCCTTTCGTCCTGGTCTGTCTGTGTCATGTCCATCCGGTGTCAGTTCGTGGCGGCGGGTTCGGTGGCGGGCAGCAGCCGCTCCAGGTCGCGTCGGAAGCGGCTTCTGGCCTGCGGGGTGCTCAGCCAGAGGTCTCCGGTTCCGGTCCTGACCACGCGCCCTTCCCAGGCGGCGGGGCCGGCGGTGTCGGCGAGTTCGTCGCCGATCCGGCGGATCTGTTCCCAAAGCGTGTGCTGCCACCGCTCACGGGCGCGGTCAGGGTCGGTGTCGGAGTCGAGTGAGGCCAGCCAGCGCCGGTAGTGGCCGTCGAGCTGCCCGTAGCCGCGGTCGCGTGCGGCGTCGCGCCGGGGGGCCGGTTCGGTTCCGGCCGCCCGGGCGAGGTCCTGGGCGAGGGTGCCGAGGACCTCCACGGCCTTGTAGGCGTCCTCGACGGCGTTGACGGCCTGTTGCCGCAGTCCTTCGCGCCGGTCGTCGAGGAGGGCGAGGGCCATGGTGACGTCGTCGTCGACCACCTCGTCGACGACGGACTGCTGGGTGCCGTAGAGGGCGCCGATCAGGCGGGCCCGGACACGTTTGTCCTTGTCCTGGAGAAAGCCTTCGGTCACCAGCCAGTCCACCCAGTCCAGGACGCGCGGCCGGAGGGAGTCGCCGGAGGAGCCCTGGACCCGGTCGGTGATGAGCGAGGCGAGGCCGCGCCAGGCGCTGCGCGCCGGATCGTGTTCGCGCGGCATGTACACCAGGGGCATCTTGTGCTTCTTCTCCTGGGCCTGGCTGCGCCGCCACCCGGTCATGGGTTCCTGGCGGTGGCGGTGCTCATGGGGGGTGAGGCGGTCGCCGTAGGCGAGCAGGACCCCGTGGACGCCGTCGGCGTCGCAGTGCAGGCGGACGCGGCGGCTCTGCCAGGTGTAGAGGTCGCGGACGCCGTGGGGGCGGGAGGCGGCCTCGACGGGGTTCAGGGGGCCGGGGCCTGGAGGGTCGTGGCGCCAGGCCGGGGCGTCGGCGTCCTCGGCGCGGATCTGGTTGTACTCGGAGGCCACGAGGTTGAGCAGGAGTGATTCGCGCAGGTCGGCGGCTTGGACCATGACCCCGCCGAGGTTTCCGGCCCAGGCGACGCCCTGCGGGTAGCCCTTGCCGCCCTTCACACGGTCGTCGCCGACGGCGCCGGACTTGATTCCGGAGGTGTCGAAGGCGTGGGCGTGGACGAGCCAGCGGGCGGCCTCCGCGAAGCCGAGCCGCCGCGCTCCGTGGGCGCGCATGGTGAAGAAGCGGTTGCCGTTGGGAACGTCGGCGACGATGCGGTCCAGGGAGGAGTATTCGCCCTTGTCGGTGTGGAGCCCGGCGACCTGGAAGAACGGTGTCTCGGGGTGGAGGAGGTCGAAGCGCTCGCGGTGGCGGTCGAGGTAGTCGTCGATCCGCTCGCACGGGAGCGTGTCCGCTTCCCAGAGCTCACACCAGTCGTCGGCGTCCCGGGGCCCGTCCACGGCGTCGTGGAGGATGGCGAGCAGGAGCCGAAAGAGCGCGAACTCCTGGGTGGACAGGTCGCCGACCAGGCGGACCAGGTCCGGGGCCTGGTGGAACACCTCGCGGAGTGAGAGTTCGTCCTCGGTGCCGTTGGGGCGCAGGACACGGATCCACGGGCGTGTGGTCAGGTCGAACGAGGGGGGCCGCTCGGGGGCGGGGTTCTCGTTCGGGGGTTCACTGGGCACGGCTCACCTTCAACCCGTCGCTGCGGCTGTAGTGGAGAAGGAATCCTGACAATTCCCTACGACATTCCTCATCGAGGATCAGGAGGAGTTCACCCGCGAGCCAGTGGGATTCCTTGGCCTGCCACTCTGGGAAAACATCCTCTTCGAGTTCTTCGATTGCTTTTATGGCGATATGTTCGAAGGTGAATTCGAACGGAAGGCGCAGTCCGCACGCCGCGACCGTGCGGGCGAGTTCGTCGGGCGGGACCGCCTCGGTGGGCAGTTCCCGCCCGCCCTTGCCCTCCGCCAGCCAGGGGACGGTGGTGATGGCGCCGTCCGCGCGCCGCTGTACGACCAAGACCTCGATCGTGTCCGGGGTGTCGCGGACCTGCTGCCGACCGGCCCGGGTGTCGTCGGCGTCGCCCGCGCCGGCGGCCACCCAGCCCACCAGGGACCGGCCGTCCCTGCCCACGTCACCGAGGAGGAAGCCCTCGGCCTTGCGGCGCTGTTCGGCCAGGGAGACCTCGAAGCCCTGCCGTTCGCGGTCGATCGCGCCGTGCCAGCCTCGCGGCCCGAGAGGGGCGTCCCCGTACACCGCCTGCACGAGGGGGCTGATGTCGTCGGGTAGGGACACGGTGGAAGCCGCGGCATCGCCGGTGTCGGCGGCGGCCAGACGGCTCTCCAGCGCGGCCGCGGTACGCAGCAGCAGGTAGGGGCCGTAGATCTTCACGCCGCTGACGGGGGCCGGGACGGCGGTGCCCCAGTCCGCTCCGGTGACGAGGCAACGGGCGGTGCGCAGCCACGGCGGGCGGTCGGCCTGCCCGCTCCCGCGCATGTGCCGGTGGAGACGGCCCATGCGCTGGAGCATGAGGTCGACCGGGGCGAGGTCGGTGACGAGCAGGTCGAAGTCGATGTCCAGGGACTGCTCGGCGACCTGGCTGGCGACGACCACGTGCGGGCCGGGCGGCCTCCGTCCATCCAGTTCGGCGACCTTGTCCGGGCTGCCGAAGCGCCGCAGCAGGTCCTCGTCGTTGGCCGCCCGGTCCAGGTCCAGGAAGCGGGCGTGGGCGACGGTGACGCCGTCACGGCCGAACCGCTCGCGGAGCCTTGCGGCGGTGTCGTGGACCCTGGCGACGGTATTGCGGATGACCAGGGCGTTGCCGCCGTCGGCGAGTTCGGCGGACAGGCGTTCGGCGAGGACGTCGAGGCCGTCGTCCAAGCGCTCCAGGAACACGCGGGTCGACCGCCCGGAGGCCGCCGGGCGGTACAGCGCCGGCGTCCCTTCCCTCTCCACGGCGGTGACCAGGGGGTAGGCGCCCTCCTGTTCCAGGGGGGCGAAGTCCGCGTCGTCGGAGCGCACACCCGCGTAGGCCTCGGCGAGGGCGCGGCGCCGGTTCGCGGGAAGCGTCGCCGACAGCACCACCACGGGCACACCGTAGGCACCCAGCCACGACAGGGCCCGGTCCAGGTAGCGGCTCATGTAGGTGTCGTAGGCGTGGGCCTCGTCGACCACCACGACCTTGCCCGCCACGGCCAGGTGCCGCAGCGCCAGGTGGCGGGTCTTGAGGCCGACGAAGAGCAGTTGGTCGATGGTGCCGACCGCGAAGGAGGCGAGCATCCCCTTCTTGCGGCCGCGGAGCCAGTGGTGGGCGACCAGTTCGGCTGAGGTGCGCACCCCGTCCCCGCGGTGGTCCCAGCGGTCGGTGCCGCCGTCCGGGTCGATGTGGGCGCTGCGGCCTCCCGACCACATCAGGCGGGTGAAGTCCCTGTTGAGCGCTGCCTTGGAGTGGGCCAGGTGCACCGAGTGGCGCGTGTGCCCGTCCGGGACGGGCAGGCGGTCCAGCCAGGAGAGGAGCCGGGAAAACATGGCGTTGCCGGTGGCCATGGTGGGCAGCGCGAAGAAACAGCCGCCCGCGCCGGTACGCGCGGCGAGGATCTCGGCGGCGGCCAGGGCGGCCTCCGTCTTGCCCTCGCCCATGGGCGCCTCCACCATGAGCAGCCCCGCGCCGCCGAGGTCGCGGGCCGCCGTGACGGCGGCCTCCTGGACGGGGCGGACCCGTGCCCCCGGGGGAAGGTCGAAGCGGGCCCCGAACAGGTCGCCGGTGTCCGGTCCGGGGTCCCGGGGCCGCCACGGGACGGGCAGGTCGAGGAGGCGCCAGGCCTGCTCGGTGCGTTCGGGGTCGTGCTGGCGCTCACCGGGGAAGAGGGGGAAGAGGTCGGTGTTGGAGGCGATCCAGTCGGCGACGATGACCACGGCGGTGAGCAATACCTGGACGGTCTGCGGGAGTTTGACGCCCGACCACTCCGCCAGGTGCTCCGCGGCTTCGGTGGTGGCGGCCGCGTGGTCGAGGAGTTCGTGCTGGACCGCCTTCCACGCGGGTTCGCTGCCACGGGTCCGTAGCATGTGGGGGTGGCGCCGCAGAGCCTCGATAGCGCCCGCCTCGGGCGGGACGCCGTGGTGTCCGCCGACCACGATGGTGAACGGCAGGGTGGCGCGCTTGGCCCAGCCGTGGCGTTCCATGAGCCACTCCTGGGTCAGGAGTTGCCCGGCCAGGCCGTGGGGGGCGGTCTTGCGGTCCTGTCTGATCCGCTTCTCCAGCGGGACGTCGAGCCCTTCGCGTCTCATTCGGTCCGCGAGCGGTTCGACCTGGCATGCGAACGCGGGGGTGGCCTTGCCGATGTCGTGGGTGCAGGCGAGGAACACCGTCAGGGTCCGTGCGGCGTCGGCCCCGCCCGGGAGTGCGTCGACGATGCGGCGGCGCACCTGCTCGGGAAGCCAGTGGTCCCAGAGGCGGCCCGCAACGGCGGCGCTGTCGGCCATGTGCCGCCACAGCGGCAGCCAGCCGTCGGTCCGACGGTCGTGCTTGGCCCATGCCGATCGGGCTGGGGCGGACAGGGGGCCTGGCCAGGGCGGTGGTGAGGGGGTCTCGATCACGGAGGCATCCCATCAGACCCTTGGGGACCGTGTACCGAAAACCGTGGAGATGGCCGGATGCGGCCATGTTCCGCTGCTTCCGTCAAAAGCAAAGTCCGCCCTCCCAACGCTCTCATCTGGGAAGACGGACCCATCCCCGCGTCCGCGGGGCTCACAGCAAATAACCTGGGATAACGCAGAGCTTTGTCTTCTTGAGACATAAGCCTCCGCGTGAGCGCCACAACTCTACTGGCCCAGAAACACGAAACGGTCGTGGTCAGCCGACGGTGCGCAGGTAGGTGCGCACGACCGCGGCGAGGTCGGCCAGGTCATCGGGCTCCCGTTGAGGCGCAGCGGCCAGCAGATCGCCCTCGAAGGCCCGGCGGGGCCGGGGCACGAGCGGCCGTCGCGCAGGCGGCGGGGGCATGTAGGGGCGGACCAGCGCGCCCCAGGCCTCGTCCGGGTCGGGCTCTTCCACAGGGGCCTGCCTCTGCTGTTGCGGACGCGGGCCCTGCGGCTCGGACGGGAGCGGGAGAGTAGGGCGGGGGCTGGTCGGCGGTGGCGGGGCGAGCGGGGGCCTGGGCCGTTTCGGGATGTGGGGGACGAACACGAAGGTCAGGGCCGCGGCGAGCATGGCGGCGGCCACGGCCCACGTCTGGGCCGTCCAGGTTTGGTGGCGCCTGCGGTGGCGCCCGATAGTGTGGTGCACGGTCATCCTCCTGCTGTGTTCAGGTGGGTGGTCGCGCCCCGGCTCGGTGGGTCCAAGCACCGGACGGGGCATCTTCATGTGAAGGGCAGGGCCTCGGGTTCAGGTGTCCGCGTCGCGGTAGGGGTCGATGAGTGCCCACACCGTCAGCGGCCCGCCCTGGAAGCCGGTCCACCACCACCGCTCGGAGAGGGCCGCCACCAGGTGCAGGCCGCGCCCGGACTGGGCGGGTCCGGCCGGGTCACCGGCCGGGGCGGGCACCGTGGCCGACCGTCCCGGGCGGGGGCCGTCGTCGGTCACCGACAGCAGCACGAGGTGGGCGGGCATCGTCTCCACGGTGATCCGCACGCGCCCGCACCGCTGGCCCGAGGCGCTGTGCCGCACCGCGTTGGTCACCAGTTCGCTGGCCACCAGCAGTACGGGGAACATCCGGTGCGCGGGCAGGCGGACACCGTAGAGGCACCAGCTCCGGACGCGGGCCACCTGATCGTCGGTCCCGCCGAAGTAGGCGGCACGCACCCCCGGGCGCGGGTCGGGCACCCTGCGGGGCAGCGCGGCGGGGACGGTCGTCCCCTGGTTCTGGGGCCTGCGTGGGGGCGGGATCTCGAAATCGGACATGGGCGGGTCCTCCAGCGATCGAACTCCGTCAGTTCTCCTCGAACGCGCAGGTGAGACCCGCCAGTCGCACAGGGCCCGGCAGGGACGGCCATCGCCGTCCGCATGCGGAACTCAGGCCCGTGCCTCTGGGCGAGGGGAGGAGCACGCTCTCGGTTGCCACCATCATGCGCTACTGGAAATTTCTAGGCAACTACTTCTTGGAAATTTCCAAGAGATTGATCGAAGAGGTCCGCACCAGACCGATCGAACGGGATACTGGGGAGTGACGGGACCCCGACATCCGCAGAAGGGACACGCATGCCCCAGGAGCAGCACGGCCCCATCGCCAGTCGTCTCCTGCTCGGCAAGGCTCTCCAACAGCTCAGGTACGAGGCCGGGATGAGCGGGACCGAGGTCGCCCAGATGATGGGGTTCGGGGCGGCCAAACTGTCGAAGATCGAGCGGGGTCAGACAGGGGTTTCGAAAGCCGATCTTCACCTGTTCTTCCAGGTCCTGGACGTCGACGAGGACGTACGCCCCACCCTCCTGGAACTCGGCTCCCAGTCACGCAGAGCACGGCGCAACCGCACGACCACCGTCGAGCAGGAGCTTCCAGGGAGAAACTTCGAGAAGTACCTGGGGCTGGAAGAGATCGCGGTCGGCATCAGGGACTGGCACCCCTACCTGATCCCCGGACTCCTCCAGACCCCCGAGTACGCCCGCACCCTGATCTCCGCCAACCCCCTGCTTCTCCCCGACCAGGTCGACCGTCTGGTCCAACTCCGGGTGGAGCGCCAACAGGCCCTCTACCGCACAGACGACCCCCTCCAGTTGTGGTCGATCGTGGAGGAGTACGCACTCCGGCGCGTTCTCAGCACCAAGGAGGTCCGCGACGATCAGCTTCGCCATCTGCTCGCAATGGGGCAGAAGCCCAACGTCAACATTCAGGTGATCCCCGGCTCCGCAGGCGCACACGCTGGGCTGGACGGCGCCTTCGCGATCCTCGACGCCGGGAACCATCTGCCGCCGGTGGTCTACATCGACAGCCGGGGCATGAACACCTATGTCGAATCCGTGAGCGAGTTGTCCGTCTACAAGGCGACCTACGACCACATCCAGTCCGCCGCGCTCTCCCCGATACAGTCGGCCGAGGTCATCACGGCGATTCTGGAGGAAACCCGATGAGATGGACCAAGTCCAGCTACAGCAGCACCGGGGCGACGTGCGTCCAGGTACGGGTCCCGCGCACGGGCGCGGTGGAGATCGGTGACACGAAGAACCCGCACGGCCCCACCCTGACCGTCCCCGCCCGGGACTGGGACCACTTCCTCGACCAGGTCGCACGCGGCACCACCGACTTCGCACGCCTGCACGCCGCGTTCCCGCCCGGCGGCGGCTTCACCCTCACCGACACCGCCGACCCGCACTCCCCCACCCTCGTCTACACGCGGGCCGAGTGGGAGGCCTTCAAGCTTGGCGTCGACGCCGGAGAACTCCGTAGCGGCGACCCGCGCGGCGTCCTCGTCGGCTGAACCCCGCACGGCCCGCCGGGCGCCCCGTCTGTGACGGGGCGCCCGGCGGGCTCCGTCGTCCCCATCGACGTCCCTGTTCCGCACCTGGGATCCTTGTGGTGTATCGTCGAAAACGATAACCGTTTTCACTACTGGCCGCAGCCACAGGAAGGGGATCCCCATGCGAGTGGTCCTGGTCGTGGGCATGCACCCGGCGGCGCGCCGACGCACCGTCGACGCGCTGCTGACGGTGTCGACCGGCTCGGTCGCCGTCCACCACGACATGTCCGGTATCGGAGAAGGCGCGGTCCGCTGCCTCACCTGGGACGGCGACGGCACCAGCCGCAGCAGCAAGGTGAGCCTCGCCCACCCGTGTGCCTCGTGCACCCTGCGCGAGAGCCTCATCCCCCTCCTGGTCGACCTGGCCGCGCAGGGCAGGCACGACCTGTGCGTCGTGGAGGCCTGGGACACGATCGAACCGCAACTGATCTCCGAGACCATCGCGGACCAGCCGTCCCTGCACCTGGCCGGGGTCGTCACGGCGGTCCAGGCCGAACTGGCCGCCGACGACCTGCGCGGCGGCGACGAACTGGCCGACCGGGGCCTGGAGATCGCCGAGGACGACGAGCGGTCGGTGTCGGAGGTCCTCGCCCGGCAGGTCGAGTACGCCTCGGTGATCACCGTGCAGGGCACCGCGGACCTGGAGCGGACCCGGGCGCTGCTCGGCCAGCTCAACCCCGCAGCCGCCGTCACCACCGCCGATCCCGCGCTGGCCGAGCTGTGCCGGGGGCGGTTCGACACAGATTCCGCCGCCGGACGCTGCAACCCGGCGTGGGCCCAGTACGGCGACCGGGCGGAGGGCCGGGTGCGGACCCTGGCCTGGACCCGGACTCGCCCCCTGCACCCCCAGAGGTTCGCCGACGCGCTCGAACGGATCACCTCCTCCGCGCTCCGCGGTCGCGGGCGCTTCTGGCTGGCCGGACAGGACGACACCCTCCTGGTGTGGGAGTCCTACGGGGACCTGATGGTGGTGGAGAACGCCGGGCCGTGGCTGGGCTCACTGCCCGAGGCCGCCCTCGATCTCGTACCGCAGGCCCGACGCCTGTCCGCGCAGGCCGACTGGCTGCCGGAGATCGGCGACCGCCGCCAGCACATCGCCTTCACCGGTATCGACCTGGACGTGCCGGCCCTCACAGCGCTGCTGGACTCCTGCCTGGCGGACGAGGCGGAGCCGGTCCCGCAGCGGCAGAGCGACCCCTTCACCGAACTCCTGGAGCGTTGAGAGATGACCGGCAGACCCCGCCGGGGCGCCAAGCGCCCCTCACCGCGCAGATTCGCCAACCCTCTGGGGGACGCGGACTACGTCGACTACAAGGACACCGCGCTGCTGCGCACCTTCATCTCCGAGAAGGGCAAGATCCGCAGCCGCAGGGTGACGCGGGTCACCGCCCGCCAGCAGCGGCTGGTCGCGGCGGCGATCAAGAACGCCCGCGAGATGGCGCTGCTGCCCTACCCCTCCAGCACCCCGACCGCCAAGCACTGACCGACCCCGGCCCACGGGCCGCCAGCGAAAGGAGCCGCCGTGTCGCGCGTCTGCCAGGTCACCGGCAAGGCACCCGCCTTCGGCAATGCCGTCTCCCACTCGCACCGGCGCACCAAGCGCAGGTTCGACCCCAACATCCAGAGCAAGCGGTACTGGCTGCCCAGTGAGCAGCGGTTCGTCAGGCTGCGCGTGAGCACGAAGGGCATGAAGGTCATCGACGCGCGCGGGATCGAGCGCGTGGTGGCCGACATCCGTGCTCGGGGGGAGAGGGTCTGAGATGGCCAAGAAGAGCAAGATCGCCCGCAACGAGCAGCGCAAGGCCGTCGTGGCGCGCTACGCCGAGCGCCGCGCCGAACTCAAGCGCCTCATCAAGAGCCCCCACACCGATGAGGGGACGCGGGCGGCGGCCGTGGCCGAGCTGCGCCGCCAGCCCCGGGACGCCAGCGCCACGCGGGTCCGCAACCGCGACTCCGTCGACGGGCGGCCGCGCGGCCACCTGCGCAAGTTCGGGCTGTCGCGGATCCGTTTCCGCGAGATGGCCCACCGCGGGGAGCTGCCCGGCATCACCAAGTCGAGCTGGTGACCGCGCCCGCGTGCACGCGGGCATGACGGCACCGCCGGCCCGGCGGCGACCGCTCCTCCTGACGCGGTCGCCGCCGGGCCGGAGGGCAGCGGGGCGGGAACCACTCCAATCACTCTCCCGCCCCCTCTCCGGCCGACCACTGGGCCGGTGCGCTCCCCAGGGCGCGCCGGCCCTCTCCACGCTCCCGTCTCTTCCCCTTCCCCTGCCGCCTGTTCGCTTGTCGGGGCACTCGGGTGCGATCACAGCGCACACCGCTCGTCGACCGAAGGGTGCACGGCACTGGGATCACCGGGTTCTGGCGCTGAGCCCTCTTACCGGAGGCCCTGCCTCTGGCCGAGCGTGCCCGCGATCCGGCCCCGGCCCCGGCGACACTCCTGCACTACCTGGTGGTTCTCGCGGTCGAGGTTCTCCCCAAAGCGAAGATCAACGCCCACCTTCGCCGTAGAGCGAACCTCGACTACACGACAACGAACCCCGCGCATGGCGTCGGCCGCAGCGGGCTGGGGCGCTGACGCCACTGATCACGGCCCTGTTGGACCGCGATCCCGAAAGCCGCCCCGTGGCCGTGCCGAGTTCGCCGCGCTGGGCCAGGGCGGCGGTGTAGCCGTCGCGCCGGGAGAGCCAGGTCCGTGCCTCACCCGGGCTGAGTGGCTCCTCCCGGTGGGTGAGGAGTCGGCCGCCGAGGCGGGTGGCGGTGTCGGCGAGCAGGTCGTTGAGGACGGTGGTGGAGGAGGTCGCGTAGAAGCGGGCCTCTTCGGGGTTCTGGGTCATGGCGCTTCCTTACCGTGTCGTGTTCGTGGCCCGGTGGTTACCCGGATGTCATCGAGTGTGAGCCGTGTTACGTTCGCGGCGCGCGCCCGTCCGGGTGCGCCGCCAACCCCCCAGATCCCCGGGCGGGACCCGCTACCGCCCGGGGGCCGCACCCCCCGAGGAGCCACCGTGCGCCTTCGACCCCCCACCCACCGCACACGGCCGGGGCCCGG
>NZ_JBHMIV010000055.1:0-15789 GCF_048060475.1 Nocardiopsis sp. LOL_012 | reverse complement strand
CTGCTTGTCTTAGTTAGTGAACTTTAGCCCCTTGTGTCCCACTTGAGCCTGACACAGAGGGAGGGGGCGGTCTTGACCCTGCCCTTGGGGCGGGGGACAGACTGGCGTCATGGAGAGTCGTGTGGGGTCGCGTCGGGTGACGCGCGGTGAGTTCGGGCGCCGGTGCGGGTTGTCGGTGAAGGCGCTGCGGTTGTACGAGTTGTCGGGGCTGTTGCTGCCGGCGGGGGTGGATCCGGCCAACGGGTACCGGTGGTATGGCGAGGATCAGGTGGAAAAGGGGCGGCTGATCGCTCTGATGCGGGCGATGGATGTGCCGTTGGCGCTGGTGGGGGAGTTGGTGGCGGGGCCGCCGGAGGTTCTGGTGGAGGGGGTGGAGCACTGGTGGGCGGCCCGGTGCGAGGAGGTGCGCTCGCGCGGGAGGGTCCTGGAGGAGTTGCGTCGGTGTCTGGGGGCGGGCCGAGGAGGGGGGCGGCCTGTTCGTGAGGTGGGGGTGCGCCGGGCCGGTCGGGCCACGGTGGTCTCGGTGCGGCGCGAGGCGGACCAGGGTGCTCTGGTGGGGGTGCTGCATGAGTGCGACCGGTGGTTGCGCGGGCATCTGGCCGGTCAGGGTGCTGTCGCGTCGCCGGAGACGTGGCTGGTGTACCACGGGTGCGTGACGCCGGACGGGGCGGCTCCGGTGGAGGTGGCGGTGCCTTTCACGGGGGTGGTGGAGCCGGAGGTGGGCATCGCCGTGGGTGTGGAGCCCGAGCGCGGTGAGGCGGTGTGTGCGGTGCGTCGGCGGGAGTGCCACTATCCGCGGATCCTGGAGTGCTATGAGGCGGTGCGCTCGTGGGTGCGGGAGCGGTCGATGGTGGTGTCGGGTCCGGTGCGGGAGGTCTATACGGCGTTGGGGCCGCACTGGGGTGGTGCGGGTGAGGGGGATGTGGTCGCCCGGGTGGCGCTTCCGGTTCGGGGGGTGTCCGATGGCGGTGTGTGAGCGGTACGGGGTGCAGTCGCCCTACAGCGATCCCGGGCGGTGGGCGCATCTGTTCGATGAGGTGGGTGCCGGTGTGGCCGAGGTGGTGCGTGTGGTGCGGGGGCTGGTGGTGCACTACCGGGCGTCGGGGCTGGAGTGGTCTCCGGAGCGGTTGGCGGAGGTGGACACGCGGTGGGTGGAGCGGGCTCTGGCGTTGGACCAGCGGCGGGGCGGCGGGGCGTTGGCGCTGGCGCGTGCTCCGCGGGAGCGGCTGGTGGGGTGCTGTCGGGACTTCACGCTGCTGGCGGTGTCGATGCTGCGCCATCAGGGGGTCGCGGCGCGCAGCCGGGTGGGGTTCGCGTCGTATCTGCGTGAGGGTTTTTGGTGCGACCACGTGGTGGTGGAGTTGTGGGACGGGGGTCGGTGGGTGGTGGCCGACGCCCAGTTGGAGCCGGGCGGGTACGGGTTCGACACGATGGATGTTCCGGTGCGGTGGGGTGGGGTCGGCGGGTGGTTCGCTTCGGCGGCGGCGGTGTGGTCGGCGCACCGGGCGGGGCGGGTGGATGTGGAGCGGTTCGGGGTGGATCCGGACCTGCCGTTGCGGGGGGAGTGGCTGGTGGCCGACTACGTGCTGCGGGAGTTGGCGCACCGCCGATGTGAGGAGTTGCTGTTGTGGGACTGCTGGGGGGTGATGGGGCCGGGGCGGGACTTGGGGTTGGTGGATGAGGTGGCGGCGCTGCTGTTGGCGGCGGACGGGGGGTGCGGGTCCGCTGAGGAGGAGTTGGCGTCCTGGTACGGGCGTGATGGCCGGCTGCGTCCGCAGGGGTGGGTGGAGTGCGTGTCGCCGTCGGGCCGGTCGGAGCGGGTGGTGCTGTGAGAGCGGTCGGGCCCGCCGTCCTGGGTGGGGCGGCGGGCCCGGGGGGTGTGGCGGGGTCAGTGGATGGAGACGGGGTCGTCTTCGTCGCGGGTGTGGGTGGTCTGGTCGGGGTGCTGGTGTTGGAGTGAGGCGCCCTCGACGTCGACGTCGGGCAGGAGGCGCTCCAGCCAGCGGGGCAGCCACCACGCCTTGTCGCCTGCCAGGTGCATCAGTGCGGGGATGAGGTACATGCGGATGACGAAGGCGTCGATGAGGACGCCGAAGGCCAGGGCGAAGCCGATGGGGCGGATCATGGCGGTGTGGGAGAAGATGAACCCGCCGAAGACGGAGACCATGATGATGGCGGCGGCGGTGACGACGGAGCGTCCGGCCTTGAGGCCCTGGCCGACGGCGGCGCGGGCCGGGGTGCCGTGGGTGTAGGCCTCGCGCATGCCCGATCCGATGAAGAGCATGTAGTCCATGGCCAGGCCGAAGAGGACGCCCACGAGGATGGTGGGCAGGAAGTTCAGGATCGGTCCGGGGGTGTGGACGCCGAAGACTTCGGAGAGCCAGCCCCACTGGTAGATGGCCACGACGCCGCCCAGGGCGGCGAAGAAGGACAGGATGAAGCCGGCGGTGGCGATGACGGGGACGAACACCGACCGGAACACCAGGACCATGATGATCAGGGACAGGCCGATGACCACGGCGAGGTAGGCGGGTAGGGCGTCGGCGAGTTTGTCGGAGATGTCGATCTTGCCGCTGGCTTGGCCGGCGACGGAGATGTCGAAGCCGCCCTCCAGTGGTGACATGGAGCGCAGTTGGTGGACGAGCTGTTCGGTGGAGGCGCTGGTGGGGCCTTCGGCGGGCAGGATCTGGAAGGCGGTCAGCGTCTGGTCGTCGGAGGTGCCGATGGGGGCGATGGCCACGACGTCGTCGAGGGCGTGGATCTGTTCGGCGATGTCGGCCTGGTGCTGGAGGAGTTCGGTGTCGTCCTGGGCGGGGGGCAGGTCGGCGACGAGTAGGAGCGGGCCGTTGGTTCCGGGGCCGAACTTGTCGGCGACGGTGGTGTAGGCCTGGTAGGCGCTGGTGTCGGGTTCTTCCGAGGAGCCGTCGGGGATGCCCAGGCGCATGTCCAGGGCCGGGACGGCCACGGCGATGAGGGCGGCGGTGGCGACCAGGACGCGCAGGAGTGCGGCCGGGGTGGACATGGCGGGGGCGGTGTGGTCGTCGGGGGTGGCGGCTTGGGCGCGGGTGCGTTCGCTGCGCTTGAGGATGCGGGTGCCGAGCAGGCCCAGGAGCGCGGGGGTGAGGGTGGTGGCGACCAGGACGGCGATGACGATGCACAGGGCGCCGACGGTGCCCATGAGGCCGAGGAAGGGGATGCCGGTGACGTTGAGGGCGAGCAGGGCGATGAAGACGGTGGTGCCGGCGAAGACGACGGCGTTGCCGGAGGTGCCGTTGGCCAGGGCGATGGAGGTGTGGACGTCGGTGCCGCGGAGGAGTTGGCGGCGGTGGCGGTGGACGATGAAGAGGCTGTAGTCGATGCCTACGGCCAGGCCGAGCATGACGCCCAGGACGGGGGTGACGGAGACCATCTCGACGGTGCCGGAGAGGGCGAGGGTGCCCAGGGCGCCGATGCCGACGCCGGTGAGGGCGGTGGCCAGGGGGAGGCCGGCTCCGGCGAGGGTGCCGAGCATGATGATGAGGACGGCGGCGGCGACGATGAGGCCGATGATCTCTCCGGTGCCGATGAGGCCGCCCAGGGGGGCGCTGAGGTCGGAGGAGTAGTCGGTGTCGACGCCGTCGAGGGGTTGTTCGTCGAAGAGGTCGACGACGCTCTGCTTGGTGTCCTCGGCGACGTCGAGCATGGGGTTGGTGAAGACGACGGAGGCGACGGCGGTGGTGTCGTCGTCGGAGACGGTCTGGATCTGGGCGGCCATGTCCATGAGGGACTGGCCCAGGTCGAGTTGCTGTTCCTGGGTGTCGAGTTCTTCGAGTTGCTGCTGGAGTTCGGCCTGTTGGGCGTCGAGTCCGGCTTGGAGGGCGGGCAGGGTGCCGGCGGCTTCGGCTTGGGTGCGTTGGGCCTGGATGCCTTGGAGGCCCTGTTCGATCTGTTGGCGGCCCTGGTCGAGTTCGGTGCGGCCGGTGGTGAGTTCGTCGGCTTCGGCGGTGCGTTGGGCCTGGGTGGTGAAGGGGTCGATGGTGGTCTGGACGCCGTCGAGGTCGGCGGCCTGGGTGAGGCGGTCGCTGATGGCCTGTCGCTGTTGTTCGGTGAGGGGGGTGTCGTCGCTGGTCTGGAAGACGATGCTGGCGGTGCCTCCGGCGGCCTGGGGCATCTGTTCTTCGAGGCGTTCGGTGACCTGGGCGGTGGGGGTGCCGGGGATGGTGAAGGTGCTGGCCAGTGCGCCCGAGCCCAGGACGTAGCCGGTGGCGGCCAGGGCCAGGAGGGCGATCCATGTGGTGATGACGGTGGCGGGCCGCCGTGCGGCCCAGTGGCCGAGGCGGTAGAGCAGTGTTGCCATGGTGGTCCTTGGTGGTGGGTGGGTGGGGTCAGTGGCCGAAGCCGTGGTGGAGGCGGGTGAGGAGTTGTTCGACCAGGGCGTGCCAGAGGGCGCGGGAGTGGTCGGTGTCGGTGGCGCCGGTCTGGTGGGCCCAGTGGCTGTAGAGGGTGCTGACGCCGATGATCACGGTGTTGACGAGGAGTTGGGTCTCCAGGGGGTCGGTGTGGGGGCGTTGGCGGGTGATGGCGTCGGTGAGGCGCTGGCTGAGGGCGGTGAATACCCGTGGCATGAGGGGGGCCTGTGCGGGGGTGGCGGTGCCTTCCATGGCGCGGGTGAGGTAGGCCATGGCGGGGACGAGGTCGGTGCGGCGCAGGGCGGCGGCGAGGTCGTCGAAGGCGGTGGGGTGGTGGGCGGGTGTGTGGGCGGTCAGGGCCAGGTAGTCGGTGACCAGGGTGTCGAGGCGGTCGGCGCACACTTCGATGAGGACGTCGGCGGTGGAGGGGAAGTGGTTGAAGACGGTGCGGCGGGCGACGTCGGCGCGTGCGGCGAGTTGGTCGGCGGTGAAGCGGCCTGAGCCGTGTTCGTGGATGAGGGCGGCCGCGGCGTCGATGATGGCGCGGCGGTGGCGTTCTTTGAGGGCGGTGCGGCGGGCCTCGTTGCGGGGCGGAGCGGTCACATTTCGACACTATGTGCATGAATGCACTGAGTGCACACTGTGGGGGATGGTGTGCGTCACAGGACTTGGGCCGGGCGCGGGCGGGTGCGCCATGATGGGCGGGTCCGGTCCGCCGTGCCGGGAGGCTTCGGCGGTCTCTTGCGCATGGCGAGGCGGTGCTCTGTTGAACACGTTGGGGGAGGCGGGGCCGCAGTGGCGCGCACACTACGCGTTGGCGGCCCGCTGGTACGCATCGGTGGTCGGGCGGTGCGGTGGGCGGTGGGAGGAGCCGGCTCTGGGCGCGTGGTCGGTGCGCGACCTGGTCGGGCACACCGGTCGGGCGCTGTCGACGGTGGAGTCCTATCTGGGGGCGTCGGGGCCGGTGGAGGTGGCCTCGGCCGCGGACTACTTTCGGATCGCTCTGGAGTCCGATCCGGAGGTGGTCGCCGAGCGCGGGCGCGCGGCGGGTGCGGCGCTGGGCTCCGATCCGGCCGCGGGTGCGCGTGAGTTGGCCGGGCGGGTGCCGGGGGTGGTGGAGGCGGCGGGTGAGGGTGCGCTGGTGGCGACACCGTTCGGGGTGATGGAGCTGGCCGAGTACCTGCCCACGCGCACGTTCGAGCTGGTGGTGCACACCGGTGATGTGTGTGCGGCGCTGGGGGAGCGGGCCGATCCGCCGGAGGGGGCGGCGCGGTCGGTGCTGGCGCTGGCCGGGGTGTTGGCGGGGGACCGGCTGGGTGTGGTGCTGGGGGCTCTGACCGGGCGCGCCGCGCTGCCCGCCGGGTTCAGTGTGCTGGGCGGGCAGCGGTGATCGGTGTTGCTGGTCAGGCGCCGGTGTAGTCGGCCAGGTGCTGGGCGGTGAGGGTGGCGCGGGAGGCGACCAGGTCGGCGGGGGTGCCTTCGAAGACGATGCGGCCGCCGTCGTGGCCGGCGCCGGGGCCCAGGTCGATGATGTGGTCGGCGTGGGCCATGACGGCCTGGTGGTGTTCGATGGCGATGACGGTGGCGCCGGAGTCGACGAGGCGGTCGAGCAGGCCCAGGAGCTGGTCGACGTCGGCCAGGTGCAGGCCGGTGGTGGGTTCGTCGAGGATGTAGACGTCGCCTTGGCCGGCCATCTGCGCGGCGAGTTTGATGCGTTGGCGTTCGCCGCCGGAGAGGGTGGTCAGGGGCTGGCCGAGCCTGAGGTAGCCCAGGCCGACGTCGGACAGGCGGGTGAGGACCTTGTGCGCGGCGGGGGTGCGGGCCTCTCCTGCGGCGAAGAACTCCCGGGCCTGGGCCACGGACATGGCCAGGACCTGGCTGATGTCGCGGCCGCCCAGGCGGTGTTCGAGGACGGAGGCCTGGAAGCGCCTGCCCTCGCATTCCTCGCACGGGGTGGCCACGCCGGCCATCATGGCCAGGTCGGTGTAGAGCACTCCGGCGCCCTTGCAGGTGGGGCAGGCGCCTTCGGAGTTGGCACTGAACAGGGAGGGCTTGACGCCGTTGGCCTTGGCGAAGGCCTTGCGGACGGGGTCGAGCAGCCCGGTGTAGGTGGCGGGGTTGGAGCGGCGCGATCCGCGGATGGCGCTCTGGTCGACGGTGATGACGCCTTCGCGGCCCGAGAGCGAGCCGTGGATGAGGGAGCTCTTGCCCGAGCCGGCCACGCCGGTGACGACGGTGAGCACGCCCCGGGGGATGTCGGTGTCGACGCCGCGCAGGTTGTGGGTGCGGGCGTCGCGGATGGGCAGGGTGCCGGTGGGGGTGCGCACCTTGTCCTTGAGGGCGGCGCGGTCGTCGAGGTGGCGGCCGGTGAGGGTGGTGCTGGCGCGCAGTCCTTCGACGGTGCCTTCGAAGCAGACGGTGCCGCCTGCGGTTCCGGCGCCGGGGCCCAGGTCGACGATGTGGTCGGCGGCGGTGATGACCTCGGGTTTGTGTTCGACGACCAGGACGGTGTTGCCCTTGTCGCGCAGTTGGCGCAGCAGGTCGTTCATGCGTTGGATGTCGTGGGGGTGCAGTCCGCTGGTGGGTTCGTCGAAGACGTAGGTGACGTCGGTGAGGGAGGAGCCCAGGTGGCGGATCATCTTGGTGCGCTGGGCCTCGCCGCCGGAGAGGGTGCCTGCGGGGCGGTCCAGGGAGAGGTAGCCCAGGCCGATGTCGACGAAGGAGTCCAGGGTGCGGGCCAGGTTGGCCAGCAGGGGGGCGACGGAGGGTTCGTCGAGTGCGCGCACCCACGCGGCGAGGTCGCTGATCTGCATGGCGCAGGCGTCGGCGATGCTGATGCCGTCGATCTTGGCGGAGCGGGCGGCGGGGTTGAGGCGGGTGCCCTCGCAGTCGGGGCAGTCGGTGAAGGTGATGGCGCGGTCCACGAAGGCGCGGATGTGGGGCTGCATGGCTTCGCGGTCCTTGGACAGGAACGACTTGGTGATCTTGGGGATCAGGCCCTCGTAGGTGATGTTGATGCCCTCGACCTTGATCTTGGTGGGTTCCTTGTGCAGGAGGTCGTCGAGTTCGCGGGGGGTGAAGTCGGCGATGGGCTTGTCGGGGTCGAAGTAGCCGCAGCCGCGGAAGATGCGGCCGTACCAGCCGTCGGGGCTGTAGGTGGGGACGGTGAGGGCGCCTTCGTTGAGGGACTTGTCGCGGTCGTAGAGCTGGGTGTGGTCGAAGTCGGTGACCGAGCCGCGGCCCTCGCAGCGCGGGCACATGCCGCCGGTGATGTGGAAGTCGCGGCGTTCCTTGACGGTCGTGCCGCCGCGCTGGAGGGTGACGGCTCCGGCGCCGCTGATGGAGGCGACGTTGAAGGAGAAGGCCTGGGCGGAGCCGATGTGGGGTCGGCCGATGCGGCTGAACAGGACGCGCAGCATGGCGTTGGCGTCGGTGGCGGTGCCGACGGTGGAGCGGGGGTCGGCGCCCATGCGTTCCTGGTCGACGATGATGGCGGTGGTCAGGCCGTCGAGCAGGTCGACGTCGGGGCGGGCCAGGGTGGGCATGAAGCCCTGGACGAAGGTGCTGTAGGTCTCGTTGATCATGCGCTGGGACTCGGCGGCGATGGTGGCGAACACCAGGGAGCTCTTGCCTGAGCCGGAGACGCCGGTGAAGACCGTCAGGCGGCGTTTGGGCAGTTCGACGCTGATGTCCTTGAGGTTGTTCTCGCGGGCGCCGTGGACGCGGATCAGGTCGTGGCGGTCGGCGGGGTGGGGCGTGCTCATCGTGTTCTCCGTGGTCTGGGATGTGGTTTCCGGTCCGGGGGCCGCGGCGGGTGCGGCCCCCGGACCGTGGTTCAGGACCGTTGCTGGATGCGGATCAGGTTGCCGGCGGGGTCGCGGACGGCGCAGTCGCGGATGCCGTAGGGCTGGTCGGTGGGTTCCTGGACGATCTCGGCGTCGGTGGCCTGGAGCGTGTCGAAGGTGGCGTCGAGGTCGGCGGTGGCCAGGAGGAGGCCGGCGTAGGTGCCCTTGGCCATCATCTCGGTGATGGTGCGGCGTTCGGCTTCGGTGGTGCCGGGGGCGGCTCCGGCGGGGGTGAGGACGATGGAGGTTTCGGGTTGGTCCGGGGGGCCGACGGTGAGCCAGCGCATGCCTCCGTAGCCGACGTCGTTGCGGACTTCGAAGCCGAGGGTGTCGCGGTAGAAGGCCAGGGCGGTGTCGGGGTCGTCGTGGGGCAGGAAGCTGGCGTGGATGGTGATGTCCATGGCGGTCAGCGTAGGTGGGGCCGTGCGGCGGGTGCTTCTCGATTCCTGATCGGTCGGGTGACCTGGTGGGCCAGGCACGGGGGGATGCCGTCGGTGGTGGGGGCGGCGTGGTCGCGGTAGGCGCTGGGGGTGGCGCCGACCAGTTCGGTGAAGCGGGTGCTGAAGGTGCCCAGGGAGGTGAAGCCGACGGTGAAGCACACCTGGGTGACGGTGAGGTCGCCGCGGCGCAGCAGGGCCATGGCGCGTTCGACGCGGCGGGTCATGAGGTAGGCGTAGGGGGGTTCGCCGTAGGCGCGGCGGAAGAGGCGGCTGAGGTGTCCGGCGGACATGTGGACGCCGCGGGCGAGGTCTTCGACGTTGAGCGGCTGGGCGTGGTCGCGGTCGATGCGGTCGCGGACGCGGCGCAGGCGGGCGAGGTCGGCCAGGTGCGGCGCGGGGGCGGGTCGGGTGCTCACCTGCGCCATCGTGCCATGGGGTGGGGACGGTCGGGGTGCGCTGCGGCGTGGTCGGGTTCGGGTAACGGTAGGTTTCGGGGGGCTTGCCGTGTTCGTGATGTGGTTCTGGCACACTCGTACGGGTCTTTCGTTCTGAAGGAGCTCCCCCATGGACGTTTTCCCCCTTCCTGTGTGGTGGGTGATCGCTGCGGTCGCGGTGGCCGTCACGGCCCTGGCGGTGGCTGCGATGCGCCGGGCCGGGTCCCGTCGGCGCCCCGGTGCGGTCCGTGGGCCGGGGGCGGGGAGGTCCCTGCCCGGGGGGTACGTGGTGGCCACGGCGGTGATCGCGGTGGTGGCGCTGGCGCTGATCCTGGTGGCGTTCACCATGAGCTATGCGGCGCTGTACCAGGCGGCCACGTGGCTGAAGGATACGCAGTTGCGGGCGATCAACGGGGGGGACCTGCGGTTCCTGTTCCCGCTCGGGATCGATGCGGTGATCGTCTACTTCCTGGCGATGGACCTTTTGATGGAGTGGCAGGGGCGCCGCCATCCGCTGAACCGGTGGGCGGCCTACACTCTGTCGGCGATCACGATCGTGTTGAACGTGTCGCAGGGTGAGGAGACGACGGCGTCGTATCTGGGGCACGCGGGGCCGCCGGTGGTGATCATCCTGATCGCCGAGGGTGTGGCGGCGTGGGTGCGGCATCTGGCTGGTTTGGCGCACGGGCAGGCGGCGGACCGGATCCCGGTGGGCCGGTGGGTGGCCCATCCGGTGTCGACGGCGCGGGTGGCGCGGTTGATGCTGGGGTGGGGGATCGGTTCGTATCCGCAGGCGCTGGAGCGCGAGCAGCGCCGCCAGTTGGCCTATGCGATGCTGCGTGAGCAGTACGGGCGGGCGTGGCGGCGGCGTACGCCGCGGCATCTGCGGTGGATGCTCGACAACGGCTATGAGCTGGACACCGCCTATGAGCTGACGCGGGCGATGACGGCGTCGGCGGTGGCGATGAGTGCTGACGAGGTGGCGGTGCTCTCGGGTGGGCGGCCCGCGGTGGCGGCCGCGCGGCGCTCCGAGCCGGAGGTGGTGGCCGCTCCCCGGGGTGAGGAGCGCGGGGCCGTGGTGCGCCGGGAGCAGGCGCGGCGGGTGCGGGAGCCCGCCGGGGAGGTGGAGCGGCCCCGCGAGAGGCCCCGTGAACGTCCTCGGGAGCGGGAGAGGGGCGCTGTTGCCGGGGCGGCCGCGGCGGAGCAGGCGGGGCTGTCGCCGGAGGAGAAGCGTCAGCGGGTGCGTGAGCTGGTGCGTGAGCGGCCGGGGATCACCGACGCCGAGTTGGCGGCCTCCATTGGTGCTTCGCGGCGTACCGCGCGCCGCTACCGGGACGAGCTGTCGGCGCAGGAGGGTGCGGGCGGCGGTGCGGATCCGGCGTCGGTGTCGGCGGTGACCAGTAGTTGGCCCAAGGTGGAGCAGCCCGCGTCGCAGCGGTGAGGGGCCGTTCTACTCCTGGGTGTCGAAGCGTGCGCGTGCCTCGTCGATGGCGCTCTTGTGGCGGGCGCTCCAGCGCAGGAGTTCCTCCACGGGTGCGCGCAGGGTCTTGCCCAGGGGTGTGATGGCGTATTCGACCGCTACGGGTCGGGTGTGGACGACGGTGCGTTCGACGATGCCGTTGCGTTCGAGTCTTCGCAGTGTGGTGGTGAGGGATTTCTGTGTGACGGCGGGGATGGCGCGGCGCAGCTGGTTGAAGCGGCAGGGGCTCTCGCACAGGCGGTTGAGGACCTCCATGGACCATGTGTCGAGGATGTGGGCGAGGAGTTCGCGGTGCTCGGCGGTGATGTGCAGTGGCGGGGCGGTATCGGCCATGACACCTGGTTCCGTTGAAGTGACTTTCGGATACAAGGTATCAAAGGGATACCTGTAAGGCGAGGTTCCGAAGGAGCTGGTGATGGCCGTTCGACTGTTCTCCCCCGAAGGTATGGCCCAGCCCGTCCCCTACCACCACGTGGCGGTCGGCACGGGCACCCGGCAGGTGCACGTCAGCGGCCAGGTGGGCGGCGCCGACGGCGGGCTGGCCGCCCAGACGGCCCAGGCGCTGCGCAACACCGCGAGGGGTCTGGCGGGCGCTGGCGCGGGTATGGCTGACGTGGTGCGCCTGACGTTCTACGTCGCGGGGTGGCGGCCCGAGCAGATGGCGGAGCTCATGGAGGGTGTGGAGCGGGCCGCGGGCGAGCTGGGGATGGCGCTCCCCCTGCCCCCGGCGTCGCTGATCGGGGTGGAGTCCCTCTTCGAGCCTGGTGTCCTGGTGGAGGTGGAGGCGACTGCCGTCCTGGACTGATCGGGGCGGCGGCGGGCAGGTACGGGAGGGGCCGCTCGCGGCCCGTTTGGTGCGAAAGGAGGCCGCCCGTGTACGACGGTCAGGAGGGCAAGCCCCTGGTCGGCGACGGTGTCACCCCGGGCATCGTGCGGGTGGGCGCGACCGTGCGGCGCCCGGTGCGGCCCTTCACCGCCACGGTCCAGGCCTACCTGGCCCATCTGCACCGGTCGGGGTTCACCGCGGCGCCGGTCCCGCTGGGCACCGACGGCCGGGGGCGGGAGGTGCTCACCTACGTGAGCGGCGACGTTCCCCGCGAGCCGCTGCCCGCGTCGGCGGCGGGGGAGGAGGTCCTGGTCGCGCTGGCCCGCCTGGTGCGGTGCCTGCACGACGCCGCCCAGGGCTGGGCCGTGCCGGCGGATGCGGTCTGGGGTTCCCTTCCCGGATCGTCGGCCGCCGTCCTGGACCCGCTCGGACGCGGTCCCGAACTGGTCGGCCACCGTGACTACTGCCCGGGCAACGTGGTCTTCCGCCACGGCCTGCCCGCCGCCCTCATCGACTTCGACCTGGCCCGGCCCACCACGCGCCTGGCCGAGATCGCCAACGCCCTGTACTGGTGGGTGCCGCTGCTGGACCCGCGCGACCGCGCCCCGGCCTTCGCCGGCCTGGACGCGGCCCGCCGTGTCGCGGTCTTCGCCGACGCCTACGGCATGACCGGGGGCCAGCGCGCGGACCTGGTGCCGATGGCGGCGGCGATGATCGGCTGCTTCCACGCGGGGGCGCGCGCCGCCGCGGACCGCGACCCGGTGTTTCGCCGCCTGTGGGAGGAGGGTGTCAGGGACCGCATGCCCCGGGCCCGGGCGTGGATCGCGCGGGAGGGCCCCGCCATCGCCGGACGGCTCGCCGGCCGCCGCTAGCGCCCTGGCGCGGCCGCTGTGCCGTGGGGACGGGCCCGGGGTGTTTGCTGCGGCCACCGGTCCAGGCCGGAAAAGCCGGGTGTTCGTCGGTGGCCGGCTGTAGCGTCGAGGCGTCCGGTACAGGCGTGAGAAGGGGAAGGGGGCACGGGGTATGGCGGTCCAGCGGATGGACAACGTGCTCGTTGTGGTCGAGGATCTGGATGCGGCGATCGCGTTCTTCGTCGAGCTCGGTCTGGAGCTGGAGGGCAGGGCACCGGTGGAGGGGTCCTGGGTGGAGCGGGTCATCGGGATCGAGGGGGTGCGGCAGGAGATCGCGATGCTGCGTACCCCCGACGGCCACGGCCGGGTGGAGCTGGCGATGTTCCACACCCCCGAGGCGGTCGCCGCCGAGCCCGGTGAGGCCCCGGCCAACACGCTGGGCCTGCGCCGTGTCATGTTCGCCGTCGACGACGTCGAGGACACCGTGGCCCGCCTGCGCACCCGCGGCGCGCGGCTCGTCGGCGAAGTGGCGCGGTACGGGGACAGCTACCGGCTCTGCTACGTCCGCGGTCCCGAGGGAATCATCGTGGGACTGGCCGAGCAGCTCGGCTGAGGGGCCGCGGGCCCCGGGCCTTCCGTGGACGCGAACCCTTGGGTACAGCCGAAGCTGTACCCGTCGCGTTTTCGGTGGCCCGGGGGGAGGGGGCCGGCGGGTGCCAACGAAACAGGGGGCACCCCCTCCCCTTTGTGTATCATTACATGTTGTAACACCTTATAAGGCCCGCTTATCGGAGGCCAGGATCCGGAGCTTTCGTGGCGTATTTGCGTTGGGCTTTGGCTTATTACGTTATTAAGTAACGTTACAAACCAAACGAAACAAGTGAGAGCCGCACAGCCCGGCCCGTGTCGGCGTAGCCTGTCCCTGCCTACCGACAGCACACGGCACCGACACGGGGAAGTACGTGTGCACGTCCTCGACGATCCGGACGGCCTGGCCACCGACTTCCTCGGTGTCCGCGACCGTACGGGGGGCGAGGAGGATCGCCGAAGAAATTCCCGTTAGCGGCCTGACCTCCGCTTCGGTTCGGTGACGGGCCGATTCTGGGCATCCCGGGGGCCATGCGTTCTGGCCCATGCCACATTCGTCCGGTACTCCGTCCGTCCCCCTTCTTCTTGGCTTACCGCTCCCGGACTTCACGGGCGCTGAGCGCCCGGACACGAGAAAAGCCCCGCACCCCGGGGTTCCGGGGCGCGGGGCTTCATGGTGTGGCGGGGTCAGGCGGGGCCGTTACCCCTTTCGGGCTTACTTGGTTCGCCTCCGTCAGAGGGTCTTGCCCTCCTCCACGAGCGAGTTCAGGCCCTCGGGATTGGCCCCGACCACTTCGCCGACCTTCTGCCCCTTCTGGAAGAGCATGAAGGTCGGCATGGCCCTGACGCCCACCTCCTGTGCGATGTCTCCCTGGTCGTCGACGTCGACGGAGTAGTACCCGATCCCGGCGTTGTCCGGCTTGTTGGAGAGGTCCTCGAACTTCGGCCTGATCAACCTGCACGGGCTGCTCCAGACGGCCCAGAAGTCGATGAGGGTCGGCTTGTCGCCCTCGATGATCTGCCGGAACTCGGTGATGTTCGTGATCGGGGTGACGGACATGCTCGGGCACCTCACTCATTCTGACAAAAAGAAAACAATTGACTACCCAGGGTAATGGTAGGGCGTGCGGGGCTCTCTCACAAACGACCGGTTGTGAGAGGTCAGAGAGGCCCCCGGTGTGGTCCCGGTTTGCCTAGGTGGTCGTTCGCAGAACTCCTCTCAGAACCTTGGTTTTCTGAGAAGGGGTTCTGAGAGACTCCTGTCATGGAGCTGACCCCCGATCAGGCCGCGAGCGCGGTCGAGCGCCACGACTGCCCCAAGTGCGAAGCCCCGGCGGGAAGCGCGTGCCGCACCCGCGGTGGCAAGACCGCGAGCAGGTACCACACGGCCCGGTTCATCCTCGTGCCCGCGCTGCGCGAGGAACTTGAGGTCGGCGTTCCCGGGACCCGGGGCCCTGGCAAGCCATGGAAGCAGGGGCCGGCGCTCGAGCACGCACCAGCCGCCGAGGCTTCTGGGGCGCCGATCCGGATCGGCTACGCCTGCTGCTCGACCGCCCAGCAGGAACTGGCCAGCCAGCTCGAAGCCCTGGAGGCGGCGCACTGCAAGCGGATCTTCTCCGAGAAGATCAGCACCCGCGTCAAGGTCCGCCCCGAACTCGAGGCGGCTCTGGCCTTGGCGCGCGACATCAAGCAGGCCGCCCCCGACCAGGTGGTAGTCCTGACCGTCCACGAGCTCAAGCGTTTGGCCCGCAACGCCGCCGAACTGATGGCGCTCTCTGCCCAGCTCCAGACCGACGACGTCCAGCTCGAACTCCTCACCGGACCGCTCACCGGCGTCTACGACCCCAACGGCATGGGCTCGATGCTTTTCGCAGTCCTGGCCGTGGCGGGGCTTGAGCAGCAACCGAACGGCCAGTGGCGTTAGCGCGCCGCCGAAGCGCCGCCCTGCTGTCGACGAGCATGCGGATGTCAACCGAACTGGGTTCTGGCACTGATCTTGTGGAGCGTCACGGTCCGTGACTCAGACGGAGTAGTCGCAGGAGTACTTCATCCACCTTCCGAAGCGCGGACGTGGACCAGAAACACAGGTCTCCATGACTCTTCGTGAGCAAACCACAAGATCAGTGCCAGAACCCCGAACTGTCAGTGGTGCGAGCACGAAAGTGTCAGTGATCTGCGGAGCAGACCGGACTCGATAGCGTCTGGGCATGCAAGAGACGCAGGAACACGCGGTCCTGTTCGTCCGCACGTGGGCCGAGGCAGTGATCAGGCAGGTCGAACGAGTCAATGAAGCTCGCGAGAAGTTCCATGTGGATGCCAGGAACTACGAGCGGATGGAGGACTGGAGTCCTAGCGAGGAGGACGTCGACCGGGCCTTCAGGGCGCTCTGGGCCGAGGAACACACCCTGGTCTGGGCGGCACATCAGCTTGAGCAGTGGCGTATTCGCCTAGGTCAACTGCGCAAGCGAGACGGTGTCGCCAGAGACAAGACCCTGGCCAGTCTTCGTAACGCCTTGGAACACCTGGTGGAAGCCGAATTCCAGGATGGCTATGCCGTTCCGAAGGAGGGGCGAAGCACATTCGGCGGTGGCCGTGGGAAAGGTCGGGGGCTGGCGAGCTTGCCGGACGGGCGGCTGGAGATCTCTACGGGTGGGCCTGCGGTCTTCGATCTGCTTGATGCGAACGAAGTCGAGAGGGTCGCTCTCCACCAGGTCCAAGCGATTGAGGGAGAACTGGAACAAGACTCGGTGGACCGATACCTGAGCCTGCTGGAAGACTTGGCCGACTAGGCTCACCCGCCCACAGCACGCCGTGTCGCCTCCGACCGTAGTTCCTTCAGGTCGGGGATGTGGTTGTACAGCGTCCCCGGGCTGATCCCGAGCAGCTTGGCGATGGAGGTCACCGAGTACTCGGGGTTGGGGAGCATGTCGCGGGCCG
>NZ_JBHMIV010000054.1:0-18268 GCF_048060475.1 Nocardiopsis sp. LOL_012 | reverse complement strand
GCGAGGATCCGCCGCTCCGTGTTCCGGCCTGAGGCCGTACCCGGAAGCGACTTGGAAGACGCTACACCACCGCCGGGTGCCACGCAAACCGATCTCCGCGTGCCATGGATCACACTTCACTCCGGTCGGCGGGGTCAGTTCAACAACGTCCCCGCCCCGGTCCCCGGGGCCGTGTACAGCCATTCCACGTCCAGCTCGACCGCGGACACCGTTCCCGGCGGATATGACACCAGCACGTCCTCACCGACGAACGCGGCCGCGAGTCGCGCGATGGTCGGGTTGTGCCCGACCACCAGCAGCGTCCGCACCTGCGGGTCGACGTAGGTGATCATCTCCAGGAGGGCGTCCGTACCGGCCAGGTAGGCGGCCTCGGAGTAGTCCACCTCCAGCCGGCCCGCGGCCTCCCCCATCCCGCGCAGGACCCCGTCCAGGGTCTGCCGGGTGCGGAGCGCGGCCGAACAGAGGACGTGGTCGGGCACGTACCCCCGCTCCGCGAGCAGGCGCCCCACCTCCTCGGCGTGGCGCCGCCCCCGGTCGGCGAGCGCGCGGTCGATGTCCATGGCCCCGTGTCCCGGCTCCGCTTTCGCGTGCCGCATCAGCAACAGTGTCCGGCTCATCCCGCGAGCACCGTCGCGATCACCGCGAAGGCCCCCACGGACACCACCATCGCGCCCACGATGACCGCCAGTCCCTTCAACCCCGTCACAGCAGTACTTCCCTTCACCTTCGACACCCTTGATCCCAGGTTATGCCCGGGTTCACACAGCGGCGTGGCCGCCCGGAAGACCCGGACGGCCACGGCGGGAGCGGGTTCGATTCGGAAGGGGACGGCGGAAGACCGGCCCCTCGCCCCCTCAGCCCTTGCCCTCTCCGGCGCGGGCCTCCTCCCTGCGGTCCGGATCGATGTCGGCGATGTCCGCGCCGTGCTCGCCGTCACCGTCCTCTACGGGGCCGTCCGCGGCGGGCTCGGCGCCCCCGCCCCCCGCTTCAGGGGCTCCCTTGGGAGCGGCCTCGCCGTCGGCCTCGGCCAGGTCGGTCTCGGTGCCGGAGCCGCGGTTCTTCGACCACAGGACCGCGGCGACCAGCACGCCCACCGCGACCACCGTGATACCCACCCGCAGCGCGACGTTGTCCGCGTAGATCACGACCGCCGGGGCCACGAGCAGGGCGACGAGGTTCATCACCTTGAGCAGCGGGTTGATGGCCGGACCGGCCGTGTCCTTGAACGGGTCGCCGACGGTGTCGCCGATGACCGTGGCCTCGTGTGCCTCCGACCCCTTGCCGCCGTGGTGTCCGTCCTCGACAAGCTTCTTCGCGTTGTCCCACGCACCGCCGGAGTTGGCGAGGAAGACCGCCATGAGGACACCGGCCGCGATGGCCCCGCCCAGGAACGCCCCGAGCGGCGCGTATCCGAGCGCGAACCCGACGGCGATCGGCGCGAAGACCGCGAGCAGGCCGGGCGTGACCAGCTCCCGCAGCGAGTCCTTCGTGCAGATGTCGACCACCCGTGCGTACTCCGGCTTCTCCGTTCCGTCCATGATCCCGGGCCTGGTGCGGAACTGGTCGCGCACCTCTAGGACCACGCGTCCGGCGGCCCTGCCGACGGCCATGATCGCCAGCCCCGAGAAGAAGAACACGACGCTCGCGCCGATGATCACGCCGACGAGCACGTCCGGGCTGTCCAGGGACAGGGAGAACACCGCCCCGCCCGCGAGGTCGAGCTGTTCCTGCACCGACGTGCGGAAGGCACCGAACAACGCGGTGGCGGCCAGCACCGCAGTCGCGATGGCGATGCCCTTGGTGATGGCCTTGGTGGTGTTGCCGACCGCGTCCAGGCCGGTGAGGACCTCGGCGCCCCGGCCCTCGACGTCGCCGGACATCTCGGCGATACCCTGGGCGTTGTCGGCGACCGGGCCAAAGGTGTCCATCGCGACGATGATGCCGACGGTGGTCAGGAGCCCGGTGCCGGCGAGCGCGACGGCGAACAGGCTCAGCGTGATGGAGCCGCCGCCGAGCAGGAACGCGGCGTAGACGGCCCCGGCGATGAGCAGGGCCGAGTAGACGGCGGACTCCAGGCCCACGGAGATACCCGACAGGATGACGGTCGCCGCGCCCGTCTCGGAGCTCTCCCCGATCTCCCGCACCGGGCGCCGGTCGGTCTCGGTGAAGTAGCCGGTGAGCAACTGGATCGCGGCGGCCAGCACCAGACCGATGAGGACCGCGGAGATGGCGATGAGCCTCGGGTCGGGCGAGGTCCCCGCCTCGGCGATCTCGTCGAGGACGCCTTGGCCGACCCCGGACAGCTCCTCGAAGCTGCCGGGCAGGTAGAGGAACGCGGCGGCGACGACGAGGAGCGCGGAGATGGCGGCGGAGGCGAAGAAGCCGCGGTTGATCGCCGACATCGCCGTCTTGTCGCGTGCGCGGGGGGCGACGATGAAGATGCCGATGATCGCCGTAATCACACCGATCATGGGCACCAGCAGCGGGAACACCAGGCCCTCGGTGCCGAACGCCACCCGGCCGAGGATGAGCGAGGCGACCAGGACGACGGCGTAGGACTCGAAGAGGTCGGCCGCCATGCCCGCGCAGTCGCCCACGTTGTCCCCGACGTTGTCGGCGATGGTCGCCGCGTTACGCGGGTCGTCCTCCGGGATGCCCTGCTCGACCTTGCCCACGAGGTCGGCGCCGACGTCGGCGGCCTTCGTGAAGATCCCGCCGCCGACCCGCATGAACATCGCCAGGAGCGCGGCGCCGAACCCGAACCCCTCCAGCACGATGGGGGCGTCCCCCCGGTAGAGGAGGACCACGGCGGCGGCGCCGAACAGGCCGAGCCCGACAGTGATCATGCCCGCCACGCCGCCGGTGCGGAACGCGATCCGCATCGCGGTCCGGCCGGCGTCGGCGTCCCCGGTTCGGGCGGCCGCGGCGACACGGACGTTGCCCCGCACTGCCAGCCACATGCCGATGAACCCGGTGGCCGCCGACAGCAAGGCGCCGAAGGCGAAGAAGAGCGACCGCCCTACAGCGATCCCCCACGACTCCGCGGGCAGCAGGAGCAGGAGCAAGGGGATGACGACGACGAAGACCGCGAGGGTGCGGAACTGCCGTTTGAGGTAGGCGGCCGCCCCCTCCTGAACCGCGACCGCGATAGTGCGCATTCGCTCGGTGCCCTGTCCGGCGGCGAGAACCTCACGCACCAGCATCCCCGCGACGGCGAGGGCCAGAAGCGCCACCACCATGACGGTGACGACGAGTGTGAAGTCGACGCTTTCCAGAACCAGGGCCGTGCCGCCTTCGGCGGCTATGTTGAGCCCAGACAATCCGTCCTCCTTGCGACGGGCGCGACCTTTCCGTCCCCGTTCACCGGGTCCACCTCATGGGCCCTTCCCGCCGCGAGTCCGTGGACGTACCGCCGCCCGGAAGGGCTCTGAGCTGTCCCTATGCCATGTGTCGGAGTCGAATCGGTGCCATCCTGATGTGCGGTGCACACCGCCCGCACCACGCGGACACGGGCGGTGGTCCGGGGATTCTACGCAGAAAGACGAATAAAAATGAGGGGGCCTTCGGATTTTTCCCAGGGGAATCCGAAGATGTGACCACACGGTGACCGGAAAAAGGGATGAAAAGAACAAAAAGCCACATTGGCGACATCTGATATTCATTACCCAGGGGATCACTTGGCATAATTTCGCCATCGAAGCTCGCACGATATGCGATACGACTATCTAAGGCAGAAACTTCTCATAAGCTAATAATGTACGCATTTCATGTGATCCCCGGCCCCGGACCGCCCACGGACGCCTGAGGCCCCACCGGGTCACGCCCCGAGCAGCCGCATCCCCGAGGGGTCGATCCCGTCGCCGGAACGGGCCCGGCCCGCGTCCAGGTCGTCCGCCAGCGCCCTGGCGAAGGCTGCGATCCCGTCCACATCGACACCGTGCGGGGCCCGAGGGCCGAACGAGGCCACGCGGTCAGCCCCCCTCCTCAGCAGGCGCGCGGCGCCGACCGCGTTCCCGCGCTGGGCGTGGGTGAGGCCGACGGCGGTCTGGGCGAGCCCCCGCCACAGTTCCCTCTCCGGCCCCGAGACGGACTTCCACACGGCTTCGAGCACCTCATGCGCGGTGAACGCGTACCCCCCGTCGAGCAGGCGCTGGGCCTCCGCCAGGCCCTCGTCCACGGTGAACTCGGCATCGTCGGGCACCCGCTCGACCTCGCCCCGGCTGCCGTGCGGCAGCGGACGCCCATAGCGGTCCCGCGGCCGCTGGTTCTGCGCCCGCCCCTCGTCGTCGCGGTCCCTGCCGCCGTCCGCGCCCGTTCCGGATGCCGTTCCCATCACTTCCCCACCGTCGTCCTCTCCAGGTCCCCGAGCCACTCCAGAAGCGCCCGGGAGACCTCCTCCGGCCGCTCCTCGTGCGGGAAGTGGCCCGCACCGGGGATCCGCTCCCAACGGTAGGGCCCCGCGACCAGGGACCGCGAGGCGCGTGCGGTCTCCCAGGGGCACACCGGGTCCTCAGCGCCGTGGACCTGGAGGACCGGCACACGCACCGGTCCACGCATTCGCGCGTTGTACCGTGCACCGTCCGGGCGGAACCGGGAACGGAAGATCCAGCGGTGGTACTCCAGCGAGCAGTGGGAGACCTTGGGGATCGAGAAGGCCAGCCGGTACCGCTCCTCGGTGGGCCGGTCCGGCCAGCCGGGGCCGCTCCACTCGCGCAGCAGTTCACCCACACGCACGCACCCGTCCTGGAGCAGCCGGTGCTCGGGAAGGATCGGGACCTGGGAGCGGAGCAGGTGGCGCAGCCCCGGACCCATCCGCGCCGCGATCCGCGCCGACCTGCGGGGGTGCGGGGCCGCGACCGCGGCCAGGGCCCGGACGTGGTCCGGATGGTAGGCGGTCATGGTCCAGCCGACGACACCGCCCACACCGTGGCCGACGACCACGGCCTCCGCACCGCCCAGGGCACGGACCAGGCCGGCCGCGTCCTGGGCGAGCGTGACGAGGTCGTATCCGCGCGGAGTCTTGTCGCTGGCCCCGTAGCCGCGGAGGTCGACCGCGGCCGTCCGGTACCCGGCTCCGGCGAGCGCGGTCAACTGGTGGCGCCACGCCCACCAGAACTGGGGGAACCCGTGCAGGAAGAGCACGAGCGGCCCCTCACCGAGTTCGGCGACGTGGAACCGCGCCCCCGCCGCCGAGACCGTCCGGTGCCGCCACGGGCCGTCGACGATCGCGACCGAGTCGTCCAACACCTCGGAGACGCTACTTCGTGGCGGGAACGGACTCGGCGGTCGTGGCCACTTCCCCCTTGGGGGGCCTGATCTCGCCGCGCAGGATGGCGACGAGGCGGGAGGAGGTCTCGGCGGTGCGTGCCAGCCCCTCGCGCCGACGGAGGTTGACGACCGCCACGAGCACGAAGATCGCGGCGATGAGCAGGTAGACGAGCGTGACGATACCGAAGGACATCCAGGCGGCCAGACCGAGCGCCACCAAGCCGAGGGCGGCGGTGACCGAGAGCAGGATCACGAAGATGTGCAGGAGCACCGCGGCCACGGCGAACTCACCGAGGCTCTTGCCGATCTTCGTGGCGTCGGCCTTGGCTTCGAGCTTGGCGAGTTTGATCTCCAGGCGCACCAGCCGGGAGAGGTTGTCTGTGGCGTCGGAGACCAGCGCACCGATGGAACGGTCGGTGTCGCTGGAGGCGCCAGGTTCGCCGCCACCCGGCATGTCCACCATCGGGGGGTCCCTTCTCTCGGTCCGAACACGCGAACATCCCCCGCATCCTCGCACACGATCGGTCGGAGATGCCCGCCACGGCACGCACAACGACGCGCCCGGGCCCTGTCACGGGGGTGGGCCGGGGCGGCGGGTGCACGTGTCCCCGCGGAGGGCGCGGACACCCGCCGCCGACGGGGTCAGTCCTTCTTCTCGGTGGCCGGAAGCTGCTTGGCGATCACGTCCATGATCGACGCGTCGGTGAGCGTGGAGGTGTCGCCCACGGCCCGGTTCTCGGCGATGTCGCGCAGCAGGCGCCGCATGATCTTGCCAGACCGGGTCTTGGGCAGTTCCGGGACGGCCAGGAGGCGAGCCGGCTTGGCGATGGGGCCGAGGTTGCCGCCGACGTGGTCGCGCAGTTCCTTGACGAGGTCCTCGGGCACCGACTCCGCCCCGCCCCGGAGGATGACGAACCCGACGATGGCCTGGCCGGTCACCTTGTCGGTGGCACCGACGACCGCCGCCTCCGCCACCTTGGGGTGGGACACGAGGGCGGACTCGACCTCCGTGGTGGAGATGTTGTGGCCGGAGACGAGCATGACGTCATCCACGCGGCCGAGCAGCCACAGGTCCCCGTCCTCGTCCTTCTTCGCACCGTCACCGGGGAAGTAGAGCCCCGGGAAGCGCGACCAGTAGGTGTCCTTGTAGCGCTCGGTGTCACCCCAGATACCGCGGAGCATGGACGGCCACGGCTCGCGGACGACGATGAAGCCCCCGCCGCCGTCGGGCACGGAGTCGCCCTTCTCGTCCACGACGTCGGCGTCGATACCGGGGAGGGGACGCATGGCCGCACCCGGCTTGCCCGAGGCCACGCCAGGCAGGGGGCTGACCATGATCGCCCCGGTCTCGGTCTGCCACCAGGTGTCGACGACCGGGGTGCGGCCGCCGCCGATGTGCTCGCGGTACCAGACGTAGGCCTCGGGGTTGATCGGCTCGCCGACGGAGCCGATGACGCGCAGGCTGGACAGGTCGAACCCCGCCGGGATGTCGTCGCCCCACTTCATGAAGGTGCGGATCGCCGTGGGCGCCATGTAGGCGATGGTGACCTTGTACTTCTCGATGATCTCCCAGAAGCGGCCCCTGTGGGGGGTGTCCGGGGTGCCCTCGTACATGACGCTGGTGGCCGCGTTGGAGAGCGGTCCGTAGACGAGGTAGGAGTGGCCGGTCACCCAGCCGATGTCGGCGGCGCACCAGAAGACGTCGGTGTCGGCCTTGAGGTCGAACACCGCCCAGTGCGTGTAGGAGACCTGGGTGAGGTAGCCGCCCGTGGTGTGCAGGATGCCCTTGGGCTTGGCCGTGGTCCCGCTGGTGTACATGATGTACAGCGGGTCCTCGGCGCCGTGCGCCTCGGGCGTGTGCTCGGTGCTCGCCCGCTCCACGCTCTCGTGCCACCACACGTCGCGGTCGGTCCACTCCACGTCCTGGCCCGTGCGGCGGACGACGAGGACGTTCTCGACGGAGGGACGGTCGGCGACCGCGGCGTCGACCGTGGGCTTGAGGGCGCTCGGCTTGCCGCGCCGGTAGCCGCCGTCCGCCGTGACGACGAGCTTGGCCCCGCTGTCGTCGAGCCGCTGGCCCAGGGCGTCCACGGAGAAGCCGCCGAAGACGACCATGTGGACCGCGCCGAGGCGGGCGCAGGCGAGCATCGCCACGACGGTCTCGGGGATCATCGGCATGTAGATGGCGACCCGGTCGCCCTTGCCGACGCCGAGCCCGGTCATGGCGTTGGCCGCCTGGCAGACCATGTCCTTCAGGTCGGCGTAGGTGATGGTGCGGGTGTCCCCGGGCTCGCCCTCCCAGTGGTAGGCAACCCGGTCGCCCAGCCCGGCCGCCACGTGCCGGTCCACACAGTTCACCGAAGCGTTGATCGTTGCGCCGTCGAACCACTTCGCGAAGGGCGGGTCCCAGTCCAGGACGGTGTCCCAGGGGCGCTCCCACTGGAGCCTGCGCGCCTGCTCCTCCCAGAACCCCAGACGGTCCTCGGCGGCGGCCGCGTAGGCGTCGGCCTTCACGTTCGCCTCGGCCGCGAGCTCGGCGGGCGGGGGGAAGGTACGTGTCTCGTGGAGAAGGTTGGACAGTGTCTCCTGGCTCTGCGGAGTGCTGTCGGCCACTGTGACTCTCCTAACGTCGGCGATTGACACCCAAATTAACCATGTGGTCTGTACCACTGGAATAGCTGAGCAGAAATCCGGCGGCGGGGATCGCGGGACACGCGACGAACGGTCGGCGAACGGTCGGCGAGCCGCGACGAACGGTGGCTCCGAAAGCAGCCGTGCTCTCCGGCCACGCGGGCATCGGTGTGGGCCGGAGGCGTTACCGGCGCGTAGTGTGGGTGGCCGTGAGTGAATCGACTTCTGCCTCCCTGTCCGACCCGCTGAAGCGGATCGCCGAGCTTCCCGGCGTGAGCGAGGCGGTGGAGGAGACACGGACCATCGTCGACCGGCTGCTGGGGCACCGCATCCTGCGCCGCCGCAGCAGCGACGTGTCCATGGAGTCCTCCCTGCGCGGCGCGTGCGCCTCCGCGGCCCTGGAGGGCGCCGAGGTCTCGATGGAGGAGATCCGCGCCGGGCACGTGTACGACACCCGGATCAAGGGGGCGCTGCGCACCTCGGGCGAGCTCGGCAATCTGGTGGAGACCTGGCCCAAGGCGCCCCGGCAGGCACTGGCGCGCCTGCACACACTCGCCGCCGCCGACGCCGTCTCCGAGGAGGCCCTGGGCCGCCCCCGGCTGGAGGGCGAACGCGTCGAGGACCCGCTCGGCCTGGGGCCGGCACCCGGACCGGAGGTCGCCCGGGCCCGCCTGGAGGGGCTGTACGGGCTTCTGGGCGCGCGCTCGTCCGTGCCCGCCCTCGTGACGTCGTCCCTGGTGCACGGGGACCTGATGGCGATCCGGCCGTTCGGCTGGGGGGACGGCCTGGTCGCGCGTGCGGCGGAGCGGCTGACCCTGGTCGAGCGGGGGCTGGACCCGAAGTCTCTGGTGCCGTCCGAGCTGGGGCACCAGACTCTGAAGGACGAGTACGTTCCGGCTCTGCGCGGGTACATGACCGGTACTCCCGAGGGCGTGGCGGGGTGGGTCGTCTACTGCTGTCGTGCCGTCCGGGCCGGGGCCCAGGACTCCCTCGCCACGTGTGAGGCGCTCAAACGCGGGTGACGGGGCCCCCGGAGGGGAAGCCCGGCGATTCGTGCATTCCGCTCCCTTTCCCACCTTTGGCGCCATAGGAACGGCTCGTGGCGCACTGTGGTCCACCATTGTGGAACGCCCTGAATTGAACGGTGCAAATGCACGCGCATACGGAACCGTACGCCACTCGACCCGAAGTTCCACCCCCGGCTCCGGACCACCCGACCGGGCGGGCATGCGTCCTTTTCCACTCCAGCCGGGCATCTCTCGCAAGACATCCGACCAGGACAGAGGGTGCGCGGGCGGACGCCGCACCCCCGGACCCCGCCCCGGGGACGCCCCGCCGCCTGTTTTCTTTCCACACCTGGTTTCATCCCACGAAAAGGCGATCGACCCAAATTTTTCACTCTGGTCGCCGAACCGATAACCACGGTCACGTGGTAGCGTTGTATCCGGCATCCAGCGGCGAGGAGCGCTCCCCCCACCGGGACAGAACTCCCCTCCCCCGGTGGTCACGCGCCCGATCGGCGCGCGGCCTCCTTTCGCGACCCGCCCCTTCCGATCCTTCAGCGGCCGCGAGGCATCGCCTCCGGCCCTCCCCGAGAGCGGACCCGGTCCCATCCCCCCGGGACCGGAGCCGGGTGGCGTCTCCTCTCTCCCCCTGTGGGAGCCGTCACCGTGTCCGCTCCGCGCGCCTGTCGGGCAGGGATGCGCATCCGCCCCCGTATGCGTATCCCTCCCGTCGGGTGGCGCGTTCCCGACGCGGTTGTCCACAGGTCCGTTCCCAGGGCTTTCGCGGCGGCCCCAATGCGGCGACAGTCGATGGTGACGCCTTCGACACCACGGAGCCGCGATGCCCCGCCCCTCCCCTCCCCTGATCGTCACCGACGACCCCGGCCTCCTCGACGACCTACTCCGCCTGGCCTCGGCGGCCTCCGTCGAGGTCGCCGTCGTCCGGTCCGCCGACCGGGCCCCGCACTCGTGGCGGCACGCGCCCCTGGTCGTGGTGGGCCTAGACCTGTTCCCCGGCCTGGCCCCGCCCGTCCCGCCGCAGACCGTGGTGGTGTCGCGGGCCGGCGCCCCCCTCTCACCCACCGGATCCGAAGCCCGGCCCCTCCTCCGGCTTCCGGGGGACGAGGCACGAGTGGTGGGCCTGCTCGCCGACGCCGCCGCCGCGCACCGCACGCCCGCCCCCGTGGTCTCGGTCATGGGCGGCCGGGGCGGTGCCGGGACCACCCTCACCGCGCTGGCACTGGCACTGGCCGGTGCGCGCGGGGGCCGTGACACCGCGCTGCTGGACTCCGACCCGCTCGGTTGCGGCCCCGACATCTACCTGGGGTGCGACGCCGTGGAACCGCGCGGCCCCCGGACCGGCTGGGACGACCTCCTCCGCAGCGACGGCCGCGTCCACTGGCCCGACCTGCGCGGCGGCCTTCCCGGTACCCGCGGCCTGTCCGTCCTCACCTGGAACCGGGCTCCGGCCGCCCGGTGCCGCGCCCCGCTGTCCGCAGACACCGCCCGCGCCGCCCTCGACTCGGCGGGGCACGGCACCGGTCTGGTCGTCGTCGACCTCCCACGCGCGTTCACCCCGGCCACCGGGGTCTTCCTCGACCGCTCCGACGCCGTGTTCGTCGTGGTCCCCGCCGACGTGCCCTCGGTCGTGGCCGCCGCGGGGATCGTGCCCCGGGTGAGGGAGGAGACCCCCAACGCGAGCGCCGTCGTGGTCGGCGCCCGCGGGGAACTGTCCGCCGACGTGGTCGCCCACACCCTGGGGCTCCCCCTGGGAGCCGACCTTCCGCCCGAGCCCGGCATCGCCCGCCTCCTCGCCGCCGGCCGTACCCCCGCCCGACAGCGCCGGTCCCCGCTCGCCCGCTTCGCGGACCGTGCCGTGTCCGGTCTCCGCCTCCCGGAAGCGGCCCGGTGAGCCCGCTGGTGGACGCGGTCCGCGACCGCCTCGCCGCCGCGGGCGGTCCAGTGAGCCCGGCCGGGGTCGCGGCGGCGCTGCGTGCCGAGGGCGGGGTGCTGGGCGACACCGAACTGCTGTCGCTGACCCGCAGGATCGCCGCCGACCTGTCCGGCGCCGGGCCGTTGGAGGCGCTCATGGCCCCTGGCGTGACCGACATCCTCGTCAACGGGCCGGACGAGGTCTGGGTGGACGGAGGCGACGGGCTGCGACGGGCGCAGGTCCGGTTCGAGTCCGAGGAGGACGTCCGACGGCTCGCGCAGCGGCTGGCCTCCCAGGCGGGCCGCAGGCTCGACGCCGCCGTACCCTACGTCGACGCCTGCCTCCCCGGAGGCGCGAGGTTCCACGCCGTGCTGCCGCCCGTCGCGCCCGACGGGGCGTGCGTGTCACTGCGTCTGCCGCCCAGCCGGGCGTTCGGGCTGGAGCGACTGACCGCGTGCGGAACGCTCACCGCGCGTGGGGCGGCCCTTCTTCGCGCCCTGGTGGCGGCCCGGGCTCCGTTCCTGGTGAGCGGGGGGACGGGCACCGGCAAGACCACGCTCCTGTCGTCGCTGCTCTCCCTCGCCGACCCCGGCGAGCGGCTGGTCTTGGCCGAGGACTCCCTGGAACTGCGGCCCGAGCACCCGCACGTGGTCCGTCTCCAGACCCGCCCGGCCAACATCGAGGGCCGCGGGGAGGTGCCGCTGGAGGCCCTGGTGCGCCAGGCCCTGCGCATGCGCCCGGACCGGCTGGTGGTGGGCGAGGTCCGGGGGCCGGAGGTGGTCACCCTCCTGGCGGCGTTGAACACGGGCCACGAGGGCGGGGCGAGCAGTCTGCACGCCAACAGCGCCCGGGACGTCCCCGCAAGGGTCGAGGCCCTGGGGTGCGCGGCGGGGCTCGGCCGTGACGCCGTGCACGGCCAACTGGCCGCCACCCGGGCGGTCGTCGTCCACCTGGTCCGGGAGGAGGGTCTGCGGCGTCTGGCCGAGGTCCGCGTCCTGCGCCGGGGCCCCGACGGGCTGGTGCGGGCGCTCCCCGCGGTGTCGTTCGGCCCGGAGGGCTCCCACCGGGAGTTCCCGCAGGCGGCGGAGCTGGCGCAGCGGCTGGGCGAGGGGTGGCGGAACGGATGAGCGCCGTCGTCCTGCTGTGCTGCGCGGCCGGGCTCGTCCTGCTCGCCCTGGTTCCCGGCCCGGCCCGGGAACTCCTGGCCCGGCTGGTCCCGCCCACGGGCACCGCCGCCCCGCAGGCCAGTCCTCGGGAGACCGTACCGCGGGGCGCGTCCCGGCGCGTGGCCGCGCGGTGGGTCCGGTCCCCGGTCCGGCGGGGCGGGGCCCGGCGCCGCCGCGCGGTGATCGTGCTCTGCCGGGTCCTGGTCGCGGAGCTGCGCGCGGGCCAGCCGCCGGGCGAGGCGCTGCGCCTGTCCGCGGCGGAGGCAGGGCCCGAGGTGGCCGGGGTCCGTGACGCCGAATCGATGCGCGCCCTCGCCGACCGCGACCCCGACCTGTGGCCGCTGGCGTACCTGGCGGCCTGCTGGGAGGTGTCGGCCGACACCGGGGCCGGGCCGGCGGATGTGGTGGAGGCCCTGGCCGGGGAGCTGACGGAGCACGAGGAACAGCGGTCGGAGGTCATGGCCAGGACCGCCGGACCGCGTACCACCGCAATCGTGCTGGGCGGGCTGCCGCTCGTGGGGGTCCTGATGTCGGCGGGGCTGGGCGGCTCTCCGCTGGTGTTCCTGTTCACCACACCTCTGGGTCTGGTCTGCCTGGCCTGCGGGGCGGCCCTGGACCTGCTCGGGGCCTGGTGGACGCTGCGCATGGTGCGCGGCGCGGTGGACGCGGCCGGGGTGCGCCCCCGTGGGAGGTTCCCGGCCGCCGGGCGCGCGGGTCCGACGGGTGCGGCCGAGGCCACGGGCGGCACGGAACCGGGGTGAGGGGGACGGGATGTTCGGAGCGGCCATGGTGGTCTTCGGTACCTCGGCGGTATGGGTGCTCATGGGCGGGCGCTCCTCGGCCCGTCGGCTCCGAGGGCCGCGCGCCGCAGCCCGACCCGGTCATGCGGGTAAGCGGGCGGGCCGTACCGGGCCGGTTCTGGCCGGTGCGTTGGGGACGGTCGCCGCCGCGGCCCTCGGGCCCGTGGGCGGCGCCGTGGTGGCGGGTGTCTGTGCCGCCGTGTGGGTCCGGGGCCGCCTCCGCCGTGCGCGCGAGGGCGTCCTGCCGTTGACGGCGGATCTTCCCGTCGCGGTGGGCCTGCTCGCCGCGGGTGTCCGTGCGGGAGCGACCGTCCCGTCGTGCCTGGCGGCGGTGGCCCGGTCGGTCGAAGCGCCGCTGGGAGGAGAGTTGGCGGTGGTCGCGGAGCAACTGCGGCTGGGCGCCGATCCGGCCGCAGCCTGGCGGCGGCCCGCCCTCCCGGAGCCGCTGACCGCCGTCGGCCGTGACCTGGCGCGGGCGGCGGACACCGGAGCCCCGGTCGCCGATCTGTTGGACCGGCACGCGGCCGACCTGCGGCGGGCCGCACGCGGGCGGGTCCTGGCGCGGATGGAGCGCCTGGGGGTGCTCGTCGTGGCCCCGCTGGGCCTGTGCTTCCTGCCCGCCTTCGTCCTCATCGGCATCGTCCCCCTGGCGGCCGGCCTGCTGTCCCACACGCTCGGCGGGTGAGCCCGTAGACCACCAGGACGGTTCTGTCCGCTTGCCGTACGGCGATGTGGGGCATTCACCTCACCCCCCGTCGGAACACCCGTCTGGGCCGCGTCGGTGGAGGAACCGTTCCCCGCGTCGGAGCAAGGGAGCGCCCACACGGCCCCGGGAGACGGGACATTCACGGTCCCAGCCATGCGGGCGCGGATGGCCTGCTGCCATCCGCGTACCGCCCGGAACCGGGTCGAATCAGCATCAGGCGCACTCCGGGGACTCGCTCTCGCAGAGGCCGTCAACGATGTCGTCGAGGACGCGCCCGCGGTCGGCCATCGGCATCAGCCGCAGTTCCCTGAGTACGGGGAAGGTCTCCACGCCCAGAGGGCTCGCCTTCTTGACCACGCACACCCGCATGCAGTGCTGGGTGGTGGGCTGCCAGAAGTCGCGTTCGTCCACGGGCGCCAGTGTGTAGAACACGGCCGGGTACCGCGGCGGCGTGCTCGACGCGGACCACTCGTCCAGGCGGGCCAGGACGAAGCCCACGATCAGGGAGTCGAACATCCCGTTCACCGAGAGGTCGGCCACCGCCTCCCGATCGCCCTCGGCCCGGCACTGCGCACAGCGGGCCAGCTCGGCCCGCAGCAGCCATCTTGCGCGCGCGTGTCCCACCTCGGAGTTCCTGAGCGTGCTCGGGTGTCGGTGTCCCATGTCTTCAGAGAGTAGAGCCGACGGGGCGGGTGGTGCCCGTGTTCACACCGGGACGCGGCCGGACCCGACGGTGGTCCGCCGCCGGGCCCCGGTGCGGGGCAGGCCGAACTCCCGGTCTTCGAGTGCCGGGACCGCCGGGCCGAACACGCACCCGCGACCGGAGCACACGTCTCACGACGTCCCGGGAGAAGTCCTGTGTCCCGGAAAGGCACTGCGGCCGGCCGTGGGCGGTGCGGCGGTCGACCCGCGCCCACGTCACGGGCCGGGGTAGGCGTGGACGGGCCCGGCGCGCGCCCGCGCCCTGACGGGGTGGCCGGGTACCTCGGAGGGCAGCGAGACCACCACCTCGACGGTGAGCCCCGTGACGGCGCAGGACACGAGTTCGGCTCCGTTGGCCTCGGCGGTGGCGCGCGCCCGGGCGCAGGCACCGCCGTGGACCGCGTCGGCGGCGGCCGTGAGGGCGGCCAGATCGGCGGCCGTGGCCGCCCGGTTCCGGTCGATCCTGGCGGAGGCGGTCAGGAACACGGCGGACGCGGCCAGCCAGAGCAGTGCGCACAGGGCCACCGCCCACACGGTTCCGGCGCCGGAGTCGCCGCCGCGCACCGGTCAGCCCCCCGGTTCCATCGGGACCGACGCCCCGGCGCTCACCGTCACTGGCAGTGCGGCGTCCGGGCCGATCCGGAGTTCGGCCTGGACGGTCACCCGTGCGGTCCCCGCCTCCTCGGACAGGTCGACGTCGGCGGTGGCGGGGGCGGCCGAGAGGGCGAGTGCGCGGGCCCGTTCGGGGGTCTCGCCCCGGGCGAGCGCGCGGGCGCCCACCCCGGCGGCGTCGGCGCAGGACAGCCGGGTGGCGGCGGCCGAGATCCCGCCGAGCATGAGGGCGAGGACGAGCAGCAGTGAGGGCAGCACCGCGGCGGTCTCCGCGGTGACCGAGCCGCGGTCAGACACCGGAGCCCAGTGCGTCCACGACGAGGTCGGTGAGCACCTGCTCCACGGTGTCGCCGGTGAGGATGGCGTACAGGACGCCGGCGAACGCGACGGCGGAAACAGTGCACAGGGCGTACTCAGCGGTGGTCATACCGTGGTCGTTCGCGGGGGCGAGGAAGCGGGCGAGGATACGTGCGGCAACGGGCATGGGACCTCCCTGACCGGGGCCGACGGGGCGGTCGGCCTTCCCCACCAGCTTCCGCCGTCCGGGCCCCGCGCGAAAGCCCCGTCCACCGACCTGTGGACAACCGGACCGAGGCGCCAGACGACCCCAAGGACTCGCTCCCTCCGCTCAGGCTCCGCTCCGAACCGATCCGCGACCTCGCCGAGCGAAGCCCTTTTCGGGCGAACCGGGCATCTGAAAATTTAAACCCCCTGCCCAATTTCGGACAATATTTCCATCGAGCCCCGATTGTTGGATGCCCATTGATACGATCGAAATCCCGCATAAATAAATATAATCCTAATTTCATGAGAAAAAGGTGAGAATGTGAAAAAATCGATGTCCTGGATGGCAGCGATATTCATCTCCGCTCTCGTACTGACCAGCACCCCCGGAACCGCAAGCGCGGCCAACGACGAAGCTTCCGAGATCGCAGCGCGATCACAGGCCGACTACCCCGCGGCCCATGAGGGCTTCGCGCAGGCGTTGGCCGCCGAGGACTGTGGTGTCCGAGTCGACTGGCCACATCCGTCTAGGACCACCAACAACCAGATCCACACCCGGGTCGAGTCCTTCTGCAACGGCAGCGTCCTCGTCAACAACACCATCACGGGCAAGAGCTACCGGTCGCGCTGGTACGGCTGGCAGCACGTGAAGACCGAGACCACCGGGCCGAAGAACACATGGCGGGTCCGTGTGACCGTGGACGTCGACTGTGGCTACGGCACCTGGCATAGGTGGCGCACCGAGGGCTATGGCAGCGGGCTCCTCAACGGACAGCCCGTGAGCGCCTCCGCCTACCAGCAGAACGACGACGAGATCATGTGCGGAGACAACAACTGACCGGAACACCAGCGCGCCCCGTGCGCCGCACGGCCATCACTGCCATGAGTGTGGTGATGGCCGTGTCGATCCCCGCTTCCATATCCTCGTGCGCCCCGCCGGATACCGCTTCCCCCGCACCCGCTTCCGGCGGGGTCACTGCCCCCTACATGCCTGACAGCCTGCTCCACGCCCCCGAGCAGCCACCCGGGCTGCGCGTCACCACCCCCGCGAACGACGTGGAACCGCACAGGATCGCCGTTGACTGGACGAGTCTTTCCGGACCCCTGGCGGTACCTCCGGAGAGGATCGAGTGGCCCGAAGCCCGTTTCCGCGACGCTCCACAACACATCGCATTAGAATTCGATACCGCGCAGATTCCGACACGTGTAGTGCTGTATCGATATCCTGGGGTCGACGATTTCGGAGTCCCAGACCAGTCATCCGGAACCGAAGAGGTATGCCATACGACGGTGCGCGAAGCACCCTGCTGGATCCAGGGCGAGGGCCATGAAGACGCCCGGGTCACCGTACCGACAGAAAACGGAATTCTGCGTCCGTACTGGGTGGTTCATGCGGCCTGGCGGGTGTTCCCTGAGAGGAGCTCCCCGGCTCCGGCAGAAGGCGAAGCGTCCTCGGTGGAGATCGCTTCCGCGTCATGGGTTCTGAGAATCGAACAAGAGTAGAGGAAGAGGACATGGCACCGGACATCACCATGTTCCTGTCATCGGCGTCGCGTCTGTCCGTGCGCTCGGCCGCCGCCGAGGTCTTCCGGTCCGGACCAGGCGGGGCCGAGCACGAGGCGTCGGTCTGTCGTCTTCACGCCGACGACTGGCTGCACTGGGACTACACCGTGCGCGACGAACGAGGGGAGACCCGCCATACCTGCGACGGGACGGTGATCAGCAGCACCGGCCCGGGACGCGGAGAGAGGCGCCACTCCCCGGTGCCCGCCTCTCCGACTCGCGATGATCCGTTGTACTTCTACTCCTGGATGGCGTTCGCGCAAGGCTGGTTCGTCGAGATGCTCCGCCCGCTCGATCTGCTCGCGCGCGTCCGGGTCACCTCGATAGGGGACCCGGACGACGAGGGACGGGCACGGATCACAGCGGAGCCGATGGGCAGCGAACCCTCGCCCTACGGCGGATTCGCCCTTCCTGACGGACGCGGTCTGGAACTCGGCCTCGACACCCGGCTCGGCTGCCTCACCGAGGCCAGAGTGACCCGCCGGGCCCCCACCACCGGCGAGGGAACGTTCTACCGGATCACGCATCTGGAACCGTGAGAGGGCGACCGGACAGCGGACGGGCCCCAGAAGCCGAACCGCTCCCGGGGCCCGTCCGCCGCCGACCGTCCGGGGACGGCGCCGGCCTCCTCTACCCGACCTCGGCGACCACCGGGTCGCCCTCGCCGAAGAGGTCGACCATCTCGACACTGGCGACGTCGACCTCGCCGACGACGGCGATCTGTCCCTCGACGCTCTGCCCCGGCTGAAGGGTGACGGCCTCGATGGCGTCGATGTCGGCGAACAGGGTCTCCCCCCACTCCGAGGTGACCGTGCCGTCCGCCAGGACCACGTTGAAGTTGATCGGGTTCACGTTGATCGGCTCGTCGGAGTTGTTGACGACCTCGATGTCGATCGCGGTGTACACGGTGTCGTCGATGATGTCGCCGACCGTGCCCGCGTGCGCGGCGGTCATGGTGACGCCGTTCTCCGCGGCGGGCTGGTCCGCCGGCTCTTCGGCGGGAGGCTGCTCCTCGGACGTGGCCGCGGAGGAGGGCACCGTGACCTGGGGAAGGTCGTTGAGGCTCTCCTCGGCGTTCTGCGCGATGCTGCCGATGACGAAGAAGAAGACGATGGCGGCGATGATGCTGAGCCCGAGGCAGCCGCCGCAGCCGATGGCGACCTTCGCGCCGGTGGACATGCCCTGCTTCGGCGGGGCCGGGGGGTACGGCATGCCGTAGGGGGGCTGCTGGGGGCCGGAGCCCTCAGGGCCGTAGGGCCCCTGAACGTAGGGGTCCTGCGGTCCGTGCGGCCCCTGAGGACCGTGTGGCCCCTGGGGCGGCTGCTGGGGGCCGGAGCCCTCAGGGCCGTAGGGCCCCTGAACGTAGGGGTCCTGCGGTC
>NZ_JBHMIV010000053.1:0-20447 GCF_048060475.1 Nocardiopsis sp. LOL_012 | reverse complement strand
CGTCTCCGCCGTAGAGGTCTTCCAGCCAGTCGGGGACGCCGTCTCCGTTGCTGTCCCCGTCGGGGCCGTCCCCGCCGGGGCCGTCTCCGCCGTAGAGGTCTTCCAGCCAGTCGGGGACGCCGTCTCCGTTGCTGTCCCCGTCAGGGCCGTCCCCGCCGGGGCCGTCCGTGGGCTGGTTGAAGCCGGGAGGAAGCCCGCCCACGGGTTCGTAGATCTCTTTCAGGCGTGACGAGGTCCCCTCGTAATGGGATGACATCGTGTAGTAGAGGTCGTTCGCCGCGAGGATGACCGGGGCCCAGGTTGCGGCCCAGCGCGCCTTCAGCTCGTTGTTGACCGCTTCGTCGGCCTCGGGAGTGCCCACGACCCCTCGGGACGGCGGGTCGGCGTGGATCAGGATGGTGAAGCGGCCACCACCGTCCTGCCATCTCTCGGTGCCCGCCGAGACGTTGAAGTACCAGTTGTCGAGCGTCTTCTTGATGGTGGAGTTCGGGCTTGCGGCAGCGTTGTTGTACGCGTCGACCAGGGTGGCGATCTTGGGGAGCAGGGGCGCGCGCAGATTGTTGATCTCGTTGTGGAAGCGGTGGAGCTGCATGCTCAGGTGCGCCATGCGCGCGGCCAGGTCGTAGACGCGGGCCGCGAAGACCCCCGCCGCGCTTCCCTGCATCGCGCTGTCGGGGACGTCGAGGCCGGTGTAGACGTTGAACAGGCCGGAGTCCTCGTCACCCACATAGGTTTCGAGGAAGTCGTCGAGCTTGGCGGTGCTGGTGGAGATGTCCCAGATCGTGGACTGCTCGTAGGTGGTCGACGCGTGTTCTCCCGCGGCGATGGACGCCACGTCGATCAGTTTGGGCAGGCGTTCGAGGAACTTGGGCTCAGGGGCGTCGTCGCCTGCCCACAACTGCTCCTGCATCACGTAGCCCGCGTAGTGCCACATGCCAGTCGGGGCCATATAGCCAGGACCACCCGTGCTGTATTGGTATGTCGTGTTCTGTCGGTACTTTCTCCACCACCGGTTGACGTCCGTCTTGTCCATTGCGTACTCGCCGCCCGTGAAGTACTGGCCGTGGGCCACCCAGGGCTTGGTCAGGAACTCGTTCACCGACGGCATGGGCGGATGCGCCCCCTCGTCGTCGGCGTCGGCGAAGATGTTCATGATCTCGTGGAGCTCCGGCACCGGATCTCACCCCTCCTCAGGTCGTCGGCGTGTACTCGTGTCCGCGTGGTCCCCGGTGTCTACTCCGGCTCCCCATCGCCTGTGCCGTCGCCGCCGTTGGAGGGTGTGTAGCCACCCGTTCCGCTTCCGGAGGAGACCGAGGGCGAACCGATGATGGACACGAGCTCCTGGGCGGTGAGGTCCTGCTCGTCTTCCAGGTTGATGAACACGGTGAGGTTCGAGTCCAATCGGTCGCTGATGGCGAGCATCTCCGACTCCAAGTCGGCCACGATGCCGTAGAGAGTGGTCATGGAGGTGTCGATCTCGGTGGCCAGGGTGCCGGCGACTCCGAGGTGAGCGGAGTTCCCGATGAGGATGAAGTGGCCCGAGGGTTCTTGCGAGTAGGGGGCGAACTGGGTGACCATCTGGCTGGCGTGGTCGAGCAACGGGACGATGAAGTCCGTGTGGAACTGCTTCACCCGCTCGAAGTCGATCGCTGTGGCCTCTTCGGAGCCGCTTCCCTCCCCCCCGGAACCACTGCCGTTTCCGGAACCGTCTCCGCCGCCGCTGCCGCCGCCTGAACCGGGTCCCCGGAGACTGCCGGGTACGGGCTCGCCGGTGAGCGGGTCGACCGGCCGGACCAGACCGCTGTCGGGGTCGTAGTCGATCGGCATCCCGGTGTCGGGGTCGTAGGGGTTGCCGTCCTCGTCGAGGGGAAAGAGTTCTCCGGTGTCGGGGTCGATGGGCAGCCCGGTGGTCGGGTCGACCTCCACTTCGCCGGGATAGCCGCCGACGGGGATGGGCTCGCCGGTGAGCGGGTCGACCGGCCGGACCAGACCGGTCTCCGGGTCGTAGTCGATCGGCATCCCGGTGTCGGGGTCGTAGGGGTTGCCGTCCTCGTCGACAGGGAAGGGCTCGCCGGTGGCCGGGTCGATGGGCAGCCCGGTGGCCGGGTCGACCTCCACCTTGATGGCGGAGTCCTCTCCACCGTCGCCGCCCGCGCCGCTGGGGCCGTCCCCGCCTCCGGACCCCTCACTTTCCTCCGAGCCGTCGCCGCCCGTTTCGTCGGAGCTGTCCTCGTCCTCCTCACCGCCGCCCGCACCGTTCGATCCGGTGGGGCTGAACACCGCTCCGTTCCCGGGGTACCCGGAGCCGGCACCGGAACCGCTGCCGGACCCCTCCGTGTTCCGGTAGTCCCCCAGCTTGTAGACCGGTTCGCCCTCACTGTCCACATCGGCCGGGGCGTAGGCCAGCGGCTCGGTGATGGGCTCGCCGTTCAGGGGGTCGATGGGCAGGACACGGCCGGTCTCCGGGTCGTAGGTGATGGGCATCCCGGTGTCGGGGTCGTAGGGGTTGCCGTCGGTGTCGACGGGGAAGGGCTCGCCGGTGGCCGGGTCGATGGGCAGCCCGGTGGCCGGGTCGACCTCCACTGAATCGACGGGGTCGTCGTAGGTGACGGGTTCACCGGTCAGCGGGTCGATGGGAAGGATGACATCGCTGTGGGGATCGTAGGTGATCGGGAGGCCGGTGTCGGGGTCGTAGGGGTTGCCGTCGGCGTCGACCGGGAACGGCTCGCCGGTGGCCGGGTCGATGTGGTTTTTGTCTTGGGGGGCTGGTGCGTAGTGGGCTGAGGACTGGGTTGGTGTGAGGCTTGGGGCTGAGCCGTCGTCGCCTTGACCGGCCGGTGTGTTCCCGGTGTCGGTCGGGTCGCCGGAGGAGTCGTGGGTTCCGTCCGAACCGTCGTTGCCCTGGATGTCTCTGGTGTCATCGGGCTTGTGGGAGGCGTAGTGCTCCTTGTCCGGGGTGGCGGATCCGTCGTTGTCGGTGGGGTTCTCGTCTTGGGGGGCTGGTGCGTAGTGGGCTGAGGATTGGGTTGGTGTGAGGCTGGGGTTTGAGCCGTCGTCTATGGTGTCCGCCGGTTCGGGGCTCTCCATCGCTGGTTGTTGTTGCGTCGGTGCGTAGGAGGTTCCGGGCTCGGTGGGGTCGTCGTCGCCTTGACCGGCCGGTGTGTTCCCGGTGTCGGTCGGGTCGCCGGAGGAGTCGTGGGTTCCGTCCGAACCGTCGTTGCCCTGGATGTCTCTGGTGTCATCGGGCTCGTGGGAGGCGTAGTGCTCCTCGTTCGAGCCGCCGGAGCCCTCTTCGGGGACCTCTGGTTCGGTGTCCGTCAGGCCGCCCTCCGCTCCGGAGCTGCCCGAGTCGTGGTCTTGGTCGGCTTTCTCCAAGCCTTCGTCTGGGCTCGCTCCCGTTTCGGAGCCGCTGCCGTGCTCTCCGGAGCCGCCCGAACCCCCGTCGCCGTCCTCAGACGCCTCGTCCCCGCCCGGCTTCTCGGACTCTGGGTCCTCGATGGTGATGAGGCCGGTGCCGGTGTCGACACTGAGCACCCGATCGCCCGGGTCGATGGTGATCTCGTCGGTCTGAGGGTCGACCTCGACCCGCGTGTCGCCGACCTGGACCGTGACCACGCCGGTGTCGGGGTCCACGGTGATCTCGTAGGGGGCCCCGTCGTCCTCGGTGGAGCCCTCCCCGTCGCCTTCCTCGGAGCCCGCACCGTCGGCACCGTCATCTCCGCCGCCTTCGGTGCGCACCGTCACGGCCCCGGTGTCGGGGTCGACGGTGATCGTGGTGGAGACCCTCTCGTCACCGGACCCGTCCCCGTCGCTGACCGTGGAGGCGGCGATCACGTTCATCTCGGCGGGCAGGCCCTCGCTCTCCGCCCAGGTGGTCTCCGGCAGGGCGCTGTGGGCCGCGGCCGGTTCCACGCCGTCGAGCGGGGGCGTTCCCTCGTGGGCCGAGACCCCCTCCTGTGCGGACTGTACGCGCACCGTCGCGCCGATCTCCTCGGGCCGGAACGGGAGGAGGGGCTCTCCGGCCGCGGCCGGTTCCACGCCGTCGAGCGGGGGCGTTCCCTCGTGGGCCGGGACCCCCTCCTGGGCGGGGGAGGCGGTGGTCGTCGCCGCGAGCGGTACCACGCGGCTGTGAAGCGGCAGGGTCGGGTCCGCAGCCGACAGTGTCACGAACCCCTGGCCGTCGGGGCTGAACTCGCTCCCGGCCGGGTCGATGAGCACCCGCTCGCCGTCGGGGTCGATGGTGACCGTGCGGGAGCCGTTGACGATGGTGACCAGCCCCGCGGCGGTGGCCCCCAGCGGCATGACGGGGCCGTGGAAGGACTCTTCCGCGTACCCCGCCGCTGTGGCGGCCACCACCTCGTCGGCTTCTCCCTCCATGCCTTCGCCCTCCTCGGTCGCGGGCACGGGACCGAGCAGGGCGGCACGAAAGTCCAGGGGTTCGGACGGTTCGAGCACGGGGACTCCTCAGACGTGTTCGGTGTGCGGTCCCGTCCGGCCGGGACGGGAGGGCGGTTGCGCGGCAGGGCTCGGGAGGGGAACGGGGACGGGAGGGGCGGCCCGCCGCGGACCGCCCCTCACCGGGCATCGGACTACATCAGGTCCGCCCACTGCATCGCCTCACGGCTGTCAGTGCCGGCGTAGTTGTTGCGGATGCTGTTCAGCGCCATCTCGGCCTTGCCCAGCAGGGTCTGCATGTCGGCGACGTTCATGCGCCAAGCGCTGACCTTGGCCTGGTAGTTGTCGGCGGTGGCACCCGCCAGGTCCGACATGACCGCCTGCATCTGGGCGTCCAACTGCTCGATCGCGTTCGCGACGTTGGTGGTCTGCGCCCGCAGGTTCATCGTGGCTTCGTCGACGTAGGCGTAGGTGACATCGAAACCGCTCATGGACTCTTCCTTCCGTGGGACCGGTCGTCGGCTCCGGTTGCAGGGCCGGGCCGCCGGAGGGTGTCAGGCCTGGTCCGGGTTGAGCTCGCTGGCCCAGCGGGAGCCTTCGAGGACGCCGAAGTCCTCGGCGTTGTGCATGGAGTGCACGGTGCCGCCGAACACGCCGATCATGTTGTTCATGTCGTTGGTGATGAGCCGCAGCTCCTCCAGCCACCCCACCAGCGCCTCGCTGTAGCGGTTGGAGGCCGCGCCCTGCCAGGAGACGCGCAGCGTGTCACGGGTGCTGTCGACCTGCGTGTAGATGTTGTTGCACTTGCCGTGGGCCTCCGTCATCGCCTCCTGGGCGATGTTGTTGGCCCAGTCTGTATTCCGTGTGTTGTCGTTGGCCATGGCTCCTCATCTCTGTTCTCGGGAAACGGTGTCCCCTCGGCAGGGGCCGTGCGGGCGTGTGGGGGCGGTGGTCACCGGCACCCCCCGCTGTCGGGCGGTGTGAGCGATCCCAGGGGGAGCGCGGCGGCGTCGGGGTGCAGTACGGGTCCGGTGGGCAGCAGGCGCAGCAGCGAGGTGGGCACCTCCGTCGCCGTCTGAGCGCTCGCGCCGAGGGCGGCCAGCGCGTCCTCGCTCGCCACCGGGTACTTGGCCGCCGTGTCGGTGACCAGGTAGTGGGTGGGTGAGCCGGTGCTGCCGCCGACGGGACGGGCGCGCACCACCGCTCCGCCTCCGGCGGGCACGCCGAGCAGGTCGGGGGTCGGGCAGCCCGGGGCGATGGCGGGCATCTCCTGGAAGGGCCGTGCGGTCACCGAGTCGGCCGGGTCCAGGGTCAGCGACAGGCTTCCCTCGGCGTCCAGGCGCAGGCAGGGCACAGCACCGCCCGGCTGGAGGAGCACGGGCGGCTCGGTGGGGACGCGCGCGTCCTCGTCCGTGCCGACCGCGACCCCCGCGGCCAGGTGGTCGTGCGCCTCCCCTGCGGGGATCTCGATCGCCTCCGCCGTGGCGCCGGGGTAGGCGTCCGCTCCGTGCGCGGGATCGGCCAGCAGCAGCAGGGCCTCGGTGAGGGTGAGGGGTTCGAGCCCTTCGGAGGACAACAGGTAGTGCTGGTCGGGCCGTTCGGGGGTGGGCACCGTGAACACCTGGCCCACCAGGCGCTCTCCGCCCGCCAGGACCCGTCCGGGGGAGCCCGCGCCGGGGACGTCGCGGGCGGCCAGATCGGGGGCGGTGGGCACGGCGTCCAGGAAGGCGCCGGTGACGCGGTAGGCGGGGCTCGTGCCGTAGCCCAGGGCCTGGAGGGCGGCCCCGTCCTCGTCGATCCGGAGCCGGGTGCCGCGCCACAGCAGGTGGTGGCCGCCCTCGGGGTCGGTGACCAGGACCGCCTCGTTCCCGGTCAGGCCGGTGGGGGCGGGTGCGGCGTCGATCGTCAGGGCCGTCCGGGCCCGTTCGCCGTCGTCCGTGGGGATGACGCACAGCCGCCACACGGCCTCCTCCAGCGACTCGGCGCCGGGCAGCGAGTCGGGGGCGCCGGCGATGCCGACCGGGCCACCCATGGGCACCCCCTCCAGCGAGTCCGCCGAGACCAGGGACACCTCCATGTTCGACCCCTGGATCAGACGGGCCGAAGCGAAGTTGGCGACGGGCCGCAGGGCGCCGTCAGCGTAGAGGTAGGCGGCTCCGCTGTCCTTGTCCACGACCAGGTTCCCCTCCTCACGCCAACTGCTGGCCCCGCCGGGGAAGATGAGGCCGAAGACGAGGAAGCCCACGCACAGGACGAGCGCGATGGCCAGGCCGATGTAGGTCCCGGTCCGGGTGCGGCGCATGGGGGCGTCCACGGCGTCGGGGTCGGCCTCCAGCATCGCCGTGCCCAGTCGGCCCACGGTGAAGTTGTAGGCCATGACCCGGTCGCGTCGTGACTGCATCTCAACCGCCGATCGACCGCAGGGCGCCGAAGACGCCGAACCCGGCCAGGACCAGGGAGAACACGCCTACGCACAGCACGATCTGGATGATCTCGGCCGCCCGGCCCCAGTGCGGCAACTGGCGCCGTCCGGGTACCGCCCAGGAGACGATCGCCAGCACGGCGGTGACGGCGAACAGCGCGAGCAGGGTGAGCGACCGTGCGAGGGGCTCCGCCGTCCACGCGAAGGACAGGGCCAGCGCCGTCAGCCCGATCCAGGCGGGGGCGACCATGGACGCGCGCTGCCACGCGCTGGCGGCACCGCGGGCCTGGAGCAGCATCACCAGGGACACGATGGCGCACAGGGAGACCTCCACCCAGCCCGGTTCCAGGGCCAGGACCACCAGGCACACGGTGAGCACCGCCCCGATCGCCCCGTACAGCGCGGTCTGGAAGCGGTCGGCGAGCTGCGTGCGGTCCAGGACGGTGCGGGCGGGGAAGGGGTCGATGCCTTCCTGGAGCTGTTCGGGGTTGGCCGGCAGCGGGGGCAGCCGCAGTCCGGAGGCGCGGAAGGCCATCTGGGGGACGAACGTGCCCAGGAAGAGGGCGATCAGCGCGATCAGGCCCGCCACGGCCGGGACCGAGGCGCCGGGCAGGAACATCAGCGCCAGCGCTCCCAGCAGCGTGAGAACCTCGACGGTGAACAGGCCGACGAAGAAGGGCACCGATCCGGCCACGGCCGCCAGGCCGAGCACGCTCGCCCCGGCCGCCGCCATGGCGGCGGCCAGGACCATCGCTCCGGCCAGTTTCAGGCCGGGCTCGCCGGTGGGCACGCTCGCCCCGGCCAGGGCCATGTACAGGACGGCCGCCGCCGCCAGGCCGGTGGAGGCGAGCAGGTCGCCCATGGCCCGGGAGGCGGCCCAGGCTGACAGGAGCATCAGGACCGCCGAGGACGCGGCGGTCAGCGCGGTCAGCCCACCCAGGCCCCCGGTCGCCAGTACGGCCAGGCCGGTGACCAGCACCGCCAGGCTCAGCCCCTGCAGCAGCATCCGGGTGTGGGCGGGCCGCCAGCGGTCGCCCCGTTCGGCCATGCCCGTGGCGACGCCGTCGGTGAGGTCGTCGAAGTGGATAGGAGGGAGCTGGTCGCGGCGGGGGCGCAGGTAGAGGGTCTCGCCGTGGCACAGGCCCAGCGAGCCCACGGTCTCGTCCTCCTCGAACGGCTCGTCGCCGAGCTGTTGCAGCACCCAGCCGTCGTGTTCGAGGCCGCTCTCGTCCAGGTCCTCGCCGTTGTCTCCCTCGGCGTAGAGCACGAAGGTCGGCAGCAGTTCGGAGAGGGGGACGTCGGAGGGGGCGGCGATCTCGAAGGAGCGGCTGGGGGCGCGGACCAGGAGGCGGCACAGGTCCGCGGCGGCGGGATCATTCATTGCGGGTTCTCACCCATCACGAATACTCGTCCTTGAGCAGCAGGGGACCGTGGTCTTCGGCCGCCCGCCTGTGGAAGTGCATGGTTTATGGTGTGCACCGAAGTGGTTTCGTGTGGCAACAATAGCGTTTGCTTGGCATGATGAAAACGGGTGACAGAGGGATCCCGGTCACCCCTTCGGTACGGAAGGCTCTAGCGCCCGTGAGTACGATCCTCGTCCGCCGACCGCCCCGCCGCCCCGGTCCGGACCTGCCCAAGGGAGAGATCACCCTCCAGGAGCCTCCGGAGCTGGCCGAGCCGCAGTCGAGCATGTCGTCGATCTTCATGTACCTGCCGATGGCCCTGACCTCGATGGCGATGATGATGCTCTTCATCCGCCCGGGCAGCGGTATGGGTGACTCGGTCATGCCCTACATCGCGGGCGGCATGATGCTCGTCGGCGCGGTGGTGATGCTCGGCGGCCAGTACCTGCGCACCCAGTTGGAGCGCCGTCGCAAGCTCAACGACGACCGCAGCGACTACCTGCGCTACCTCAAGCAGATGCGCACCCGGCTGCGCGAGGTGGTCGTCGAACAGCGCGACGCCATGCTCTGGCGGGCCCCGCACCCCGACGCCCTGTGGTCCATCGTGCGCACCTCCCGCCTGTGGGAGCGGCGCGCCGAGGACGAGGACTTCGCCGAGGTGCGCATCGGCGTGGGCGAACAGGCCATGGCCATGGCCATCGCCCCGGTCGCCTCCAAACCCGTGGAGGACCTCGAACCCCTCAGCGCGCACGCGCTGCGCCGCTTCATCCGCGCCTACAGCACCGTGGAGGACCAGCCCGTCCAGGTGCACCTGCGCGGCTACGCCCGGATCTCGCTGCGCGGCGACACCGACGCCTGCCGCGGTCTGGTCCGCGCCCTGGTCGGACAGCTCACCGTCTTCCACGCCCACGACGAACTCCGCGTGGCGGTCTGCGCCTCCGACGCGGCCCGCCCCGCCTGGACGTGGACGAAGTGGCTGCCGCACGCCCAGCACCCCACCGCAGGCGACGGCGCCGGCCCCGTGCGCCTCATCTCCGCCAACGCCCTGGATCTGGAACGGCTCATCGGCGACGACATGGCCGACCGCCCCCGGTTCGACCCCTCCGCCGACCCCGGAAGGGAGGAGCCCTTCACCGTGATCGTGGTCGACGACGGCGAGGTGCCCGTCGGCTCGCGCCTGCTGGGCGGTGGCTACCGCAACGCCCTCATCATCGACGTGGACGACCCCATGCCACCCGACGACGACCCCTACACCCTCTCCCTGCGGGTGGAGCCCGACCGGCTCGTGATGCTCTCCCAGGACCACAGCGGACGCGACGTCGAGACCGCTCTGGGCCGCCCCGACGCCCTCAGCCTCGGCCGGGCCACCAGCCTGGCCCGCCTCATGGCCCCCTACCGGATCGGCGTCCAGACCGAGGTCACCGAGCCGCTGACCACCGACTTCGAACTCACCGGCCTGATCGGTATCACCGACCTGTACCACTACGAGGCCGAGCGGATGTGGAGCGACCTGCATCCCAAGAACCGGCTGCGCGTGCCGATCGGCATCAGCTCGGAGGGCGCTCCGCTGGAACTGGACCTCAAGGAGTCCGCGCTCGGCGGCATGGGTCCGCACGGCATGCTCATCGGCGCCACCGGGTCGGGCAAGAGCGAACTGCTGCGCACCCTCGTCCTGGCCCTGGCCCTCACCCACTCCTCCGAGACGCTCAACTTCGTCCTCGTCGACTTCAAGGGCGGTGCCACCTTCATCGGCCTGGACGGGCTGCGGCACACCTCCGCGCTCATCACCAACCTCGCCGACGAGGCGGTCCTCGTCAGCCGCATGCAGGACGCCCTCAACGGGGAACTGGTCCGGCGCCAGGAGCAGTTGCGCGCCGCGGGCAACTTCAGCTCCGTCCACGAGTACGAGAAGGCCCGCGAGTCCGATCCGTCCATGGAGCCGATGCCCACCCTGTTCGTCGTCGTCGACGAGTTCAGCGAGCTGCTCGCCGCGCACCGCGACTTCATGGACCTCTTCGTCATGATCGGACGCCTGGGCCGCAGCCTCGGCGTGCACCTGCTGCTCGCCTCCCAGCGCCTGGACGAGGGCCGCATGCACCAGTTGGAGGGCCACCTCTCCTACCGCATCGCCCTGCGCACCTTCTCCGCCATCGAGAGCCGCGGGGTCCTGGGCGTCCCCGACGCCCACCAGCTCCCCTCATCGCCCGGCAACGGCTACCTCAAGACCGACACCGACACCCTCGTCCGCTTCAAGGCCGCCTACGTCTCCGGCACCTACCGGACACGCCCCCGCGTCTCCCGGAGCCTGGCCACCGGCCGCGAGGTCGTCCCCTTCCTGGACGGGCACGTCCCCTCGCGCGCGCCCGAACCCGAGGCGCCCGTCGAGGAGGAGACCCCGCAGGAGGAGGCCGACACCCTGCTCGCGGTGGCGCTGTCCAAGCTGCACGAACGCGGGCCGGCCGCCCGCGAGGTGTGGCTGCCTCCCCTGGACGTGCCGCCGCTACTGGACGAACTGCTGGGCATGGCCGACGTCCGGGTGCCCCGGGGCGGCCTGGCCTGGACCGACCAGGGCCGCCTCACGATCCCGCTCGGCATCGTCGACCGCCCCTTCGAGCACACCCGTCTGCCGCTCACCGCCGACCTCACCGGCTCCGGCGGCCACGTGGGCATCGCCGGCGGGCCCCAGAGCGGCAAGAGCACCCTGCTGGCCTCGCTCATCCTCGGCCTGGGCCTGGTCAACACCCCCGCCCAGGTGCAGTTCTACGGCATCGACTGCGGCGGCGGCGTCCTCCAGACGCTCACGTCCCTGCCGCACGTGGGCAGCGTGGCGCCGCGCAGCGACGAACGGCGCATCAACCGCACCGTCATGGAGATGAACGAACTGCTCACCCAGCGGGAGGCGTTCTTCGCCGAGAACGGCATCGACTCCATGACCACCTACCGGCGCCGCCGCGCCGCCGGGGAGTTCGCCGACCAGCCCTACGGGGACGTGTTCCTGGTCATCGACGGCTGGGGCACCATCCGCCAGGACTTCGCCGACCTGATCCCCCCCATCGTCCAGCTCATCCAGCGCGGCCTCAACTACGGCCTGCACGTGGTGGTGGCCTCACCGCGCTGGGCCGACTTCAACACCAGCGTGCGCGACCTGATGGGCACCCGGTTCGAACTGCGCCTGGGTGACCCGGTCGACTCCGTGGTGCACATGCGCACCGCCCAGACCGTTCCCCGCGTGCCCGGCCGCGGTATCACCGAGGACAGGTCCCACTTCCTCACCGGCCTGCCCAGAGCCGACGGCGACGCCTCCCCGGTCACCCTCTCCGCAGGGATGGCCGACCTCGTCGAACGCGTGCGCTCCGCCTGGGACGGGCCCGAGGCGCCGCCGGTACGCACCCTGCCGCCCATCTTGCACGCCGCGGAACTGCCCGCCGCCAAGCTGACCAGGGACGGTGGCCTCAGGATCCCGCTGGGCCTGGAGAGCCGGCGCATGAAGCCGTTCTGGCACGACTTCTCCCTCACCCCGCACCTGCTCGTGGTCGGCGACACCGAGACCGGCAAGACCACCCTGATCCGGCACATCACCAACGCCATCCGCGAGCACTACGGCCCCGGGACCGCGCGCGTGGTCCTGGCCGACCAGCGCCGCCGCCTCTACGACGCCGTCCCCAAGGAGATGCAGCTCGGCTACGCGGTCTCGCCCGACAGCCTCAAGGAGATGGTGGTCGCCGCCGCCCAGGCGATGAAGGTCCGGATGCCCGGACCGGAGATCGCCCCCGAGCGCATCCGCAAGCGTGACTGGTGGACGGGGCCCGAGCTGTTCCTCATCATCGACGACTTCGAGATGGTCTCCGGCAGCGGCCCCAGCCCCCTCGCGCCGTTGATGCCGATGCTGGCCCAGGGCGCCGAGATCGGCATGCACGTCATCCTCGTCCACGCGGCGGGCGGGTTCAACCGGGCCGCGTCCGATCCGGCGATCCGCTCGCTCATCGACTTCAACACCCCGAGCATCATGCTGTCCTGCCCCCCCTCGGAGGGCATGCTGTTCGGCAACATCCGGGCCAGGAGGATGCCGCCCGGGCGCGCGCTGTGGATCTCCCGCCGCGACCCCGTCGAGGTCCAGCTCGCCATCGCCGAGGGCGCCGACGGGTAGGGGCGGTGCCCGGCCCCTCCGCCACGGGGGCCGGGCACCCCGCACCTCAGATGAGGGGGCGCGGGTCCTCCTCCGGGGTGATCTCCTCGCCCTCGGCGGCGGGCCGCCACCCCCGCTCCCGGCCGGCCCTGATCACCGCACCGGCCAGCGTGCACAGTACGACCACCCCTCCGGCGGCCCCCACCACCGCGATGGTGCCCGGCGCGTCCACCGCTCCGTACACCGACGGGTCCGGGACGAACGCCTCGTCGGCGGACACCGTTCCGCCCTCCGTGCCCGAGGCGGCGGCCAGCGCCCCCGCCGGGTCGATCCGGCCGCTTCCCGAGACCGGGTCGAGCGGCCCCAGCGCCGAGCCGTAGGCGGTGGCGGCCAGCCGCTCGCGCACCCGCACCGGTTCCAGACCGGGCTCGCGCGCCAGCAGCAGCGCCGCCGACCCCGCGGCGAACGCGGCGGCGACCCCGTCTCCGCTGGCGGTGGCGTGGCCGCCCCCGTCCGGCGCCACGCTCAGGACGCTGGTCCCGGGCGCGACGACGTCCACCCGCGACAGCTCACCGCTGGGCAGGAGCAGGGGGGTGTCCAGGACGGGCGTCCCGTCCACCCCGTGCGATCCCACGCTCAGCACCGCGGGGTGCTGAGCGGGATGGCCGGGGAACGGCCCGGCGGCGGTCGGCACGGTGGCCGGTGCGACCACGACCGCGCCCGCCGCCTCGGCCTCCTCCACCGCCGTGTCCAGCTCCGGTGAGCCGACCAGGGCTCCGGTACCGACCAGGACCACGCGCGCCCCGGCGGCGACCGCCGTCCCGATACCCGCCGCGATCTGGGCGGCGGAGGCCACGCCCGTGTCGGCGTCCCCCGTCGGGACGGGCAGGAGGTCGGAGCCGGGGGCCACGCCCACGAAGCCGCTCTCCGGTAGGGGGCGGGCCGCCACGATACCGGCCAGGAACGTGCCGTACCCCAGACAGTCGGTACCTCCGCCGCCCTCCACCGCCCCGGCCAGGGCCGGAACCCCTCCGTCCACCCCGGTGGCCAGCACAGCGACGGACACCCCCTCCCCGCGGCTCAGCTCGTGGGCCCCGGCCAGGCCCAGGCTCTGGAAGGTCCACGGGACGCGCGCCACGGTGTCGCCGCCGGACTCGGCACAGGGGTCGTCGGCCGCCTTGAACTGCGTGACCTCGGGCAGGGCCGCGGGCTCGTCGGCCGCGGCGGGGGGTGCGGCGGCCAGCGTCGGCCCGAGCATGAGGAGGGCCGCTGCCGCGGCACGGCCGCGCCAGTGACCGCGCCCGGCGCGCGGCGGGCGGCTCCGGCTCGTGGACTGCTCGTTCATCGGGGGTCGTCCATCCTTCGTCACGGGTCGGCGCGGGCGGTCTCGTGTGCCCTGGCTCGCGGTCAGCTCCAGGCGATCCGTTCCAGTTCCCGCAGGCTGGCCGCGGTCGACACCTCGGTGCCCGGGGGGATGGCGCTGCCGTGGGGCGGCTGGTCGGCGGCCAGCTCGAACGCCTCCAGAGGCGAGACCTCCTCGCTCCTGCGGTCGACCATCCACATGATCCAGGCGCTCTTGGCCCGTGATCCGGCGGCACCGGAGCGGGGTGTGGCGATGAAGGACGCGGCGTCGTCGGTCTCGGCCGCCCACAGATAGCCCACGATCTGCTCCCCGTCGCTGACCGGGGCGTAGCGCACGGCCGCATCGGTGTCGGGGTGGTAGGTGCGCCGGTCCAGGGTGAAGGGGGCCAGGTCGCCCCACCGCCCCCCGGGGCCGGTGCCGTCGGCGGGCTCGTCCGGGACCGGCTCGGGGTGCGGGTGCCCTGGGTTGGCGATCTCGTACAGCTCCTCCAGGGCCGCCGCCTCCCCCAGGGGACGCTCGGTGCCGCCCGCGACCGGGTCCTCCGGGGCGCCGTGCCAGCGTTCGAGCGCCTGGAGCGCGGTCAGGCCCTCGGCGCGCGCCCGGCCCAGCCGCTCCGCCCACCGCGCCGCAGTCCGGAGCCGATCGACCGGTTCGGCCGATGCGAGGACCATGAGACAGCTCGCCGCGTCCTCGGTGGTGGAGGCCCACAGATAGGCGATCACCGTCTCCCCCCGGGTGACGGGCTGGTAGCGGACGGGGGTGGAGGTGGAGAAGGCGTAGTGCTCTGTTCGCTCGAACGGGGTATCGGACATGGCTGTCTCTCTCGTCTCGGGGGAGGAACGGATCCGGGTGTCTTCAGCGGCGACGCGTGCGATGCCTGGTAAATATCATTCTTCCGCATTCGCGTCCCTGCGGTGCTGCCTCCCGATGTGAGGTGGGTGCGGGCGCGCCCCGGTCCTAGCCGATGGGGCGGAACTCCCGTTCCATGCCGACCAGGTCCGGGAAGGCACCGAACGTTTCGATGAGGTAGGCGATCCTGCCCGACCGCCGCTTCAATTCCTCGAACCTGAGCGCGGGGTCGGTCGAACCCATGATGTCCCGGACGAGCTCGGCCTGTTCGGCGGGCAGCCGCCCGATCCCGTCGCTGTGGGCGCGGACGACGTCGTCGAAGGTGAGAGGCGTGAGGCCGGTCATCTCGTACAGGGGCCAGAGCGGTCCGCGCAGGGACCGCTCCTCCACCGCGTCCAGCCTCTGTCGGAGTGTGTCGGCCCGCAGGAGGCGGTCCCGCAGGTCCGGGTCCCGGCTGTAGTCCAGGAACGCGTTGTGCTGGGCCTCGGTCAGGTCGGCGGGGGCGGGGAAGGTCAGGGGGGCGGTCCCGCCGACGTCGGTACCGGCATGTGGGGTGCTGCCGGGACCGGTGCGGCCGTCCCGCGGGGCCCGTTCGGGAGAGGAGGGGGGCTGCCGCACCTCCGGGGCACTGGCGGGACCGTCTCCCCTGAGGGCTTCGGTGAATCTCTCCGTCAGGGGGCCGGCGTCGTATGCGGGGAATGGGGGCGTTGCCGTGAGCGGGGTGTTGTTCTCACTGGTGGCGGGCCGTGGGTCTTCGGTGATGCGGACGCGCAGAGGTTCCCAGGCGGCGCGGAACCCGGGGTGGAGGTCGAGGAAGTCCACCCGGTCGACGGCGATCCAGCGCAGTTCGTGGCTTTCGCCGTCCCTGGGCGCGAGATCGGGCATGCCGAGGATGTAGGACAGGTGGGTCTCGTACTTCCAGCCGGGGAGCACCTGTTCGTGGGGGACCGGCTCGGCCAGCGGGGTGTAACCCAGACCGGCCACCTCTTCGTTGAACTCGCGCAGGGCGGTCTGGGGATAGGTCTCGTCCCGGTCCCGGGCACCGCCTGGGACGCCCCAGGTGCCGCCCTCGTCCGTCCAGTCGGCTCGTCTCTGGAGCAGGACGTGGGCGGTGCCGTCGGGTGCGGTGGAGTGCAGCAGGAGTCCGGCCGCGCCGTAGCGGCCCCACTGCCTGATGCCGTCGGGGAGGGTAACCCACCCGTCGCCGCTACCGTCGCTGTGGGCAGGGGGCGGCCCCTGCGTGAGGAGATGGCGGATCCCCCGGTACAGGGTCTCGGCCCGGTTCCTGCTCTCGGTGCTTTCGGCGCTGTCGGGATCACCGTTGGTGAGGTCGGCTGTTCGCTGGAGGACGTCGGCGGCGGAGCGGAGCCGTTCGGCGCGGTCGGTGAACCCCGACACGGAGTGGCGGACGCGTTCGATGCTCCGTTCCCGTCCAGGCAGGCGGGGGGCGTCGGGCCGTTCCTGCTCCCGGAGCCAGTGGTTCAGCGCCTCCGCTTGGTTCCGGGCTGCGGTGGCCTCGCCCAGGACCGCGCGGGCCCGGGCCTCGAACCCGGCCGCGGTCGACGCCGCGGCCAGGCCGTCGGTTCTGATGTGCTGCCAGGCCTGGCGGAAGTGGGGGTGGAGTTTCAGGGCGCCCACCTTGCGCAGGGCGAACCATTGGAGTGTACTCTCGCCGTCCCGGGCCTCGACCGGGGGAAGGCCTGAGCCGGTTCGGGCGTGGACCAGGTAGAGATCGCGGCTCCACTCCTGCCCTTCGCCGCGGTTGAGCGTGTAGGCCGTGACGGAACCGAGCCGGTCTGGGGGAAGGCCTGTCACCTCGCCGAGCCAGGCCGCGTTGAGGGCCCCCTCGTCACGGTCGCGGGCTCTGCCCGGGGCGGCCCAGACGGGGCCCATGTGGGTGTGCCTGCCGTAGCGCTGGAGTAGGACGTGGAGGGTGCCGTCGGTGTCGGCGGCGTACACCAGGGTCTCGGCGATGCCGTACCGGCCCCATTCGTAGGTGCCGTCGCTCAGGCGCTTCCAGGCCCTACCGGAAGCGGGGGGATCGTCGGTGGCGGTGATGCGCGGGGTCCGCTCGGTGCCGGGCAGGATCTCGCTGTCGATGTGGAACCGGCCGCTGGCGTCCTGGGTGACGCCGGTGATCCGGTGGGAGAGGCCGTGTTCGAGGAGCACCTCCCGCTCGTCGGCATGTGGCAGACCTTCCTGGCCGAGCCAGAAACCGTTCGTGCCCTGAGGAACGGTGAGGTGCACGTGGTAGGGGAAGTCCCACCCTTTCAGCTCGTTCCCCAGGGTGGTGGACATGTAGGCGAGTTCGGTCTGGACCGTGCCTGTGAGGATCCTTCTGAGGTCGGACAGCGTGGGGTTCTCTCTCTGTTCCAGGTCTTTGTGCATGAAGGAGACGCTGTCCAGGCCGCGGTGCACCTCGACGGGTTCTGGCAGCGGGTTCCGGGAGATGACCTCGTCCATGAGGTCGATGTTCCGCAGGTGCGCCCCTACTTTGCGGACGTGGAATGTGCCGTCCAGACGTCCCAGCGACTCCACTTCCTCGACCGGCTGGCCGCTGCGCAGCAGTTGGTTGATCTCCCTGTAGACGCTGTCGTCGGCGTAGGTCATGAACGCCTTCCGCTGCGCTTCGGTGAGGAGGTCGAAGGGACGGCGGGATCCGTCGGTGGCGTTGAGGACCCTGTTGCCGTAGGCGGCCGCCTCCCCCTCGTTGGTGAAGCGCCTCACGCCGTTGTCCAGGTGGCCCGGCGTTGGCTGGTCGGTACGGAGGGCGGCCTGCGCTGGCCTGTCGGAGCCGGTGCGGTCCGGCGGCTGAACCGGTACGGGGTCTGCGGGGAGGGCCTCCCCGGTGGTGGGGACGGCTCCAACGCCGTCCTCGGCGGGAGGGAAGGCGGGGGCGCCGGTGCCGAGCGTGTACTCGTGCTCGTCCTGGATCACCAGGGCGGGCAGGTCTTGCCGCGGGAGCTGTTCCGGGGTGGGCGGGGTCTCCGTGATCCGGATCTCGGGCGGGACCGGACCCGTTTCAGTCGCTTCGCCGGTGTCCGCGGCCTCGCCGGGGGAGGGGACCTCCGGACGTGCCGCCAGGTCCAGGCTGTTCCGCAGCCGGTTCCACGTGGTGCGGAAAGCGGGGTGCAGGTCGAGCGAGGCGACTTCGTGGACGGGGACCCAGCGGATCTGGTGGCTCTCCTCGTTGCTTCTGCCCAGGTCCGGGAATCCGGGTACACGGGCCAGGTAGGTGTCGTAGCGCCAAGAGGTGAGGTCGTGGGTGTGGGTGCCGACGATCTCGATCGCTCCGGGGTCCCCGCTGACCTCCTCGGAGAATTCGCGCCGGGCGGCCTGGAGGGGGGTCTCGTCGCGGTTGCGCGCTCCGCCCGGAATACTCCAGGTGTCACCCGTGTCCGTGTCCGAGCCGCGGTGCTGGAGCAGGACGTGGGGGACGGTGCCGTCCGGTCCGTCCGAGTACAGCAGCAGCCCGGCGGCACCGTACAGGCCCCACCGGTATGTAGTGTCGGGTACGCGTACCCAGCCGTCACCGGAAACCGGGGCGTCCTCGGCGGGGACGCTGTGGACGCCGTCCCCGCCTGAGGACTCTCCCCGGGCGGGCGCGAGGACTTCAACGTCGATGTGGGTCACACCGTCGCGTTCGGTGACCGCGGTGGCCTGGTAGTCGGTGCCGTGTTGCAGGAGCAGTTCCCGTTGGTCCGCGTACACACTGTGCTTGCCCAGCCACAGCCCTCCCGTTCCGGGGGGGAGGGTGAGGTGAAGTTCGAACGGAAAGCTACCCGAGCCGGAGAACGGGCTACCCGCCCCCAGGGAGGTGGACAGGAAGGCGGGTTCCCTCTGGATCTTGCCTACGAGTGCGTGCGGGTCTTCGGGCGTGAAACCCCTCATGAAGTTGATCTCGTAGAGGGCCCGGTGCACGGTGATGCGCTCGGGCAGGGGGTTGCGCGCGATGGCCCGGCTGATCAGGTCGATGCGGTGCTCCACGTCCTCGAACGTGGGCAGGGCGCCGAACGATTCGACCAGGATCGTGCTGTGCGTCCAGCGCCACGTCTTCATCTGCTGCAGGGCCCACGCGGGATCGGCCGACTCCATGATCTCCTGGACGAGGGCGGCCTGGTCTCGGGGAAGCGTTGTGAACCTCTCGTAACCCTCGGCCACGGACTCCAACGTCAGGGGTGTGAACCCCGTCATCTCGTACAGGGGCCACAACGGGCCGTGATTGTGGAGCCACTGCTCCATCAGGTCCTCGCGGTCCTGGCGGTTCGCGATGCGCATCAGGCTGTTGTAGGGGATGGCACTGGTCGTGTACCCGAGCACCGCCGCGCGTTCTTCCGCGGTCAGGTTCTCGAAGGAGTGCGGGTTGGTGCCGGGGTCTCCGAGTACGTACTCACCGTAGGCCTCCGCTTCGTGGTCGGTGCCGAAGCGTCGGATGCCGTCGGGACCCATCCGTCCTGGCCACGGATCGGATTCCCTGTCCGCGCCGGGGCCCTCGCCCGCGGCCGTTCCCGGGCCGGGGGCGTCGCTCGCCCGCGCTTCCCGGTGGCCATTGTCCACGGGCACCTGGAGGGCTTCGCTGAACCGCTGCTCCAGGGAGGGCGCATCGTCGGAGCGGGCGTTCTCCGTCGGTGCCGTGCCGGTGGGCAGCGGTGTCGGGCTGGGGGAGCCAGAACCCTCCGAGCCGTCGGTGTCGGTGAGAGCGAGGTTGACGGCGAGGTCGGTGTCGCCCTTGGCGGGGGCCAGGAGGGGGCGGATGCCGTCGTAGAGCTGTTCGGCGTGTTCCGTGGCGGCGGCGGTCCGGGCGCTGCCGGGATCGCGCAGGGCCGCCTCGGCGGCGGCTTCGAGGGCGCCCGCGGCTGTGCCGAACCGGTCGGCCCGCTCCTGGGCACTCTGGCCGTAGTGCCGCGCTTGTTCGATGAGGTGTCGGGGTGCTGTGTCCTGCTGCTCCCGGGCGAAGTCCAGGAGTTCTCTGGCCCGTTTGAGATGCTGTTCGGCCTGGGTGCGGACGGTGTCGGCTCGGGGACGCAAGCCCTCGGCTGGATCCTCGGGTGTGGCGGTGGGGGTTTGGATCGGGGCGGGGGTGCCGGGAAGGCCGGTTCCCTGACCGTCACCGGTTGTGTGCCGGACGCGCGCCGTTCGGTCGGCGGCGCTGTTCGGTGTGTTGTTCTCGGCGCTTCTGCCAGTGGTGGGGTCGCTGCTTCCGGTTCTAGCAGGGGTGTTGCTTCCTGGTCCGGGGGTGGCCTGTCCGGCGGGTGTGGCAGCGGTACCGGTCGGTTCGATGCCGTTGAGGGCGAAGACGTCGAGGTGGGTGTGTGCGGTGCTGTGGTCCAAGGGGGAGGCGGTGGCGTCCTTGGGGTTGAGGTCGGGGCCGGTGGGGAGGGGGTGTTTGGATTCGAGGAGGGCGAAGGGCGGGGAGGTGGTGGGTGTGGCGGGGGTGGAGTCGCTGTAGAGGGAGTCGGAGTCGGAGTCGAGGCCGGGGAGGGAATCGGTGTCCTGGGGACGAGACATCTCGTCCCCGTGGTCAGTGGTGCGGGGGCGGTTGAGCTCTGCGGCGAACTCGTCGAGGTAGGCGCTGTCCTGTGGGAAGGGCGAGGCCGTGCTCTGGTTCTGTGCGGAGACGGTGTGTGGTGGGGTGGCGGTGTTCTCGTTGCTGGTTGGGGTGCGCGGGTCGGTTGCCGGAGCGGTGTTCTGCGGGTCTTCGTGGGCTGTGGTCGCGCGGCTGTTCCCGTTGGCGTCGTCGTGTTCGTCGTCGCGGCGGTGGTGGCTGCCGTTGCGCGGGCTGCCCGTGGGGTCGCCTTCGTTTCCCGCCGTGCCTGGCGGGGCCGTGTCGGTAGCGGTGTCCACGGGTGTGGGTTCGGTTGTGGTGCTGTTTGTGGTGTTGGTGTTGGT
>NZ_JBHMIV010000052.1:0-21853 GCF_048060475.1 Nocardiopsis sp. LOL_012 | reverse complement strand
GGGCACACCGCACGGCATCCCCGACAGCACCAGCACACCCACCTACCCCTTCGGCAGCGGCCCGCAGGGATACGCGCCGCACGCGGACACGCCCTCCCCCGGAGCCGGGGGGTACCAGGAACACGGCCTCCCCCAGAACGGTGTCGGCGACGCGCTCGCCGGGTACGACACCGCTCCGCCCCACTACCCGGGCCAGGGGTACGGTGGCCCTCAGGGGCCCGCCCAGCCCCAACAGTCCGGTTACCGGGACCACTGGAACACGCCGCCGGCTCCGGACGTCCGAGAGCCGTGGGACCGGGGCCCCGTCGGGTACCAGGGCGCTCCACCCGAGCCGAACCGCCCCTACTACGAAGGCGGCTATGAGAACGGCCGGTTCCTGTAGTCGGCCACGGCCCCGAATGTGACTCCGCGTGAACGCCCGCCTCCCGCCGCGGGAGGCGGGCCACCACCACAGCGCACCGCTGGGATGACGGATCTCCCCGTCATCCCAGCGGTTTCTTTGTGTCTCAGGGGTCGATCCCTGATGTGAAACGAAGAAAACGATCACCATTATCGCAACAGTCCGTCACAAGACCCACCCCGGATTGACTACAGTTGGTAACAGATGTCGAACTCTCCGAGTTCGTCGCGCTGCTTGCACACAGCCGCACGCCTCCCCCACTCGGACACCCGACGTCCGCATGCACCGACGCCCGACCGCCCGGCCCGAAACGAACGGAGCCACCATGCGCAACGACACCCCGGGGGCACGCCCCGAACCGCCGCCCGCGCAGACGGCCGCACGCCGTGCACGCCTCGACCACAGAAGGGCCGCCTCCGACGTCGGCGCCTCGTTCGTGGTCTTCCTCGTCGCCGTCCCCTTCGCCCTGGGCATCTCCGTCGCCACCGGCGCTCCGCTGATCGCGGGGATCATCGCCGCGGTCGTCGGCGGTATCGTCGCCGGAGCGGTCGGCGGCTCCGTCGTCCAGGTCAGCGGACCCTCCGCTGGGCTGACCATCGTCGTCGCCGATCTCGTCCTCACCCACGGCTGGCGCGTGACCTGCCTGATCACCCTGCTGGCCGGACTCGTCCAGATCACCCTGGGCGCCTTCCGTATCGCTCGGGCCGCGCTCGCGGTCTCCCCCGCCGTCGTGCACGGCATGCTCGCCGGGGTCGGTATCACCATCGCCCTCGCGCAACTACACGTGGTCCTGGGCGGGGCACCGCAGAGTTCGGCCCTGGCCAACATCGCCGACCTGCCCGAGCAGATCACCCACAACCACACACCCGCCGTCGCGGTCGGCGTCATCACCGTCGCGATCATGTTCGGGTGGAACCGGATCCCCGCCCTCGGACGGTTCCGGCCCGCGATGGTCCCGGCGGCGCTGGTCGCCGTGGGCGCCGCCACCGCCGTGGCCACCTTCGCCGACTGGGAGGTAGCCACCGTCGCCCTACCCGCCTCGCTCTCCGACGCCTGGACCGGTCCGCTGCTCCCCGCCTCCGGCCAGTGGCACGGCGTCGCCCTGGGCGTGGCGACCGTGGCCATGGTCGCCAGCGTGGAGACCCTGCTCTCGGCCATCGCCGTCGACCGCCTGCACAACGGGCAGCGTGTGCGCCTGGACCGCGAACTCGTCGGCCAGGGCGCGGCCAACACCGTCAGTGGCGCCCTGGGCGGCCTGCCGATCGCGGGGGCGATCGTGCGCAGCAGCACCAGCGTGCGCGCGGGGGCGCGCACCCGGCTGGCCACCGTTCTGCACGGGGTGTGGGTGCTGGTGTTCGTGGCGCTGTTCGCCCAGGTGGTCGCGCTGATCCCGATGGCGGCGCTGGCCGCGCTGCTGGTGTTCATCGGCGTGCAGATGGTCTCCATCGCCCATCTGCGCGACCTGCGGCGCCACCACGAACACGGCATCTACCTGGCGACCCTGCTCGGCGCGGTGTTCCTGGGACTGCTGGAAGGGGTGTTCATCGGTTTCGCGCTCGCGATGATCATCGCCCTGCGCCGCCTCACCAAGCTCACCGTCCTCACCGAGGAGCGCGGCGGCCGGGTCCACGTGTCCGTGCACGGCTCACTCACCTTCCTCGGTGTGCCGCGGCTCACCCACGTGCTGCGCACCGTCCCCGAAGGCGCACCGGTCGACCTCGACCTGCACGTGGACTTCATGGACCATGCCGCCTTCGAGGCCATCCACGCCTGGCGTGTGGACCACGAGCGCACCGGCGGCAGCGTCGACATCGACGAGGACCACGAGCAGTGGCACACCCGCAGCGCCGCCACACCCGCACCCGCCACAAAGACCTCGCCCAAGGGGTCCGCGCGCTGGTGGGCACCGTGGGAGATGCGCGCCGACACCGGTCGCGAGCCCAACCCGCTCATCCTGCTGACCGCGGGGGCCCGCGAGTACCATGCCAGCACCGCGGACCGCCTGCGTTCGGTGATGGGCCGCCTCGCACTCGGGCAGAAACCCACCGCGCTGTTCATCACGTGCGCCGACTCGCGGGTGGTGCCCAACCTCATCACCTCCAGCGGCCCCGGCGACCTGTTCACCCTGCGCAACGTGGGCAACCTCGTACCGCCCTCGGGGTCGCCCGGGGACGGGTCGGTGGGGGCCGCCCTGGAGTACGCCGTCACGGTCCTGGGCGTGCCCTCGATCGTGGTCTGCGGCCACTCCCACTGCGGAGCGATGAAGGCCCTCCTCGAAGGGGCCCACCTGGACGCGGAGGAGGCCGGGACCGCGCACATGCGGCGCTGGCTGGCCAACGCCGGAACCAGCCTGGACCGCGCCACGGCCGCCCCCGGGGACCCGGAGGGCCCGCCCACCCCGGAGACACTGTGCCACCTGGCCCGGACCAACGTCCGGGTGCAGTTGGCCAACCTCATGAGCTACGAGGTGGTCCGTGAACGGGTGGAGCAGGGAGGACTGACCCTGACCGGGATGTACTACGACCTGGAGTCGGCCCGGGTCCACCTGTTGGACCCCGGTACGGGGGTCTTCACCCCCGTACCGGGGGAACGGGGCACCGCCGTTCCCCACCAACGCGGGGAGGCGGCGGTCGGGGATCAGCCCTCGGCGTCGTCGGAAGCCTCGTCGCGCTCATCGTGCTGAACGCCTGAGGCCTGGTACATGGCCAGGGCGATGATCACCCCGATGGCCAGGAACGGCAAGGCGAACAGGATCACCCAGAAGGCGGCGGAGTCGAACAAGAGTCACCCATTCCCGTGGACGCGGATGCCCGTCGGTCGCCGACCCCGGTCGGCCTCCGGCGGGCGCGGAGCGCACCGCCAATCTACCCGTGCGTGGTCGGCTTCAGCCATCACCGGGGGGATGTATCGGCGTGACCCGCCGACACGGTGAACCCCGATAGGCGAGACCGTCGCCCATGACCGATCAGCGCACCCTGGACCTCGTGGTGTCCGGGGACAGGGGCCCGAGGTTCGCCTTGAGGCGAACCTCGGGCCCCACGTTCTCCCTGGGACGAACCTCGGCGGCAATCTCGTCCACGGAACGCCTGGCCAGAAAGGTGTGAGGGAGGGAGTCGGCCGGTAAGCCGGATTCTGTCGGCCTCGGAGGGCCGGACGGCCATCCATCTGGGACCGCCGTTGCCGACGGCCTCGGTGCGGTCTACCCGCGGACTCGGGCGGGCCGCCCTCAGGCATCCGCGCGGGGACCGTGGTCCCCTTTTTGACCTTGCTCCGGGTGGGGTTTACCGAGCCGACCGGATCACTCCGGCCGCTGGTGGTCTCTTACACCACCGTTTCACCCTTACCACCGCGATCGGTGGCGGTCTGTTTTCTGTGGCACTGTCCCGCGGGTCGCCCCGGGTCGGTGTTACCGACCACCCTGCCCTGTGGAGTCCGGACTTTCCTCGAACCCGCGTCGCGGGTCCGCGACCGTCTGGCCGACTCCCTCTCACCCGGCCATTCTACGCCGGTCCGGCGGCGGTGCCGTCCAGGTGGGCGGTGTCGTTGAGCGAACGCACCACCATGGGGCCGTCCGCGTAGCAGTCCACCTCGGTCAGGCAGGCCGTCTCCAGGAACATCCGGTGCAGCGCGCCCAGCGGGGCCAGCATCGCCTGCTGCACGACCGCCTTGATCGGCGTGACGTGGGTGACCACCAGGACCGTGCGGCCGGTGTGCCGCTCCACCAGGGCCTCCCGGGCCGCCCCGACCCGTGCGGCCGCCTCGGCGAAGCTCTCCCCGCCGGGCGGGGCGACCTCCGGGTCGGCCAGCCACTTGTCGACGGCCTCGCCCGCGGCCCGCTGGGCCTCGGCGAAGGTCATGCCCTCCCAGTCACCGAAGTCGGTCTCGACGAACCCCTCGTCCACCTCCACCGGGAGCCCCAGCTCCCGGGCGACGTGGGCCGCGGTGTCGCGGGTGCGGCGCAGCGGCGAGGACACCACCGCGTCGATCGGCCACGGGGCCAGGCGGCGCGCAGCCGCCCTGGCCTGCTCGTGGCCCTGCTCGGTGAGCGGGATGTCGCCCCGGCCGGCGAACCTGCGCTCCACCGACAGCGGTGTCTGCCCGTGGCGCAGCAGCACGAGCCGTGTCGGTTCCAGGTCGGGGGCCACCCACCCGAACCTCACTGCTGCCCCTTGGGTCCCAGGCCCGACTCCTCGGTGCGCACCAGGATGCGGCGGCAGTCCTCACAGCGCACGATCTCGTCGGCGGGGGTCGCGCGGATGTCGTTGAGCTCGACGGTGCTCAGCGCCAGCTTGCAGCCGCCGCACCGTCCGTAGCGCAGCGGGGCCGCGGCCAACCCGTCGTACTGACCGCGCAGCTTGTCGTACAGGCCCAGCACGTCGGAGGGCACCTCACCAGCGACGCGGTCGCGGTCCTGGGAGGCGCGGGTGCGGTCCCACTCGATCTCGGCGGCCGCGGTGTCGCGGCGCGCGGTGGCCGCGGTGAGCTCGGCGGCGGTCTCCTCGCGCTCGGCGGACAGGCGCGCGCTCTCGGCCTCCAGCGCCTCGGCGCGCTCCATCACCTCGATCACGACCTCCTCCAGTTCGGACTGGCGCCGCTCCAGTGAGGCGATCTCCGACTGGAGGCTCTGCAGCTCCTTGGCGCTGGTGATCTGCCCGGACTCCATCCGCTTGGCGTCGCGCTCGGCACGGGTGCGCACCTGGTCGACGTCCCGCTCCGCCTTGCGCTGTTCGCGGCCGGTGTCGGTGATCCTCGTCCGCACCGCGAGGATATCGGCGTCGATCTTCTCCAGGCGCTCCTTGAGGTCGGCCACCTCCGAGGCTTCCCGGAGCGTCCGGGCGCGGTGGTCCAGGCGCTGGAGTTCGGTGTCCAGCTCCTGGAGGTCCAGCAGTCTGGCCTGTGCGGCGGGTTCGGCTTTCACGATGCTCGCTCTCCTGGGGTGGCTGGGAAGGCGGATTCGCCGCCCACACCCGTTCTCTGTGCAGTTGGGGTCCGGGCCCGGCCGGTCCGGGGGCATCAGTCGCGGGAGAAAGCCCGCGACCAGGCATCCGTCACGGTCGTCGACACCCGGACCTCCACGTTAGCCCCATCCGGGCCGCGCCTGCGCGCGAGCGCATCCACCAGGTGGGACGCGCCCTCCGCCAGCCAGGGCCACTCGCTGGCGAAGTGGGCGGTGTCGACGAGCGCCGGCCCTCCGGCCTCGACGAACTCCGAAGAGGGGTGGTGGCGCAGGTCGGAGGTGACGAACACGTCCACCCCCGCGGCCCGGGCCGCGCCCAGCAGGGAGTCACCCGCGCCTCCCGACACCGCGACCCGGGTGACCTGACGGTTCAGGTCACCGGCCACGCGGACCCCCGCCGCGGTGGCGGGCAGCGCCTGGGCGACCCGGTCGGCGAAGTCGCGCAGGACCATGGGCCGGTCCAGGGCGCCGACGCGCCCGATGCCGCGCCGCCCCCCGGGGTCGGTCGGGTCGGGCTCCAGCGGTGACAGGTCCCCTGTCAGGCCGACCGTGCGCGCCAGGGCGTCCGAGACGCCGGGCGCGGCGGTGTCGGCGTTGGTGTGCGCGGTGTACAGGGCCGTTCCGGCGCGGATGAGGCGGTGGACCACCCTGCCTTTGGGGGTGTCGGCGGCCACACCGGTCACCCCGCGCAGCATGAGCGGGTGGTGGGTGAGGACCAGGTCCGCGCCCCACTCCACGGCCTCGTCCACGACCGCGGAGACCGGGTCGACGGCGAACAGGACGCGCTCCACGCTCTGGGCGGGGTCACCGCACACCAGGCCGACGGCGTCCCAGGAGGCGGCCCAGCCCGGCGGGTAGACCTCCTCGAAGGCGGCGATCACGTCGGCCAGGCGGTGGTTCTGGGTCTGGGTGCTCACGGCCACGACACTAGCGCCTCCCGCGAAGCAGCGGGCGTGGCCTGTGAGCGGCGGCACGGCCGCGCACCCCCCGCGGGCCCCCTAGTCTTGAGGACGTTATGAGTGGCGAACAGCGGCATCCCCGGTCCCCCGTCGGCGCGCACGTCCCGGTCGCGGGCGGCATGGCCGCCAAGGGTCTGGCCTACGCCGAGGAGATCGGCGCCGAGACGGTCCAGGTGTTCGTGTCCAACCCGCGCGGGTGGGCGACCAACGACGGCGACCCCGGACAGGACGCGCGCATGCGCGAGCGCACGGACCTTCCGCTGTTCGTGCACGCGCCCTACCTGATCAACCTGGGCACGCCGAGCGAGGAGACGGCGGACAAGTCGGTCGCCTCTCTGGAGCACGCGCTGGCCCGCGGCGGGCGGATCGACGCGCGCGGCGTGGTCGTGCACACCGGTTCGGCGGTCTCGGGCGGGCGCGAGGCCGGGCTGAAGCGCACCCGGGAGCGGCTCATGCCGGTCCTGGAGCGCCTCGGCGAGGGCGTCCCGCCGGTGCTGCTGGAGCCGATGGCGGGGCAGGGCCAGGTGTTGTGCGCCACCGTCAACGACCTGGTGCCCTACTTCGAGGCCCTGGAGTGGCACCCGAACGTGGGGGTGTGCCTGGACACGGCGCACATGTTCGCCGCGGGCCACGACATCTCCACCCCGGAGGGGATGCGCGAGGCCCTGGACCGCTTCGGCGCGCTCGTGGGCGCCCACCGGCTGCGGCTGGTCCACGTCAACGACTCCAAGGCCCCGTGCGGCAGCAACAAGGACCGCCACGAGAACATCGGAGCCGGCCACATCGGCGCCGCACCGTTCGGTGAGCTGTTCACCCACCCGGTCTCCGCCGGTGTGCCGCTCGTGCTGGAGACCCCCGGCCCCGCCGGGCCGCACGCCGCCGACGTGGCGACCCTCAAGGGGCTGCGCGGGGAGTGACCCCCGGCGGACCGGGAACCGCGCCGCATGGGCATCCGTCCCTCCATGGGGGACAATGGGCGGAGCGCGTTGTCGCCGCGAGGGAGGGGAGCGGTCCGATGGATCCGGTGTCAATGGTGGTCGGCGCCGTCATCGCGGTGGTCGGGTTCGTCACCGGTCGCCTCGTGACCAGGCACCAGGCGCGTGCCGCCCTCGAACAGGAGCGCCGCGGCGAGCAGGCCCGGGCCGTGCAGAGCGGTGCGCAGAGCCCCCAGCCCCTCTGCGGATGCGGGCACCACCTGGTCTTCCACGACCCACAGACCAAGAAGTGCCAGACCCAGGTGGTCATCCCCGGCAGGTGGACCGGGCAGCCCGGTTCGACCTACAAGAAGTGCATGTGCCAGGGCTACCGGGGGCCCATCCCGCTGGACGAGTACTACGCCCCCGACCTGACCGAGGGCAACGGTCTCTAGCGCACCGCCCGTGCCGGGATGACAACCGCGGCTCCCGCCGCGACAATGTCCCAGCACCGGAAAGCCAGAGAGCGGATCTTCAACAGTGACGACCCCTGCGACACCCACGATCGACCAGCGCATCGCCGAGGAGCTCGGTGTGCGCCCGAACCAGGTCACCTCGGCCGTCGACCTCCTCGACGGGGGCTCGACCGTGCCCTTCGTCGCCCGGTACCGCAAGGAGGCGACCGGCGGCCTGGACGACGCCCAGTTGCGCACCCTGGAGGAGCGCCTGCGCTACCTGCGCGAGCTGGCCGAGCGCCGGGCCGCGGTCCTGGAGTCGATCCGCTCCCAGGGCAAGCTGGACGAGGAGCTGGAGGCGCGGATCAACGCCGCCGACTCCAAGGCCCGTCTGGAGGACATCTACCTCCCCTACAAGCCCAAGCGCCGCACCAAGGCCCAGATCGCGCGGGAGGCCGGCCTCGAACCGCTCGCCGACGCGCTGCTGGCCGACCCCTCGCTGGACCCGCAGGTGTCGGCTGAGGCCTACGTGGACGCCGACAAGGGTGTGGCCGACACCAAGGCCGCCCTGGACGGCGCCCGGGCGGTCCTGGTGGAGCGCTTCGCCGAGGACGCCGACCTCACGGGCACGCTGCGCGAGCGGCTGTGGGAGAAGGGGCGGCTGGTCTCCAAGGTGCGTGAGGGCAAGGAGGAGTCCGGTGCGAAGTTCGCCGACTACTTCGACTTCGCCGAACCGCTGACCGCGATGCCCTCCCACCGTGTCCTGGCCCTGTACCGGGGCGAGAAGGAGGAGGTCCTGGCCCTGGCCCTGGAGCCGGAGGAGGAGCCCGCACCGAACGCCGACGGAACCGTCCCCCGCAGCTCCTACGAGAACGCCATCGCCTCCCGGTTCGACATCACCGACCGCGGCCGCCCGGCGGACCGCTGGCTCCAGGACACCGTCCGCTGGGCCTGGCGCACCCGTATCTTCGTGCGCCTGGACATCGACGTGCGCATGCGGCTGTGGCAGCGGGCCGAGGACGAGGGCGTGGAGGTCTTCGCCGCCAACCTGAGGGACCTGCTGCTGGCCGCGCCCGCGGGGACGCGTGCCACCCTGGGTCTGGACCCGGGGCTGCGCACGGGGGTGAAGGTGGTGGTCGTCGACGGCACCGGCAAGGTCGTGGCCACCGACACGGTCTACCCGCACGCGCCGCGCCGCGACTGGGAGGGCTCCCTGTCGCGGTTGTCGGCGCTGTGCACCGGGCACGGGGTGGACCTGGTGGCGATCGGCAACGGCACGGCCTCGCGCGAGACCGACCGCCTGGCCGCCGACCTGCTCAAGCGCAACCCCGAACTGAAGCTCACCAAGGTCATGGTCTCCGAGGCTGGCGCGTCGGTGTACTCGGCCTCGGCCTACGCCTCCGAGGAGCTCCCGGACCTGGACGTGTCCCTGCGCGGAGCCGTCTCCATCGCCCGCCGCCTCCAGGACCCGCTGGCCGAGCTCGTCAAGATCGACCCCAAGTCGATCGGGGTGGGCCAGTACCAGCACGACCTGGCCGAGGCGAAGCTCTCCCGGTCACTGGACGCCGTGGTCGAGGACTGTGTGAACGGTGTGGGCGTGGACGTCAACACCGCGTCGGTGCCCCTGCTGACGCGGGTGTCGGGGGTCACCTCCACGCTGGCGCGCAACATCGTGGCGCACCGCGACGCGCACGGGCCCTTCCGCAGCCGCGAGGACCTGCGCTCGGTGCCGCGCCTGGGGCCGAAGGCCTTCGAGCAGTGCGCGGGCTTCCTGCGCGTCCCGGGGGGCGACGACCCGCTGGACTCCTCTGCCGTCCACCCGGAGGCCTACCCGGTGGTGCGGCGGATCCTGGACTCGCTGGGCACGGACCTGCCGTCGCTGATCGGCGACAAGAAGGCCCTCGCTCGGATCCGGCCGCAGGACTTCGTGGACGACACCTTCGGCCTGCCCACGGTCACCGACATCCTCATCGAGCTGGACAAGCCGGGCCGCGACCCGCGTCCGGCGTTCACCACCGCCACGTTCAAGGAGGGGGTGGAGACACTGTCGGACCTGGCTCCGGAGATGGTTCTGGAGGGCGTGGTCACCAACGTCGCGGCGTTCGGGGCGTTCGTGGACGTGGGCGTGCACCAGGACGGCCTCGTGCACGTCTCGGCGATGTCGCACAGGTTCGTCGACGACCCCCGCGAGATCGTCAAGCCCGGTGACGTGGTGAAGGTCAAGGTCCAGAGCGTGGACACCCAGCGCAAGCGGATCTCGCTGACCATGCGCCTGGACGACGCGGCGCCCTCCGGGGAGGGCCGCCGCGGCGGCCGGGGCGAGGAGCGGGGCGGCGACCGCCGGGGCGGGCGCGCCCAGGGCGGTAGTGAGCGCTCCAGCGGCGGCCGGGGCGGGCGCGGCGGCGACCGCGGCGGGGCCGCCCCCTCGGGTGCGATGGCCGACGCCCTGCGCCGGGCGGGTCTGACCGGCAGGTGACGCCGACCGGGCCCGGAGTGGGTCCCGCACCCGGGTGCGGGACCCGCTCATGTCTACTTCGGGTCGAAGGACTTGCCGTCCCAGAGCGGGCGCACCGGTGAGACGTCGTCGGGGAGCACCTCGTCGGTCAGGTTCCACACCTTGACCGGTGTGGCGTGGACGGTGACCATCGGCCAGCCCGCCTCACCCGAGGCGGCGAAGGAGTTCCAGGCACCGGAGAAGCGCTCGGCCAGCTTGCGGTAGTCGTCGGAGATCTCGCCGTTGAGCATGAACCGGGCCATGTCGGTGTCGATGTTGTTGAACGCGAAGGGCAGGTCGAAGGCGTGGCAGGCGCCGAGCCTGCCGTCCATGACGGTGGTCTCGGCCGCCAGGCGGAAGAAGTGGGCGCGGCCGCCCGCGGCGGCGTGCGCCTCGGCGAAGCGCACGGTGTACTGGCTGAAGAGCGAGTCGCCCATGATGGCCTCGTACAGTTCGCCGACGTCCGCACCGGGGATGGCCTCGCGGTAGGCGGAGATCGCGCCCTCGGGCAGGCCCGCCTTGGACGCGGCCACCTCCAGGAGGTCCTCGGTCTCGGGCACGGGGCTGCCCGCCAACACGGTGAACAGCCGGTACTCGTGCATGTTGTGGCCGGTGAGCAGGTCCACGTTCCGGGCGGCGCCGTCGGCGACCGCGCGCAGCGGCTCGACGGGCAGGTCCTCGCCGCCGACGACGGGGGCGAAGCAGGTCAGAGACTCGGGGGTGGCCGCCATGAACTCGTCGGAGGCGGCCAGGACCTTCTCCGGCGGCAGGGCGGCCAGCGCCTCGGCCTCCAGCGGGACGCCGGCGATCCGCGCGATGCGCTCGGACACGGTGCGGGCCCGGTCCACGCTCAGGGTGTCGCCGGGGACGCTGTGGGCGATGGCGCGGCGGAAGAGGCCGCCGGCGTGGGGCGAGGCCATCAGGCACACGACCGATCCGGCGCCGGCGGACTCCCCGGCGATCGTGACGTTGGCGGGGTCTCCGCCGAAGGCGGTGATGTTGTCCCTGACCCAGCGCAGGGCGGCGGCCTGGTCGAGCAGACCCCGGTTCTCGGGACGTCCCGGGACGTGCCCGAACCCCTCGAAGCCGAGGCGGTAGTTGACGGTGACCACGACGAGGCCGTTCTCGGCGTGCCGGGTACCCTCGTAGGAGGCTTCGGAGGAGACGCCCATGATGTAGGCGCCGCCGTGGAACCACACTAGGACGGGGGCGAGGTCGCCCTCGCTCGCGGCGCTCCAGACGTTGAGCACCAGGCACTCCGGCGAGGTGTCGGGGGTCCAGGGGGCCGCGCCGAAGGGGCGGTGCGGCTGCGGGGCGGGCGGGCCGAACTCCAGGCAGTCGCGCACCCCGTCCCAGGCGGGCGCGGGCGCGGGCGCGGCGAAGCGGTGCTCTCCGAAGGGGGCGGCGGCGTAGGGGATGCCCCGGTGGACGGTGACCCGGCCGTCCGTGGAGGTGGGCGATACGGCGCCCCTGACTCTGCCGCCCGTTGTCGTCACGATGTGTTCGGCGTCCACTGGTGTCCTCCCCTGGGGTTACACGTATGCACATGTCCTAACAGCGTTAGGTACACCGCGCAAGGCCGCGCGGGCCGCCCGGACACCGCAACCGGCGGGTAACATACCACCTGGTCGGTACGAGAAGACGAGTGAAGGGACCCCCATGCGCGCCATCCAGATCACCGAGTTCGGCGGACCCGAGGTCCTGGTCCCCGCGGAGCTTCCCGACCCCGAGCCGGGGCCGGACGGGTTCCTCGTCGAGGTCTCCCGGTCGGGGGTCAACTACGCCGACACCCACCAGGCGGAGAACAGCTACCTGGCCGCCGCCAGCCTGCCCATGGTCCCCGGCGCGGAGATCGCCGGACGCGCCGCCGACGGGCGCCGCGTCGTGGGCATGGTCAGCGGCGGAGGCTACGCGCAGCGGGCCGTCGCCGACCCCGGCATGACCTTCGAGATCCCCGAGGGGGTCTCCGACGAGGCCGCGCTCGCACTGCTCGTCCAGGGCGCCACGGCGTGGGTCCTGCTGCGCAAGAACGTGCGGATGGAGGCGGGCGAGTCCGTGGTGGTGCACGCCGCCGCGGGCGGCGTGGGTACGCTCGCCGTCCAGTTGGCCAAGGCGTTCGGCGCCGGCCGGGTCATCGCGGTCGCCAGCAGCGCTGCCAAGCGCGACCTCGCGCTGGAACTGGGCGCGGACACCGCAGTGGACTCGGCCGCACCCGACATGACCACCGCGCTGATCGAGGCCAACGGGGGCAAGCGTGTGGACGCCGTGCTGGACATGGTCGGCGGCAGGGTGACCGACGAGAGCCTGCGGTCGCTGGCTCCGTTCGGCCGCCTCGCCTTCTACGGCATGGCCTCGCGCGAGCAGCCCAGCCCGGTGAAGCTGCCCAGCCTCATGCGCTTCTCCACCACCGTGTCGGGCATGTGGCTGCCGCACGCGCGCACGCTCCCCGGAGACGTGGTCGGCGACGCCATGGCGGAGATGTTCGCGATGGTGGCCGAGGGCCGCCTCCGGCCGGTTCTGGGTGAGACCTACCCGCTCTCCGAGGCCCGCAGGGCCCACGAGGACCTGCGGGCCCGCGCGACCATCGGCAAGCTCACCCTTGACCCGTCCAAGTAGGACATAACCCACCTTTACGTCATAGATCCCTTTGGGGACCACGGGGGAGAAGAACGAGGGGAGGCAGGCGCCGCCCACACGCCGTCGTCGCGCGTCAGGGCGCCGCCTCCCCTTGCGGCGCGCCCGCCGCGCCACGTAGAGTCGTCCCCTGTGCATACCGACCAGTCGGTCTAAAAGGAGAACTCCATGACATCCCGGTTCGGCGGACGGACCGCCATCGTCACCGGGGCGAGCCGAGGCATCGGCCTGGCCATCGCCCAGCGACTCGTCGACGAAGGCGCCCGTGTGTGCGTGACGGCCCGCGGGGCCGAGGCCCTGGAAGAGGCCGTGAAGACCCTGGGCGGCCCGGACCACGCCATCGCCGTGCCGGGCAAGGCCGACGACCCCGCCCACCAGGACGCCGCGATCGCCGCGACCCTGGACGCCTTCGGCAGCATCGACATGTTCGTCAACAACACCGGCATCAACCCGGTCTACGGGCGGATGGTCGACCTGGACCTGGACGCGGCCCGCAAGATCTTCGAGGTCAACGTGCTCTCCGCGGTCTCGTGGGTACAGAAGGCCCACAAGGCGTGGATGGCCGAGCACGGCGGCGCCATCGTCAACGTCTCGTCCGTGGCCGGCACCAAGCCCGCGCCCGGCATCGGCTTCTACGGCGCCAGCAAGGCCATGCTGCTCCACATCACCAAGGAGCTGGCCGTCGAGCTGGCCCCCGGGGTACGCGTCAACGGCGTCGCCCCGGCCGTGGTCAAGACCAAGTTCGCCAGTGCCCTGTACGAGGGGCGCGAGGAGGAGGTCGCCGAGGGCTACCCGCTGGCCCGCCTGGGCGTCCCCGAGGACGTGGCCGGCGCGGTCGCCTTCCTGCTCTCCGAGGACGCCTCCTGGGTCACCGGGCGCACCCTGGTCCTCGACGGCGGCACGACTCTCACCGGAGGTGTCTGACATGAAGTTCGAGGACGCGGGGGTCGTCGTCACCGGCGCCGGCAACGGCATCGGTGCCGCCATCGCGCGCCGCCTGGCCGACGCCGGGGCGCGCGTGGTCGTCAACGACCTGGACGCCGGGGCCGCCGAGGCCGTGGCCGCCGAGATCGGCGGGGTGGCCGTCCCCGGTGACGCGGCCGGCGAGGAGGGCGTCACCGCCCTGATCGCCGAGGCCGGGGCCCACCTGGACGGCATCGACATGTACGTGGCCAACGCCGGCCTGGGCAGCGGGCTGGGGCTGGACTCCACCGAGCAGGAGTGGAACAGGTCCTGGCAGATCAACACCATGTCGCACGTGCGGGCCGCAAAGGAGCTGGTCCCGGCGTGGGTGGAGCGCGGGCGCGGGCACTTCGTGACCACCGCCTCGGCCGCGGGCCTGCTGACCATGCCCAGCAGCGCACCCTACTCGGTGACCAAGCACGCCGCCGTGGCCTTCGCCGAGTGGCTGTCGGTCAACTACGGCGACCGCGGCATCACCGTGCAGTGCATCTGCCCGCTCGGTGTGCGCACCAACATGCTGGAGGGCAGCGGCGACACCGGCAAGGCCATCCTGTCCAGGGACGCGATCACGCCGGAGGAGGCCGCCGACGCCGTGATGGCGGGCCTGGCCGACGGACGGTTCCTCATCCTGCCCCACCCCGAGGTTGCCGACTACTACAAGGCCCGCGCCACCGACACCGACGCCTGGCTGTCGGGGATGCGCCGCCTCCGGGCGAAGGTCTCCCCCGGGGAGGAGAGCGCATGACCGAGGAGCTACCGGGCCTGGACCCGGTACGCCTGCGGGAGTACCTGGAGGGCGCCGTTCCCGGCCTGGCCTCGGGCCCGCTGACGGGCCGTGTACTGGCCGGCGGCAAGTCCAACCTCACCTACCTGGTCGGCGACGGCGAGCGGGAGTTCGTGGTCCGCCGGCCGCCGCTCGGTCACGTGCTGGCCACCGCCCACGACATGTCCCGCGAGTACAAGGTGATGACGGCGCTGCGCGACACCGCCGTCCCCGTGCCGCGGACCCACGTCCTGTGCGAGGACGCCCACGTCCTGGGCTCGCCCTTCTACGTCATGGAGTACGTGGAGGGCACCCCCTTCCGCACCCTGGACGAGATCTCCCCCCTGGGGCCGGAGCGCGTCCGGGGCGTGGCCGAGAACCTGGTCGCCACCCTCGGTGCCCTGCACGCGGTCGTGCCCGAGGAGGTGGGACTGGGCGACTTCGGCCGCCCGGCGGGCTTCCTGGAGCGCCAGGTGCGCCGGTGGCGCAAGCAGCTCGACGCCTCGCGCAGCCGCGAGATCCCCGGTATCGACGAACTGCACGCCAGGCTCGCCGAGACGCTGCCCGAGCAGTCGGCCCCCGGCATCGTGCACGGCGACTACCGGCTGGACAACGCCCTCGTGGACGGGCAGGACCGCATCAGCGCGGTGCTGGACTGGGAAATGGCAACCCTCGGCGACCCGCTCGTGGACCTGGGCCTGATGATCGTCTACCGCGACCGGGACACCGCCGTGGGCGGCGAGGGCGTCGCCGCGACCGCCGCCGAGGGCTTCCCGAGCTCGGCGGAGCTGGTCGAGATGTACGCCGCGGCGACCGGCCGCGACGTGTCCAGGCTCAACTGGTACGTGGCCTTCGGCTGCTTCAAACTCGCGGTGATCGCCGAGGGCATCTACCTCAGGCACACCCAAGGACTCACCGTCGGAGCCGGTTTCGACGGAATCGGTGAGATCGTCGCCCCGCTCGTCGAGCGCGCCCACGCCACCCTCAAGGAGGACTGATGGATTTCAGTTACGACAAGGAGACCGAGGAGCTGCGCGCCAAGCTCCTGGCCTTCATGGACGAGTGCATCTACCCGAACGAGTCGGTGCACGAGGAGCAGTTGGCCGCGCGCGAGAACCGCTGGACCCGGCCGCCGATCATCGCCGAGCTCCAGGCCGAGGCCCGCAAGCGCGGCCTCTGGAACCTGTTCCTGGCCGGCCACCCCGAGCACGGCGGGCTGCCCAACCTCCAGTACGCCCCGCTGGCGGAGATCACCGGCCGCAGCCCCCGACTGGCCCCCATCGCGCTGAACTGCGCCGCTCCCGACACCGGGAACATGGAGGTGCTGACGATGTTCGGCACCGAGGAGCAGAAGAAGCGCTGGCTGGAGCCGCTCCTGGACGCGCGGATCCGCTCCGCGTTCGCCATGACCGAACCGGCGGTGGCCTCCTCCGACGCCACCAACATCACCACCTCCATCGTCCGCGACGGCGACTCCTACGTCATCAACGGGCGCAAGTGGTTCATCACCGGTGCGATGAACCCCGCCTGTGAGGTGTTCATCGTCATGGGCAAGTCCGACCCCGAGGCCGCGCGCCACAAGCAGCAGAGCATGGTACTGGTGCCGCGCGACACGCCGGGCCTGACCATCGAGCGCGGTATGACGGTCCTGGGCTACGACGACGGCGACCACGGCGGCCACGCCGAACTGGTCTTCGACGACGTGCGGGTCCCGGCGGAGAACCTCATCGGCGGGGAGGGCGAGGGCTTCGCCGTCGCGCAGGCCCGCCTGGGCCCCGGGCGCATCCACCACTGCATGCGCTCCATCGGCATGGCCGAGCGGGCGCTGGAGCTGACCTGCGAGCGTGTGCTGGACCGGGTGGCCTTCGGCAAGCCGATCGCCGACCAGGGCGTGGTGCGCGAGTGGATCGCCGAGGCCCGGGTGGCGATCGAGCAACTGCGCCTGCTGGTCCTCAAGACCGCCTACCTCATGGACACCGTGGGCAACAAGGGCGCCCACACCGAGATCCAGTCGATCAAGATCGCCACGCCGCGCACGGTGGAGTGGATCCTGGACAAGGCCATCCAGGCGCACGGCGCCATGGGGGTCAGCCAGGACACCCCGCTGGCCGGGATGCTCGCGGGCGTGCGCTCCCTGCGGCTCGCGGACGGACCCGACGAGGTCCACCTGCGCTCGCTGGGCCGCGCCGAGCTGCGCAAGTACAAGAAGTAGGGTTCGGAGCCCGTGTGCGGGGCGTCTCGGCGGCAGGTCCGCCGGAGCGCCCCGCCTCCGTCAGGGCAGGACGGTCACTCCTTGGGTCGCAGGCTAGTGATGAGCAGGTCGGCGAACTGGCGGCCCACGTCCTCGCCGGTCATGGGACCCTCCTTGCTGTACCAACTGCTCAGGTGGTGCGCCGATCCGAAGAAGTAGTCCGCGACCAGGCCCGCGGCGACGTCGTCGCGGAAGATCCCCTCGCCCTGGCCCTGGCGGATCATGTCGCAGAAGATCTCGTGGTAGCGCCGCCGCTCCGCGCGCACCGTCCGGCGCTTGTCCGGGTCCAACTGGTGCATGGAGCGGAAGAAGATGGCGCTGTCGTCGAGGTTGGCGATACTGGTGGCGATGACGTCGGCCGCCGCGGCGCGGAGGCGCTCGTCGACGGGGGCGTCCTGTGAGGAGAAGCGGAGCAGGTGCTCGGTCTGCATGCGCAGCACCCGTGCGTAGATCTCGTAGAGCAGGTCGTCCTTGGAGCCGAAGTAGTGGTACATCGCACCCTTGGTGACGCCCGCCGCGGCGACGATCTCCTGGACCGAGGTCCCCTCGAAGCCGCGCTCGGCGAAGAGCCGGGTGGCGGCGGCGAGCAGGCGTTCGGGCACCGGCCCCCGAACGGAGTCCGTTTCCGCCGTCCGCTGTCCCTGCACCATGTCAGCCTCACTTCGCGCCCCGGCCCCCGCGGGACCGCCGATCATCCGACCCAGCATACCGACCGGATGGTACCTTGCGCGCTTGATAACTGAAAGAATCCGGACCGGCACCCTGGGGCACGAGGGCTCCGTCCCGGCTCAGGGGCGCTCGTGCGGGATGACGAGCGGGGTGCGCGTGCGCGGGTCGGGGACCACGTCGCAGGCGAGCCCGAACACCTCGCTCACCAGCGGCGCGGTGACCACGTCCCCGGGAGCGCCGTCGGCGACCACGCGTCCACCGCTCATCATCACCAGCCGGGTGGCGAACCTGGCCGCCTGGGCGAGGTCGTGCAGCACAGCGACGATCGTCCGCCCCTGGCGGTGCAGCCGCGCGAACAGCTCCATCAGATCGTACTGGTGGGCGATGTCCAAATAGGTGGTCGGCTCGTCCAGCAGCAGGACGCCGGTGTCCTGGGCCAGGACCATCGCCACCCAGGCGCGCTGGCGCTGGCCGCCGGAGAGGGCCCCCACCCGCTCCCCCGCCAGACCGGTCGTCCCGGTCAGCTCCAGGGCCTCGTCGACCGCCGTCTCGTCCCGGGGGCTCCACTGCCGCAGCAGGGTGTGGTGCGGGAAGCGCCCGCGCGCGGCCAGCGCCCGGACGGTGATGCCCTCGGGCGCGATGGGGCTCTGCGGTAGCAGGGCCAGGCGGCGCGCGACCGCCTTGGCGCGCTGGGATCGGATGTCGCGTCCGCCCAGCAGTACGCGCCCCGACACCGGGGTGTTGACCCGGCCCAGCGCCTTGAGCAGGGTGGACTTGCCGCACCCGTTGGGGCCGACGATGACGGTGAACTCCCCCTCGGCCACCTCCAGGTCCAGCTCGCGCACGACCGGGTCGCCCCCGTAGCCCAGGGTGAGGCCCTCTGCGGCCAGCACCGGTCCGTCGTCGCTCACAGCACACCCCTCCGCCATTCTCGGATCAGAAGACAGCCCAGGTAGACGCCGCCCAGGGCCATGGTGACGATGCCCACCGGCAGCCCGTCGGCGGCCGGGAACCGCTGCACCGCCAGGTCCGCGGCGGCCAGCAGCAATGCGCCCACGAGCGCGGACACCGCCAGGTTGGGGCCGGGGACGCCCGTGGTCCTGCGCGCGATCTGCGGCGCGGTCAGCGACACGAACGCGATCGGTCCGGCGACCCCGACCGCGGCGGCCGACAGCACCACCGACAGCGCGATGGCGCCGACGCGGGTGGCCGCGGCGCTCGCACCGAGCCCGTCGGCGAGTTCGTCGCCCATCTCGTTGACCGCGATCCGTCCGGACAGCGCCGTGGCACAGGGCACGGCCAGGACCAGCACGGCCGCGATGGTCGCGGCGTGCTCCCAGGACCGGGCGTTCAGGCTCCCGTACAGGTAGGAGGCGAGCAGGGAGGCCTCGTCCCGGCCCAGCGCGGCGATGACGTACTGGGTGAAGGCCTGGGCCATGGCGGCGACGCCGATCCCGGCGACGATGAGTCGCCGGGGGTGGCGCAGCCCGGTGCCGGTGGCCAGGGCCACGACGGCCATGGCCAGGGCCGCCCCGCCCAGCGCCCCGAGGGGGACGGGCAGGACGCCGGGCAGCAGCAGGGCCGCGACGGCCGCTCCGGCGCCGGCGCCCGCGCCGAGGCCGATGACGTCGGGGCTTCCCAGGGGGTTGCGGGTGACGGTCTGGAAGAGGGCCCCCGCCACGCCCAGGGCGGCGCCGGTGCACGCGGCCACGGCCAGGCGCGGTCCGCGCAGCCGCTCCAGGACGAAGGCCTCGGTGGCCTCACCGCCCCCTGCCAGGACGGCGGGTATGCGTGCGAGGGGGATGCCCATGCCGCCGACGGTGAGGGTCAGGGCGGCCAGTGCCGCCAACAGGAGGAGGTAGATTCCGCCCCACAGCAGTGCGCGCGCGTGCAGGGGCAGGGCGAGGAACCGCCCCACTCTCAGTACGGGTCCGGTCCGCCTCATGCGCTGCCCCGCATCCGGCGGACCACGTAGAGCAGGACGGGGGCGCCCACGAAGGCGGTGACCACCCCGACCATGAGTTCGACGGGCCGGGCGACGGTGCGGCCCACGACGTCGGAGAGCAGCAGCAGGGTGGGGCCCACCAGCAGGGCGAAGGGTACCTGGAGGCGGAAGTCCACGCCGACCATGGCCCGGACGATGTGCGGCACCGCCAGGCCCACGAACGAGATCGGGCCCACCGCCGCGGTCGCCGCGGCGGCCGCGGCGGTCGCGGCGACCAGCGCGGTGGCGCGCACGGCGGCGGTGTTGACTCCGGTGGACAGGGCGGCCTCCTCCCCCAGGGCGAGGGCGTTGAGCCCGCCCGCCGCGAAGTGGGCCGCGACGACCGCGGCGGCGATGACGGGCAGCACCGTCAGGGCGACACCGAAGTCGCGTCCGGCCAGGGAGCCGACGACCCAGTAGCGGTAGGAGTCGAACACCTCGGGCATGCTCAGTGAGACCGCCTGGACGTAGGCGGTCAGAACGGCGGAGACCACCGCTCCGGCGAGCACGAGGCGTGCGGCCCCGCCGCCCCCGCTGCCGCCCCCGCTGCCGACGGCGTGGGCGACGAGTCCGGCCGCGAGCGCGCCGGGCAGTGCCCACCACAGGGCCTCGGCGGTCGAGACCGTGCCGAACAGGGCGGTGGCCGTGACCACGGCGGCCGCGGCGCCCGCGTTGACCCCGAGCAGGCCGGGGTCGGCGAGCGGGTTGCGGGTGACGCCCTGCATCAGGGTTCCGGCCAGGGCCAGCGCGGCGCCGACCAGGACGCCGACCACGGTGCGCGGGACGCGGCTGGCCACCACGGCGGTGGTGAAGCCGTCCGCCTGGCCGGTCAGGACCGCCCACAGGTCTGCGGGCGGTGTGGGGCGCCCGCCCAGGACGAGGCTGAGCATGGCCGCCCCGGCGAGGGCCGCAGCACCCGCGCCGAGCGCGACGGTGGTGCGGGCGGGTCCTCGCCGGGGCAGGGCCGTGAGTGTGTTCACGATCGCTGCACCGAAGGGGTCGTCAGCCGTCGACGTTCGCCGCGGCCTCGTGGATCAGCGGCACGTAGCGGTCGAGGATCCACGGGACGGTGAGCGGGTTGATGATCGACGAGGCGGTGACGAAGGAGTTCTCCTCTGCGGCGACGACGGCGCCGCTCTCGATGGCGGGGATCGAGGCGTAGAGCTCCTGGGCCTCGATCTCGGCGCGGTACTCGGGGTCGCTGTAGAAGGTGAAGAGCAGGTCGCTGCCGCTGAGCTGGTCGGCGTTCTCCAGGCCGATGAGTGCCGAGTCGGTGCCCTCGCGCTCCTCGAAGGTCTCCACGACCGGGTCGACGGTCAGGCCCATGTTGCTGACCATGGCCACGCGCTGCTCGGTGGGCATGATGACGCCGAGCGTGCCGGGGCCCTCGGTGAAGATGTAGGAGAAGGTGAGGTCGGCGAACTCGGGGTTGGCCTCGCGGACCTCGGCGAACTGCGCGCCGATGTCGTCGATGAGGACCTGGGCCTGCTCGGGCCTGCCCAGGGCCTGGGCGACGACCTCGATCTGCTGGTCCCACTCGGCGTTCCACGCCTCCTCGGCGTAGGCGACGGTGGGGGCGATGTCGGCGAGGATGTCGTACTGCTCCTGGGTGATGCCCGACCAAGGGGCGAGGATGACGTCGGGCTCCAGTTCGATGATGGCCTCGAAGTCGATCTCGGTGCCGCCGGTGAACTGCTCCGGCAGCTCCTCACCGGCCTCGGTGACGGCCTCGTAGAGCCAGGGGACGTAGCCGGTCTCGTCGCTGCCCCAGTCGTAGCGCTCGATGCCGACCGGGGTCGTGCCCAGGGAGAAGGCGATCGAGGCCGACCCCTGTCCGAGGGTGACCACGCGCTCGGGGGTCTCGGTGATCTCGGCGGTGCCGAGGGCGTGCTCGATCTCGACGGGGAAGGCCCCGTCGCCGGAGGCGGCGGTGTCGCCTTCCTCGGCGGCGGGCTCGGAGCCGCAGGCGGCCAGGCCCAGGGTCAGGAGGGCGGCCGAGCCGAGAGCGCCGAGGCGCAGGAGAGTGGAGTCCATGCTGGTACTGCTTTCTTCGTGGCGAGGAGGGGCGTCCTCATGGCCGGAGGCCGTGCGGGGAGGGTTCCGGGGACCGCACGAGGAACAGGACGGACCATACATCACGAAGGAAGGTTAGACTAACCTCACCTCTCGACATCGAGAGAGCGAGGCTCCGGGATCGCCTGCCGGGCCAGGCTTGCCCACCCATGATCACAATGGGGCAACGACCCCCGAACGACCCTGAAGGCACCGGAAGAGTTCACACGGTGACGTATCGGACACGGTCAGGCGGACTTCTCCTCCGGACCGCCCTCCGACAACCCCCGACGCACGATCGTCGGATTCACGTTGTCCACCACCGTCTCCCCCGTAATGATCACCCGACCCACATCCT
>NZ_JBHMIV010000051.1:0-23326 GCF_048060475.1 Nocardiopsis sp. LOL_012 | reverse complement strand
GCGTCCTGACCGATCACGTACGAGTCCAGGAACTCGTAGATCTCCCGCGGCTTCGGCAGGCCGCCCTCCTGCGCGCCGAGGAGGCCGACGGACTCCTCCTCGGCCATGATCTCGTTGCACAGGTCGATGCACTCGTCACAGATACAGATGTGGCCGGGGCCGGCGATGAGCCTGCGCACCGCGCGCTGGTCCTTGCCGCAGAACGAACACGTCAGCAGCGGCCTGTCGTCCGTACCCGTCACTCCCACGATCTCCTCACAGCCACCGCCCGGCACCGGGCCCCGATTCCAGATGATGTGATCATCCGGAAGGCACGGTATCCCGTGTCGACGCGGGCCGCAAAGTCCGCGGGGCGGTCCGTGATCAGCGGCGATCGGCCGCGGCGAAGGCGGCCGCGGCGTGTGCGGCGCCCCTGCCCAGGGCCCTGGCCGCGATCCGCCCCCGGTCGACGCGCACCGCGCACTCGGTGGTGTCGTCCACCCGGTCGGCACCCAGGCTCCGGGCGACCCGGCCGTCGGCGTCCAGGACCAGCCGCAGCCGCGGCCAGGCCCACTCCGGGAAGGCCGTCCGCAGCGCCCCGCACGACTCCGCTGCCACGATCCTGGCCAGCGGCATCCGCTCGGCGGGGTCCCCCGTGACCACCGCCGCGGTCACCTCGGCGCCGGGGGGCGCCGCACGCACCGCCTCCTCCACCGCCTCCAGCCTGTGCAGTCCCAGCACGGCCACCACCCCGTCCCCGGACAGGGCGGCCGGGGCGCGGCGGACCGCGTCGAAGGCCTCCGGCGGCTCCCACAGCAGGTCGGCGGGCCGGGCCGGGGGAACGTGCCCGAGGTGCGGCGGCGGCCAGGCGTCACCGGTGTCCAGATCGGCGAGCCGCTCACAGGCCCGGACCACGCCGAAGGGGTCGACGAAGCCCGGGGCGGTGTCGGACAGCCGCACGGCCCCGTGCAGGAGGGTGAGGACGGCCTCGGCCGTGCGCACCCTGCGGCCGCACCGCCCGCCCTCGACCGCCTCCAGGGCCAGGCCGAGCAGGATCGCGTCGAGCCGCACCAACTGGCCGTAGGCGGCGCGGAGCGGGCCCTCGGCCAGTGCGGCCGCGCCCGACCGCTCCGCCGCGCCGGAGAGCCGGGCCCGGGCCAGTGCGCCCAGCACCGCAGCGGGTTCGGTACCCCCTCCCGCGGTACCGTCCGGGGCGCTCTCCCCGAAGCCGGCCTCGGCGGCGTCGGCGAGGACCGACAGGTACAGGGCCCGCTTGCTCGGGAAGTTGGAGTAGACCGCCCCCCGGGTGAGCGCAGCGCGCTGGGCGATGCGGTCGACCTTGGCGTCGCGGAAGCCCCGCTCGGAGAACTCGTCCCGGGCCGCGGCCAGCACCCGGGAGCGGTTGCGTGCCTGCTGCTGAGCCCTCGTGAGCCGGGCCATCGTCCTCCCCCTCCCCCGCACGTGCCCCCATCGTACGGAGACCTGGGATCCGCCCACCCGACGGCATCGGCCTCAGCGGCGACGGACCACCAGGACCGGGCACGGCGCGTGGTGAAGCACGGCGTGCGCCACACCGCCCAGGGAGAGGCGGGCGAAGCCCCGCGCGCCGCGGGCGCCCACGACGACGAGGCGGGCACCGGAGGCCGCCTCCAGCAGTGCGGCCGCGGGCTGGGAGCGGACGACCTCCCGGACCACCTCCACCCCGGGGAAGTCGGAGGTGTGGCGGGCCAGCGCCTCAGCAAGCCTCCCGTACTGCTCCTCCTCGGCCTCCTCCGCGCGGCGCCCCCGGGAGGCGACGGGGTGCCACGCCCACACCGCGCGCACCCGGTCACCGTGCCGGGAGGCCGTTTCGAGCGCCGCCAGCACCGCGTCGTCGGCATTGGTCGAGCCGTCCACGCCCACCACGGCCCCCGAGGCCCCGGGGTCGGCCGCCTCTCCACTGGTGACCAGAACGTCCCCTGGGGCGTGGGCCGCCACCTGGTAGGCCACCGACCCGATCCGCATGCCGAGGAAGCCGCCCCGGCCACGGTGCCCGACGATGACGAGCCCGAAGTCGCGCGCGTGGCGCAGGAGCTCCTCGGCGGGTGAACCCGCGACCACGCGCACCCGGGGATCGAGGCCCGGGGCGACGGACCGCACACGCTCCCGGGCCTCCTCGACCGCCGCCAGCGCGTCCTTCTCGTCCAGGTCGGAGGGCCAGCGGGACACCGAGTCGTCCAAGCGCTCCTCGTGCACGGCCATCAGCGTCAGGTCCGCGCCGCCGCGCAGGGCCTCCTCCGCGGCGTGCTCGGCGGCCCGCAGGCCGATCTCGGATCCGTCCACTCCCACCAGTACCGGTCGCACGAGCGCCCCCGTCCCCGTAGCCGTCCACTCGACACCATTGTCGCCCACGCGCCCCCGGAAGCACGAGAGGCCGAGGGCACCGGTCGGCGGAGGGCCAGTCAGGGCACGGGCCCTGGCCTGACATTTACCGAAAGTATGACAAACGGCACGTATCGTCGGTTATGGAGTCGTGCCAGCTCCGCCGAGGTGGCATGTGGGAGGGACCATGTCCGAATCGACCGCACGGAACGAAGGCTCCGTCGGCCGCGCCCCGGGCCTGAGGGATCTGGGCGAGGAACTGCTCCGAGCACTGCACGCACTGGACTACCACGCCGGAGGCGTCTACCTGAGCGACCCCGAGAGCCCGACACTGGCGATGTCGGTCCTGACCGGGATCACGCGCGACCTCGTGCGCCCCTGGTTCCGCATTTCCACCACGGGCAACACCCCGGCCACCGACGCCATCCACGAGCGGAAGATGGTGTGGCTGCCCAGCGGGGAGGAGATGGCCAAGCGCTATCCGCGCCTGGCCATCGTCATGCCCTACGACTACGCCTTCCTGACCTACCCCCTGCTGGGGGAGGGGGACGAGGCCCACGGCGCCTTCTTCATGATCGGCACCTCCTACCAGCACTTCCCCTCCTCCGCCGAGCGCCGCGCCCTGGCGGAGGTGGCCAGGAGGATGGTCGACCTGCTGCGCCAGGCCCGCGAGGAGGGCCACCCGGTCCTGCCGACGCCGGCCCCCTTCGTGCTGCGCTCCCCACCCCCGGACGAGCGGTCGGCGGCCTCCCTGTCGGCGGCGGTCGACCGGCTGCCCGAGGGACTGTGCTCCCTGGACTCCGGCGGCCGCGTCACCATGGCCACGGACCGGGCCCTGGAACTGCTCAGCACCAAGCGCGAGCGGCTGATCGGCTCCCGGCCCTGGTCCGTGCTCTCCTGGCTGGACAATCCCTCCTACGAGGACCGGTACCGGGCGGCCGTCTTCAGCCACAGGTCCACGGAGTTCGTGGCCCTGCGGCCGCCGAACCAGTGGCTGTCCTTCCGCCTCCATCCGGGGCAGGAGGGCGTCAGCGTGCTGATCACCCCCACGGAGGCGGAGTGGCGCTCGGAGGAGCCGAGCCGTGAGGAGTCGGGGCACGCGCGGGCCGGGGTGCTGTACCACATCCTCCACCTGGCCTCGGCGCTGACCGAGGCCGCGACCGTGAGCGACGTGACCGACCTGGTCGCCGAGGAGATCGTTCCGGGGGTGGGGGCCCACGCACTCGCCCTGTTCGAGCACAACCAGGAGCGGCACCGGCTGCGTCTGCTCGGCCAGCGCGGGTTCAAACCCGACTTCGTCGCCGTCATCGACGGCGCGCCGACGGAGATCCGGGCACCGGCCACGCGCGCGGCGGTCACCGGCCTGCCCGGCTTCTTCCGGACCAAGAAGGAGCTGCTCTCGGTCTACCCCGACATGCCCTACCTGCCCAACCCCGGGGAGATCGAGGGATGGGCCTTCGTCCCCCTGGTGGCGTCGGGGCGGCCGATCGGCGTGTGCATGATCGGGTTCCGACAGCCGCACAACTTCACCGTGCAGGAGCGCACGGTCCTGACCTCCCTGGGCGGCCTGGTCGCCCAGGCCCTGGAACGGGCCCGCCTGTACGACATCAAGCGCGACCTGGCGCGCGGGCTCCAGTCGGGCATGCTCCCGCGCCGCATCCCGGACGTCCCCGGCCTGTCGATCGCCCAGCGCTACCTGTCCGGGACCGAGGGCATGGACATCGGGGGCGACTTCTACGACCTCATCCCCCTGGGGTCGAACCGGGTCGCGGCCGTGATCGGCGACGTCCAGGGGCACAACGTGGGCGCGGCCGCCCTGATGGGGCAGTTGCGGACCGCGGTCCTGGCCTACACCGCGATGCTGGAGGGCAGCCCCGGTGACGTGCTGACCCAGAGCAACCGGCTGCTGTGCATGCTGGAGCCGGAGCTGTTCGCGAGCTGCCTGTTCCTGCGCCTGGACCTGGACACGGGCATGGTGCGCATGGCCCGGGCCGGGCACCCCGAACCGGTGATGGGCGGTCCCGACGGCGGCCGGGTCCTGGACGCCCCCGACGGGCTGCTCCTGGGGATCGAGCCGGACGTGAAGTACCCGGAGATCGAGTTCCCGATGCCCGAGGACTCGACGCTGGCGCTGTACACCGACGGGCTGATCGAGCGGCCCGGCGTCGACCTGGAGGAGGCCCAGGAGACACTGGCCCACCGGTTGGCGTCGCTGCACGACATGGCGGTGGAGCAGGTCGCCGACGAGCTGACGTCGGCGGTGAGCTCGGTGCCGCACCGCAGTGACGACATCGCCCTGTTCCTGCTGCGCGCCCAGCCGGACTGAGCCGCGGGGGCGGAACGGGAGGCGGCCGGAGGGCGCCGTTCAACCGGCGTTCCCCGGCCGGACATCCTTTTTGTGCACAATGACGGGTTCTCCCCTTCTCTTGCGCCGTGAAAGCGCGAAAGCGAGTACCCGCCCGTGTCCCTCACCACCACCCCCGCCGCGCCCGCGCCCGCCCGGCCCGCAGCCGTCGGCCCCCGCGGGTACCGGGCCGACGTCGACGGCCTGCGCGCCGTGGCCGTACTCCTGGTGGCCGCCTACCACGTCTGGTTCGGACGGGTCTCCGGCGGTGTCGACGTCTTCCTGATGCTGACGGGCTTCTTCATCACCGCCTCCCTCGTGCGCTCGGCCACCGGCGGCGGGCTGCGCTACGGGGCCTTCCTCGCCCGGCTCGCCGCACGCCTGGTACCGACCGCCGCGATCGTGGTCCTGGCCACGCTGGGCGGCACGTGGCTCCTGCTGAGCGAGATCCAGTGGCGCGACGCCCCCCGCGAGGCGGCCGCGGCCCTGCTCTACCACACGAACTGGCACCTGGCCCTGGACTCGGTCGACTACCTGGCGCGCGACGGGGACGTCAGCCCGTTCCAGCACTTCTGGTCGCTGTCGGTGCAGGGGCAGTTCTACCTGGTGTGGCCCGCGCTGATCGCGGCCGCCGTGTGGGCGGCCCGCAGGCGCGGGAGCGACCCGAGGCCCCTGCTGGCCGTCGCCCTGTCGGCCGTCTTCACCCTCTCCCTGGCCTACTCGGTCCTGATGACGCGGGCCGACCAGCCGTGGGCCTACTTCGACACCGGGGCCCGGATGTGGGAGCTGGCCCTGGGCGGCCTGCTCGCGCTGGCACTGACCGGGATCGACCTGCCCCGGGGGCCGCGCGTGGCGCTGGGCTGGGCCGGGCTGGCGTCACTGGTGCTGTGCGGCGCGCTACTCCAGGTCTCGTCGGTCTTCCCCGGCTACGCGGCGCTGTGGCCCACCCTGGCCGCCGCGGCCGTCGTCGCGGCGGGACCCACCGGTTCGGCGCTGGGCGCCGACCGGCTGCTCTCACTGCGCCCGCTGCGCTACCTGGGTTCGATCTCCTACGCGCTCTACCTGTGGCACTGGCCGCTGCTCGTCCTCTACCTCTCCATGACCGGCCGCGACCTGGCCACGCCGCTGGGCGGGGCCGCCGTCATCGCGGTGTCGGTGGTGCTGGCCGCGGCGACCACACCGGTGGCCGACCGGCTGGCCGCCCTGGGGCGCGGCGGCGGACGCCGGGCGGCGCTGAAGGGGACGGCGGTGGCCCTGGCCTGCCTGCTGCCGGTGCTGCTCACCGCCGGGGGCTGGTTCGGGCACCAGAGCGCCGAGCGCGACCGGTTCGAGAGGCTGGTGGAGGCGAGCAGCGGCTACCCGGGAGCCGCGGCACCCGAGGGGGCGGTCTTGCCGAACCTGCCCGTCTATCCGCCCCTGGCCTGGGCGGACGAGGACGCCCCGCGCACCTACGACGACGGCTGTAGACAGGTGGTCTCTGGAACCGAGGTGATCACGTGCGAGTACGGCTCCGAGGATCCGGTGCGCACGGTGGCGCTGGTGGGCGGCTCGCACGCGGCGCACTGGTTCGCGGCTCTGGAGGCCCTCGCCCTGGAGCACGACTGGCGCGTGGTCAACATCGTCAAGGGCGCCTGCCTGTTCACCGACGCTCCGCAGACCTACCGGGGCGAGCCCTACACGGCCTGCGCGGAGTGGAACCGCGGCGTCATGGCCGAACTCGACCAACTGCGGCCCGACACCGTCTTCACCACGGGCACCACCACGAACCTGGACACCTCGGCGGGCTACGGCGAGGAGCAGGTGGTGGACGGCTACGTCGAGCGCTGGCGCGAACTCGACGCGATGGGCATCGGCGTGGTGGCCGTGCGCGACACCCCCAGGTTCGGCTTCGACGTCCCCGAGTGCCTGGCCGGGGCCGCGCCGCAGGAGTGCACGTCCGCTCCCGGGGAGTCGATGGCCGCGGTCTCACCGCTGGAGGGGCTGGACCTGCCGGGGAACGTGACGGTGCTGGACCTGACCGACCGGTTCTGCCGCCCCGACGTGTGCCGCCCGGTGATCGGCAACGTGCTCGTGTACTGGGACAGCAGCCACATCGGGGCGACGTTCATGCGCACCCTGGCCCCGGAGCTGGAGCGGCGCTGGGCGGCGGCCGAGGGCTGGTGAGGGCGGGCCGTGCGCTCCGGCGGGGCCGGAGCGCACGGAGCCCGGTCAGCCCAGGTAGGCCTCCAGGGTTCCGGTGAACCGCTGGCCCGGCTGGTAGACCACGCACGCGATGTCGCGGTCGCCCGCGTTCCAGCTCTCCTCCGTGGGGGCGAAGTAGGAGATGTAGAGGACCGAGTCGGAGTAGGGGATGCCGACGAACTCGTTGAACCCGAGCATGCACCTGTGGTTGGCCTCGGTGTTGACCGCCTCCGCCCCGGGATAGGGGTCGGGGTGCAGCGGGTAGACGAGGTAGACCTCCTTGTCGTGGGGCTGGTCGCACGGGACCGTGGGGATCTCCGCGTTCTCCACCACGTCGGCGTCGTCGTAGCAGTCCCCCCTCTCCAAGCCGACGGTGGAGCGCGCGACGACCCCGCCGCCCGAGCCCTCGTAGGGGATGTCGCCGGGGGTGGCCTCCGCCGGAGGTCCGTCCACGTCGGCCGGGGCCTCGGTCTCGGCCGGAGCGCCGGTCTCGGCGGCCTCCCCGGTGGGAGAGGGGGAACCCTCCTGCGGGGCGGCGGTGGTGGCCGGTTCGGCGCCGGGGTCCTCGGCCGGCTCCGGGACGTCCGGGGACGTGCAGGCCGCCAGGAGGAGGGCGGCGCCGACGGCGACGGGGCCGAGAGCGGCCCGTGCCGGGGGGAAGCGGTGCGTTTCGGAGGACATGGACGACTCCACGTGGTGAGTGGGTGGGCGCAGGGGATTCCGATGTCCCGCACAGGTCACGTCTCGCGTGCCCTGTGGGTCTCGCACAGGGTGTGATGCCCGCACGCGCCCCCCGGTTCGGGGATCGGTCTCCGCGTGAGGGGTGAGGGGACGGGGTCCCGGATCGGCCGGTACCGACCACCGGCGCGTCGGCGCCCCTCCGGGAGGGCATCACCAACGCGTCCGCTCCGGCACACCCGCCGGTCACGGCTGCGGACGGCGATCCGGCCACGGCCGTCACCGTGTCCGCGCCGCCCTTCACAGGAAAGGATCACCGTGATGTCCTCAGAGGACGACGACTGGACCCAGTGGGGCGGCGGCCCTCCGGAACAGAGCCCCCGGGAGGAGGAGAGCGTGTACGACCGCGAGGCCCGCACGTGCGACCGCTGCCACGCCCGCTTCGACAGCCCCAGCGATGTCACCGAACACCAGAGGAAGGGGTGCAGACGGTAGCCCTGCGGAAACCCTCACCGCGAGGCCGACGCCCAACCGCCCGGGGCCGGGCCTACCTCCGGTATCCGCTTCCCCTACCGCCCGGTGTCCCCTTCCCCGGCTGGCTCCCCGTCCAGGCCGAGTTCGCGCAGGATCGCCGCGGTCTGCTCACCGAGCGCCGGAACGGGGCCCATGCGCAGCTCGACGTCGCCGAAGGTCATCGGCGGCAGGACGGCCCGGATGTCGCCCCTCTCCGTTCCGACGGTGCGCCACCGGTCGCGTTCGGACAACTGGGGGTGCTCGACCAGGTCGGAGAGCCGGTTGAGCCGCGCGGAGGGGATCCCGGCCTCGGCGAGGCGCTCGTCGAGTTCGGCGGTGCTCCAGCGCGCGGTCTGGCCCGCCACGAAGGCGTCGCACTCGGCGCGGTGGCGGACCCGCTCCAGGTTGGTGCGGAACCGGGGGTCGTCGGCGTACTCCTCCCGGCCGAAGACCTCCCCCACCAGGGTCCGCCAGCCGCGGTCGTTCTGGACACCGATGAGGATGTCGCCGTCCCGGGTGGGGTAGGCGTCGTAGGGGGCAATGGCGGCGTGGCTGAGCCCCATGCGCGGGACCTGTCGGCCCGCGTAGAGCTGCATGTACATGGCGTGGCCCATCCACTCCACGGCCGAGTCGAACATGGACACCTCGACGGCGGCGCCCTCACCGGTGCGTTCTCGGCGGTACAGGGCCGACAGCGCGGACATGGCGGCGTAGAGCCCCGCGGCGATGTCGGCGCTGGGGACACCGGTCTTGGTGGGGGTGTCGGGGGTGCCGGTCACCGAGACCATCCCGGACTCGGCCTGGATGAGCATGTCGTAGGCCTTGCGGGCGGCCTTGGGTCCGGCGGTGCCGTAGCCGGAGATGTCGACCACGACCAGCCGGGGGTTGCGCGCCCGCAGCGTCTCGGCGTCCAGCCCCAGGCGCGCGGTCGCGCCCGGGGCCGAGTTCTGCAGGAAGACGTCGGCCCGGTCGATGAGCGCCTCGGCCACGCGGCGGCCCCGCTCGGACTTGAGGTCGACGCACAGCGACTCCTTGGAGCGGTTGAGCCACACGAAGTGCGAGGCCAGGCCGTGCACGGCGTCGTCGTAGTTGCGGGCGAAGTCGCCCTCCCCCGGGCGTTCCAGCTTGATCACGCGGGCGCCCAGGTCGGCGAGGTGGCGGGTGGCGATGGGGCCCGCCACCGCCTGTTCGAGCGAGACGACCAGCGTCCCCTCCAGTGGCAGGGCCCCTTCGGAACGGCCGCTCACTGCTGCGCGGCCTTCTCCTTGCGGACCAGGCCGCCGCCGATGATGAGCCGCTGGATCTCGCTGGTGCCCTCGTACAGGCGCAGCAGGCGCACGTCGCGGTAGATGCGTTCGACGGCCATCTCACGCATGTAGCCGGCGCCGCCGTGGACCTGGACCGCCAGGTCGGCGACCTTGCCGACCATCTCGGTGCAGTAGAGCTTGGCGACCGAGGGCATGATGCGCCGGTCCTCGCCGCTGACGTACTTGGCGGCGGCCTCCCGGACGAGCGCGCGCCCGGACGCCACACCGGTGTACTGGTCGGCGAGCATGGCCTGCACCAGTTGGAAGTCGCCGATGGCCACCCCGCCCTGGGTGTTGGCGGCGGCGTAGGACACCGACTCGTCGAGCGCCCGCTGGGCGGTCCCGACCGAGAGCGCGGAGATGTGCACCCGGCCGCGGGCCAGGGAGGTCATGGCGGCCTTGTAGCCGACCTTCTCGTCGCCGCCGACCAGCGCGTCCTCTCCGACCCGCACGGAGTCGAAGGACACCTCGGAGGTCCCGGCGCCCTCCTGGCCCATCTTGGCGTCCTTGGGTCCGACGGTGACACCCGGCGCGTCGGCGGGGACGAGGAAGACGGAGATGCCGTTGCCCTCGGGGCCGGGCTCACGGGTGCGGGCGAACACCACGAACAGGTCGGCGATCGGGGCGTTGGTGATGAACTGCTTGTTGCCGTCGATGACCCACTCGGAGCCCTCGCGCACGGCCTTGGTGCGCAGGCCCGCCGGGTTGGATCCGGCACCGGGTTCGGTGAGGGCGAAGGAGGCGACCACCTCGCCGGAGGCGATGCCCTCCAGCCAGCGCTCGCGCTGGGTGTCGGTACCGAAGTTGACGAGCACCTGGCCGGCGATGCCGTTGTTGGTGCCGAACAGCGAGCGCAGGGACAGGGAGGTGTAGCCGAACTCCATGGCCAGCTCGACGTCCTGGACGAGGTTCAGGCCGAGGCCGCCCCAGCGCTGGGGGATCGCGTACCCGAACAGCCCCATGTCCGCGGCGGCCTTGCGGATGTCGTCGGGGATGGCGTCGGTCGCCATGATCTCGTTCTCGCGCGGGACGACCCTCGTGCGGATGAAGTCGCGCACCTGCGCGTGGATGTCGCTGAAGTCCTCGGCGGTGACCTCGGTGTCGGTACTCATGGCCTCGATGATGTCGACTCATCTCATACGTGTCCAATACCTAATAACTCCTGATTGATACCCTGGACGCAATGAACCTGCATCACTTGAGGGCCTTCCTGGCCGTGGCCGAGGAACTGCACTTCGGCCGCGCCGCCGAGCGCCTGCACATGGCCCAGCCCCCGCTGACCCGCACCGTCAAGCAGCTCGAACGCGACCTGGGCGCGCAGTTGTTCACGCGCACCACCCGTTCGGTACGCCTGACCGCGGCCGGGGAGGCACTGATCGGACCGGCCAGGGACGTGCTGGAGGGGTGCCGGGTGGCGCGCGGCGCGGTCCTGGCCGCCGGCCAGGGCCAGACGGGGCTCGTGCGCCTGGGGTTCGCCGGGCCGTCCTCGCACCTGCTGGTAGGCGACCTGAGCAGACTGGTCCGGCAGCGGCGGCCGGGGATCGACCTGCGGCTGCGCAGCACGACCTACGCCAACGACGCGCTGCGCTCGGTGATCGAGGGCGACCTGGACCTGGCGATCGCGCGGTGGAGTGTGCGGCCCCCGGAGATCGCGCAGCGGATCGTGGCCGAGGAGCACTACGTGCTGGCGGTCCCCGAGGAGCACCCGCTGGCCGACCGGGAGACGGTGAGCATCGCCGAGTGCCGCGGCGAACCGTTCGTGGCACTGCCCGCCGACCCCGGGTCGACCGTGCGCGAGACGTTCATCCGCGCCGCCTACGACGCGGGGTTCTCCCCCGACATCGTCCAGGTCGCCTCGGACTCGTGGACGCTGATGGCACTGGTGGGGGCCGGGGTCGGGCTGACGTTCACCCTGGACACCGCCGTGGCCAACGTCCCCCGGGAACGGATCCGCGTGGTGCGGCTGGCGGAGGAGTTCGAGCCCTCCTACGCGCGCCTGGCCTGGCGCCGCCACGAGGAGAGCCCCGCCCTGCGCGAGGTGCTGCGGGCCTCCGAGGAGGCCCTGCCCACCCCCGCGCACCTGGTGGATGCGGATATCCCCTAGAGCGCCCGCCCACCGGTCGGTGCCGTCCGCGGCCGGAGACGACAAGGGCGGCCCGCCCCGGGGGGTTCGGGCGGGCCGCCCCGGGGGGTTCGGGCGGGCCGCCCCGCTCCTGCCGCTCGGAGGTCCGGCAGAAGCGGTATCGGAGATCGCTCGTTCCTACGGCGTTCCGTAGGTCTCGAACTCGGCCACGCGCGGCGTGCCGTTCGAGCCGGTGATCACGAAGTCGATCTTGCGCAGCGTGGTCGGGGCGAAGGTGATGAGCCCCGCCCCGCTGCCGGTGGCCAGAACGGCTTCGGTGTCGTGGTCGACGACCTGCCAGGAGCCGATGTTGCCCTCGGCCCCGGCCGCCTCACGGATGTTGATCGCGGACACCGTGGGCTCGGAGTCCCACTTGACCGAGATGCGGCCGGTCGAGCCCGTCGGCGACCAGTAGCTGCCCATGTCGCCGTCGACGGTGTTGCCGTAGCTGGTCCCGCTGGCCTTGCCGGATCCGTCGGCACCGGCCCCGATGCTGAGGTTGGTGCCGCTGGGGGGATCGGTCGGGTCCGGGTCGGTCGGGTCAGGCTCGGTCGGGTCAGGCTCCGTGGGGTCCGGCTCCGTCGGGTCGGGCTCGGTCGGGTCCGGGTCCTCCGCCTCGCAGTCGCCGTCGGAGACGCGGTTGCCGTTGTTCGCGCCCGCGGTCTGGCTCACCACGTCCGGCACGCAGCCGGCGTCGTCGAGGCTGTAGGAGTAGGGGATGCCCACCGACGCGGTGGACTGCGGGTTCGGGCCGGCGGGGTAGTTCTCGTCGCCCTCGTCGGACCAGGTCACGTTGTCGAAGATGTTGCCGCCGACGTCCCAGGTGCCCCGCTCGTTGGTGTAGAAGGTGCCCAGGACGTCCTTGGAGTCCTCGAAGTAGTTGTTCTCCACCTTGGCGCTGGCCCCGGCCCGGGAGTTGATGCCGGACTTGTGCAGCTGCGAGTAGTGGTTGTTGTACATGTGACCGACGCCGCCGCGCAGCAGGGGGGCACGCGAGTCGATGTTCTCGTACAGGTTGTGGTGGTAGGTGACGTAGCCGTTGGAGCGGTCGCTCTCGCTGGAGCCGACCAGGCCGCCACGGCCGGAGTTGCGCAGGACGCTGTAGGAGAGGGTGACGTACTGGGTGTTGTTCTTCAGGTCGAAGAGGCCGTCGTAGCCCTCGTCCTCCCCGCCCGACGCCTCCAGGGTGACGTGGTCGACCCAGACGTTGCGGACGTCGCTCTCCATCCCGATGGCGTCGCCGCCGTTGGAGGTGGGCGAGCCGGACTTCTTGACGTTCCGGACGGTCACGTTCTGGATGATGATGTTGCTGGACTCACGGACGTGGATGCCCAGCTGGTCGAACACGGCGCCGCCGCCGGTACCGACGATCGTGACGTTGCTGATCCTCTTGAGCTCGATCACGTCGTCGGCGGTGTCGCAGCCGTCGCCCGACACCTTGGAGGTGTTGCCGTGGTTGATCGTCCCCTCCACCTCGATGATGATCGGGGTGGAGGTGCTGGGCCGCTCGCACAGGGCCTCGTGGATCTCGGTTCCGGTGGTGGCCCGGACCGTCTGGCCGCCCGCGCCGCCGGTGGTCCCGCCGTTCTGGGTGGCGTAGCCCGTGGCGTTGCCGGTCTGCGCCGATGCGGGGGACATCGGCAGGGCCAGCCCGGCCGCGACCGTGACCGCGGCGGCGGCGGTGGCCAGCGCCGGCACGAGTCGGCGCTTCGTTGATGGTCTCACTTCTCACCCTTCGTAGTAGAGCATGAGCATTTAACGTGCTCTACACCCGAGCGTAAAGAAAGCGCTTTCCCTGTCAAGGGGGGTTAACCCCATCTTTTTCGGAAGGGTTGAACGCACCGGCAACCCCTGGCACCCATGGCCTGCGAATTCATCGAAATCCGACGTCACATGCGGAATCGAGTCCCATTAGGGCGACCGGTCGACCCTCCCCCATCGACCGCGCAGGAACCCGGCCGCACCCAAAAGAACGACAAATAGGACGGGAAGCCCTTTCCTTTTACTTGAACACCATGAGCCCCAGATGAACCTCTACGAGTTGGGATCGAGAGCGCAATCCGGTAGTCGCTCAACTTTCATCTAGGGCGTGTGTGAGGTTGTGATCAATGTTCGTGTTCCGCGGGAGCAGGACCGATCGTGGTAGAACGCCGGTGTGACGCGCCGACAGCTCAACGGCGACCAGTGGGAACTCATCAGGCCGTACTTGCCGATCGGTGAGTACGGCCCCTACCCGGTCCGGCTGCGCGACTAGGGCATGTTTGGAATCCCCGACAAACAGGGGTAATCAGCATCAAACTGGTAACCACGGGCGCGTCACCGCGAACTGATGTTGCTTCGGTTCGGTGGACAGGTGTCCGCTATCGGACACTTTGTCACCGAACGAGGAGATTGACGTGCCCAAGACCCGCCCCGCGTACCCACCGGAGTACCGCGACCAGATCATCGCCCTGGCCCGCTCCGGCCGCGGCCCCAAGGACCTCGCCGCTGAGTTCGAGCTCTCGGCCCAGACCATCCGCACCTGGATCAAGCAGGCCCAGGTCGACTCCGGCCAAGTAGAAGGCACCACCAGCGACGACAAGGCCGAACTGGCCCGCCTGCGCCGTGAGAACGCCCAACTACGCGAGGAACGCGAGATCCTGTGCAAGGCCACGGCTTTCTTCGTCCGGGAGACCAGTCGGTGATGTTCCGGCTGATCGACGAAGAGAAGACGCGCCACTCCGTCTCCCTGATGTCCCGGCTGCTCGGCGTATCGCGGCAGGGCTACTCAGCTTGAACTCGTGATGTCCGGTACCTGGTGACATCGGCCGACCACCGAGGTACGACGTCCTCATGAGGTACGCGCAAGGGGGCGGGCTCACGCCCCAAGAGCAAGAACGACGAGAACGGTTGCGGATGGACGCGGCCGAGCACTTCGCGCGCGGTGAGAAGACCGGTGCCATCGCCAGGGAGCTGCGGGTGACCGGGCGATCGGTGCGGCGCTGGCGGCACGCCTGGAACCAGGGCGGAGCGGACGCGTTGCGCTCGGCGGGCCCGGTCTCGACCGAGCGACTGGCCCCGCACCAGTGGGAGCGGCTGGAAAGGGAGCTGGCGCGCGGCCCGCTCGCACACGGCTGGAGCGATGAGTCCCAGGGGTGGACGCTCACCCGCGTCAAGCTGCTGATCGGCCGGATGTTCCACACCGGCTAACCGTCCAGGGCGTGTGGAGACTGCTCCGTCGGCACGGCTGGTCCGCGCAGGTCCCCGTGCGGCGGGCGCTGGAACGCGACGACGAGGAGATCGAGGTCTGGAAGGCCAAGGTGTGGCCACAGGTAAAACAACCGCGGCGGACCTGGGCGCCTACATCTGCTTCGAGGACGAGGCGGGGCAGGGGCTGAGGCCGCCGAAGGGGCGCACCCGGCACGAAACAGTTCTGGCCAATCGTGCGTTCCGGAGCCTGGAGGAGTTGGAGAGGGTGATGCGGTCCCATCTGCGCTCGGTCCAGCGGCATCCGGAGCTGCTGCGCGGATTCATCCGATCCGTCGGTCTGGACCCGGACCCTATTCGGTCAACCACCTAATCAAAGGTCAGTACTCGACGGTGTTGCTTCCACGAGTTGACACCACCCTCCATGACTGAAGAGCTCCGGTCCGTCATGCCAATGTTGGCGTCCATCGAGCGGCACAACAACAAGAACTAATTCTTTGACGGCTGCCTGAGATATCGTTCGATTCATTCACCAATCCCCTCGAAAACTCCGAACACACCAACCAGAACAACATATTTCTCACTCGAATTTGAAATAGCCCCACGAGCCAGCATCCGAATAACCAATGACCAGACAATCAAAAAAGAAGTGAAATAAGGATTTAGTCTTTTTTGCGATTCCAGTAGAAACCAATAATAATAAAAATTACTAAGTTTACAACCCCAGAAGAAAAGGTCACCCTAAGCGCATCCGGGGGACTAGAATCCATGGCCAGAGTCAGAGGATAGACAACTAGACATCCCACAAACACGCCAAATATAGCCCCACCAAACACTTTCAAATAAAACAACTATACTCCACCGATAATCTAGCGCCTTCAAAGTCCTTCGAAATATTTCCAAGCCTAGTATAATCATACCCCGTAAGCGACACATTGCCCGACGGGCTCCCCCTGGGAGATCATCCACCCCATGCTGTCACCAGCCCCAAAGACAGCACCCCAAGCCGACCAGAGAGCAGCACTGAAAACCGCGTGTTCGACCACCAAGGATTGACGCTGACCTGCGCGATCTCCACGGCCAACGACAACACGCTCAAGCCTGGGCCTTGACCCTGGATCCTGGACGTGCCGCACCGCACCCACGCGATGGTCGAGGACCGGGTGCGCACCAACAAGGCGATGGGGCTGGCGAACCTGCCCTCATCGGCCAGGGAGGTCAACGCGGGATGGGTGCTGGCGGCCTCGATCGCCGCGGACCCGGACGCCTGGACCCGGCTGCTGGGCTGCTATGACGACGAGGTCCTGGCCCGGGCCGAGCCGGTCACGATGCGCCACCGGCTCTACCACGTCCCGGCGACCCTGGCCCGGCACGCCCGCCGTCGTCTGGTGCGTATCGACCGGACCTGGCCCTACAAGGACGCGTTCATCACCTGCTGGGACCGGTTGCGGGCCATCCCCGCACCGACCTGAAGAGCGCGTCCCGCCCCGACGAGCAGGTGAGAGGAGAGGTGTTCGGCCTCCGGGATCGTGGAGCCCGGCGCAGCCCGCAGCGACACGCGATGGCTCCGCTCCCGCACCGCGGGGACAAACCGGGGCGAACCCACGGCCCGCCCAGACAGCGATCGCCTCTGAAGAATCGAGGTCAGCTCCGAGAAACAGGACGAAAAAGTCTCATCTTCACAAACCAAGGATTATTTTGACGTACACCCATTTCTGATATTTTACTTCACCTTTCGTCACCCCAGAAACCCAGAGATGTCAAGAAACAAAAGAACAAGAAAAGGAATGAAAAATATAATAATAGATATAGTTATTATCTTTGGCACCTTCACCCCTCTACTCTGAGCAATCGAGTGCAGCAGAGTCATCGTGAATGCAATTGTCAAGAGAACATACATTACCCTTCGAGTGCTTCCATCAGCAAAGTCGAAAATGCTCAAAATATCACCAAGTAGCAATCGTGCAAGCTGCACTAGTACTAGCTCCGACAAGGCCCCAGAATACTCCCCACGCTCCAAGACCTGGAGGCCCTCCCGCAGCGCTCGCAACCAGCGTTCCAATCGCAATAGTTATCATAATAATCGAAATTCCACTGCAGATATGTGGCCTGCTGTTGTAGCAATCATATGCTGGGTCAGCGCAGTCGATCGGCATCGGACCCGAAGGATTATCTGTCGGCTCAGGAAAGTCGACTCCCGAAGAAGGCAAGGAGATACTCTGATACTCGACGTTTTCATCAGATGACCGGTACATCGCAGACTGCGCTGCTTCCCTGTGCTGCGCTTCGCTCTCCGCTCGGCGTACAGCAGCCCTACGTCGCGCATCGGCAGCCCTCTCAGCCCTCTCCCGGGCGGCCCTGGCCGCAGCAGCCTTGCGCAGGGCGGCCGCACGCTCAGCAGCGGCCCTGCGCTTGGCCGCCGCGATCTTGGCGGCACGGATCCGCGCAGCACGAATCCTCGCCGCACGGATCTGGGCCGCGCGGATCTGGGCGGCACGGATCGCGGCCTGTCGGATCCTCCACGCACGGATCGCTGCCAGCTTCGCCTGGTAAGCCCGAATCGCGGCCTGACGCGCCCGGTAGGCGGCCCACTTACGGAGCTGGCTGAAGGTGCGCTTCAGGAACAACCCGTCCGGGTCGGTGAACGACACGGGGTTGTTGTTGGCATAGGCGAAGGCGTGCATCTGCTGGGAGTCCGCGAAGTTCACCACCGGGTCGGCCGAGATGAACGATCCCAGTTGCGCGTCGTAGGAGCGGGCCCCGAGTTGCGTCAGCCCGATGCCCTCGTCGACCACGCCGCCGACGAAGCCGCGCGAGTTCGGCCATGCGCCGCCCTGCCTCCCGCGCTCAGAGCCGAAGGCGGTGAATCGCCGCTGGATCTTCTCACCCGTCACCGAGTCCAGGGCCAACTGGCCGCTCCCGTGGTGGTCGGAGAACATCCAGTGCACACCCGAACCCGCGGGTCCGGTCGAGCGGCTCGCGACCACCTGTCCGTTGTGCTCATACAACCGGGTCGCCGCTGTGACGAACTGGTTCTTATTGTACTGGATCTCCATACCCGGCAGGTAGAGGGTGACCACTGTTCCGTCGTCGCGGAGCAGCCGCTCGCCCTCGGTGTCGTAGACGAAATCCGTGCTGTCATCGGCCTCATGGACGGCGGCGAGTCGGCCCTCGGCGTTCCACTCCAGTTCCTGAGTGCGGCCACTGGTGACCCGGGTGACCATGTTGCCGGCCTCGTCATAGGTGTATTCGGAGTCTCCGTCGGATCCGCTGGAGGTCGCGGAGGACTCCACGCTCGTCACGGCGTGCGGCTGATCCTGGCCCGCCTCGGGCCGGTTGAACGTGTACTCGACCATGTCGCCCGCGGCCAGGCCGTGCCGTGTCTCGGAGGTGCGGTTACCCAGTTCGTCGTAGGTGTAGTCGTTCCAGTACGCTGCGGCTCCGCCGACGGTGTCCGTGGACGGTCCGTCCGCGCAGGGCTGGTCCCCTGCGACATGTGATGTCCACTCGCTCTGCAGGCGCCGCATCTCGTCGTAGATGAAGCACTGGACGTCGGACTGTGTCTCCTGAGCGGTCGGCGTGTCCCTGATGCTCAGGACGTTGCCCGCGGCGTCGTAGTCGTAGTTCTGCTCGACCAGGGTCCCGAGGCCGATCTCGTGGTGGACACGGGCGTTGAGCAGCCGATTGGTCGCGGGATCGTAGGTGCGCGTGTACCAGGTCGGCTTGGCCTGGTGGTTTCCGTCGGCCCGGTAGGACTCGCGCTGGAGGAGCAGCCCTTGCTTGGAGTAGACGGTGTCGTTGACGTAGTAGAGCGTCTCGGAGGCGCTCAGACCACGCATCCGGGTGGCCATGCCCATGTCGTTGTAGGTGTAGCTGATGACCTCTTCAGGCAGTCCACCGGCGGCCGGGAGATGGTTGGTCCTGATGCTGCCGTCGGAGTTGTAGGTGCTCCTGAACCTGTAGGAGCCGCTCAGGGCGCTGTGTTCGGGAGCGTTGGGGATGTTGATCGTGGTGGCGACGGAGCGGCCCATCGCGTCGTAGGAGTGGATGGAGGTCGTGTACTCCAGTTCTCCGACGTAGCGGGTGGCCCTGGAGAGTTCTCCCTTGGCCACCGTGTCGTAGGTCCATGAGGCGAGCAGCGGCCCGTCCGTTCCGCCTTCGCGCTGGGCGACCTTGCGGCCAAGATCGTCGTAGGTGTAGACGATCGTCTCGCCGCGCGCGTCGGTGGTCGAGATCAACTGGTCGGCTGCGTCGTAGACGTAGGTGGTGGTTCCCCTGTCGGGGTCGTCGGTTCGGATCTTGCGCCCGCGTAGGTCGTAGTGGTTGCGCCACACGTTGCCGGCCTCGTCGGTCACCGTCTCCAGTTGCCCGTCAGGCGTGTGGGTGTAGGTCAGCGCTGTGTAGTCGGCTGCGGGTGTGGCTCCCTCGTGCTGGCGGAGTTCGACCGTCTGGCCCCGAACGTCCTTGATGGTCGTGGTCGGGATCGCCCCGTCCGCGGGGGTGACCAACTGTCGGTCACCGAGGTTCTCGGAGGTGGTGCGCCACAGCTCCACACCTCGGGACATCGTGATGACCTCGACGGGCCGCTCGGCACCGTCGTAGACGGTCTCGGTGTAGCGCGGGATGTCGTCCTCGTTGTTGACGACGAACAGGTCGCTGCCGGGGTCCTGTTCGTTGTAGTAGGCGTGGCGGGACTGGACCTGCAGGCCCCGGCTGTCGTGGAAGACGTCCGTGATCAGGCGCCCTCCGCCCACCGCCGGCTTCTGTTCCTGGCGCTGGCGCAGCAGGCCGTCGTAGATCTGGTAACTGGTCGCGTACTCGCCGTCGTCTCGGCGGATGTGGGTCGCCACGACGGTGGGAACCTCGTTGCTGAGGAAGTACTCGAAGCGCATGGCGGGGTCGACGCCCTCGGCCCGGACCTGGTCGGGGGTCCATACCCGGGTCAGGCGGCCGAGGGGATCGTAGGCCATGTCGGTGCGGTTGTCGTTGGCGTCGACTTCTGCGACGGGCAGTCCGCGGAACGGGTCGAGGTGCTCGGTTTTGGTGTGGCCGAGGGGGTTTGTGGTCACCACGGTCGTGGCTGTTCCGCCTGGTACGTCGGAGCTATAGGAGATGGTCGTCTCGTTGTCCAAGGCGTCGGTCTCCGACACAGTGCGCCCGTACCTGTCGTACTCCGTCTCCTGGGTGGTCTGATAGACGGCATCCGAGCCGTCGTGGTCGGCGATGCGCAGCGTACGTGTGGCCAGACCCGCTGTCGGAGCGTCCCCGAGCTCTCCCCCGTCGAAGACGGCGAGCCTGTCACTGATCAGGTCGTCCGGGTAGGTGGGAGTCGTGTCACAGTCGACCGCGACCTTCTCCTCACGGGCTATCGAGTCCAGGATGTGCAGGGAGGGGTTGTCCGCGTAGGTGACCCTGGTGCACTGCTCGTCCCCGGATACGTCCAGGTCTCCGTGGTCGAGGGTCTGGGTGACCCTTCCCAGGGAGTCGTACTCCGCGGATTCCCCGGTGCGCATCCACCCGCCGCTAACCGCTGTGTACTGGATGTTCGAGGCCATCCCGGTCATGCGGGACTCGACTGTGCCCCAGGAGTAGTCGCGCTCACCGGTGACCCTGCTCCAGGGCCGGGAGATCGTCTTCTCCACGACGTCGCCGCCGGGTCCGTTTCGGGTGGACTGCTCCAGGGTGAAGCCGTTGTACTCGTTCAGGTCGGTGTGCTCGCCGCCCTCGGAATCGGTCACGGTGACCGTACGGGTCCCCTCGGGCAGGTGGTCACCGTGCATGCCCCTGAAGAAGTGGTGCTCGGTCTGGGACTGTGTCTGGCCGGACAGGCCGTCGATGACCCGAACCTGCTCGTATCCGCGCCAGTCGGACCATGTCCTGTGCTTGTCGCGGGTGAAGCCGTTCGCGTCCTGGTAGCGCCAGGCCGGGTCGCCCACGTACTCGTATGTGGTGAGGTTCTCCGGCTGGTCGGTGACCAGGTCGAACTCGCTCACCTGGGTCACCACGTACTTGTTGAACCAGTCCGTGTACACGTCCTCGCCATCGGCGGTGTCCCTGACTACCGGGAAACAGCGGGTGTCGTTCAAGTGCGGTTCGGGGAAGGCATCCGGGTCGCATCCGCCACCGTCGTAGCTGATGTCGGTGCGTGCCCCTGTCTCGGAGGTGATGGAGGTGATACGCCACTTCAGCATGGGGGCGAAGCCATCGCTGGTGGTGTCGGCCCGGTTCTCCATCTGGGTACCGCCGAACCGTAGGGCGGGTTCGGTTTCCGTGCCCTCGACGTGTCCGGTGTGGGTGATGGACTGCAGCCACAGGTCCGACGCCGTGCCGTCCCCGTTCTGGGGGTAGCTGTGCTCCAGTTCCCAGGAATCGACCGTCTGGTAAGCGGACCCGTCATGTACCTGTGTGGTAATGGAGTCCATTTTCTTTCGGGTCCAGAAGGTCGGGGAGAGCCTGTTGGTGCACTCCTGACCCGAGGCGCAGTGCCGGTCGAAGGGGGCGTCCGGCCAATGGTCGGCGTTGTCGCTGTTGAACTCCCCCACCGCGCAGTCGAAGTCATCCGTGGGGATGCAGCGTTCACTGACCGCGAAGCTCACCCGGGCGGGAGCGGTGCCGTAGACATCGTCCGAGGTCAACCCGTAATCGATGTGACGCAGATAGCCGCCGCGATCGTAGGGGGTCTCGTCCGCGGCTTTCATGTTGCGCCCGTAGTGGTTGCCCTCCGCGGTGTAGGTGTAGGTCATCACGTTGCCGTGTACGTCGACCACGTAGTCGAGATTCCAGCGCCATGCCTGTTGGCACCAGGAATCAGCGAAGGACGAACCGTGGCAGGGCTGTCCAGAGGTGCGTCCGTATACCGGAACGGTCCATGCCGAATTCGTTTCGGCATCGCCGCTCGAGTAACCCGGGAGCCGGTTCATTCCGAAATAGTACTGGGTTCCGTCAGTAGTGGTGATTCGCCAGTACTCGCCATCGTTGTCGCCGTTGGTGGTTCCGGTGAGGCGCTCGATCTGTGAGGCGTCGTCGTGGCGCATCCGCCATGTGCCGTCCTCATCGAGGAACATCTCACCGGCACGCCCGTTCAGGGAGAAGGTCGCGTTGTGGTGGGACCAGCACAGGTCACCGGTTTTCCCGGAGTCCGGTTGATCATCGGCACAGGGTTTGTATTTGCGCTCGATGAAGCCGGGGGTGTAGTCGAATCCCTCACCGATCCACGAGGTCTGGTTGTTGGAGGAAGAGACCCGGCCGTCGACAGCACTGGAGGAGTAGCCCAGTTCGACGCCCGGAGTCAGGTCTCCGGCAACGGGAGGGGTATCGATCGGATAACTCCAAGTGAAGCCACCGGTCTGCAGCCCGATGTTCCAACTGGAACTGGCGGACAAGTCGGTCGCGCTGTAGTCACCCTGGGAGCTGTCGCCGGCGGCGGCTGCGGCCAGGAGGACGCCGTTGCCCTCCAGGGCCGGAACGGTTCCGGACACGGTCTGGGTGTCGGTGTTGTTCTCGGTGGTGAACGTTTGCGGAGCACGGTCTCGGCACTCGACGGAGTCGTCGAGCAGGCATTCGTCTACCTCGACCAGTTCGAGACGCTCACCGAAACCCCCACCGAAGGCATCGGCGAAGGCCGAGTAGTCCACAGCGAGGTCCACCAGTGCGACACCTGACTCGTCGTCGGTGCGCGTCAGGCGGATGAGGACACCGTTGACTCCGGCTGATTCCACGGCGGACCGGTCGAGGATTTCGACCTCGACGGAGTCTGCTGCGGATACTACGACGGGCTGGGGCTCAGGGGACGGGTCCACTGTGACAGGCGGTGTTCTTTCACGTCCGTGAGTGGGGTCTTCTTCCGCTTCGAACTCGGAGCCTTCGGTCGCCTCTGCTGAAGGCTCAAGCTCTTCTTCACGCTCTGTGTTCTCTTCAACGACGGTCTCGGTCGCTTCCTCAGCCGAGGACGGGAGATCATCATTTTCAGTGAAGGCTTCTGCTCGTTCTCCTTCCCATGCGTCCAGTTCGCTGTCCTCGACCTTCGCAACAGTGACCAGTCCCTCTGCCACCGGAGATTCCGCACCCGGTCTGCCTAGCTCGACTTGATCAGCAGTGCTGTCCGGCCATGCGAAAGCCAAGGGCTCGGTCAACGCTGCTGGGGAAGCTGCGTCCTCTTCCGAAGCGAGACTGAGGGATCCCTCGATTTCCGTCCCGGAAACGGACTCCTCATCCACGACCTCAGGGCGTTCATTGAACGTGATCGAAGAGGCCGGCACGACTTGAAGCACGGATCCGAGAAAGACCAACGCCGCTGCAAACGTCAATGGTCTCTTGGCGACCCGCATGAAACGGTTATTGGCCAGGGTCTTCGCCTGAGGGGGCTTCTCTGGGACAGCATCAGCGTCGGGAGACCCTTGTGCGGAGTTCGACGTGTTCTGGGGGGTGTCGGACACGAAGGGCCTCTCTCATGGTGACCGAAATATCAGCGAAAGTTCAGGGAGGATGCAGGCGTCGTTCAGAGGGTCGGTGCGGGCGCGATACCGTAGAAAACTGCCTGAATTTCATCCAGGTCGAGAACACCCTGGTAGAGATGGACGTCGGAGACCTCTCCCGCGAACAGGTCCTCCTCCCCCAACCGCCACGCGCGGCCGATCACCATCCCGTGCGGGGAGT